>NZ_JAFNPG010000014.1:0-530 GCF_026535815.1 Snodgrassella sp. B3088
TTCCATCCAAACCTTAATAAAGTTTTTGCATACAAGTTTTTATACTAGTGCAAATAATCTTCTTTGGTTAAAGGTTTTTGGATAGGTGCTGGCGGTGTTACATCCGGAAATAAAAATTTTTTAGATTCATCCCAATTGACTCCCGTTTCGTAAAATTTAAGTAGACGTTTTTGAATTCTTTCAGCATTTCCATGCATGCCAGCATACTCATATGTATGAATAATATCCAAGTGGTCTTTTAAGGTTAATTGAGGAATCAAAACTTTATTATCTACAGCATCATATCTTTCATCCATTTCCACCAGACCTATTTTTTCAGCTAATGAACCTGTATACGTAATAATTTTGGACTGCTGATGGCGTATATTTTTTTTTACATATTCATCTTGCAAAGAAACTAGTAACTTTTTAAGCCTATCAGAAGCAACACAATAGGTAAACAAAATACCAACCTTATTCAGATCTACCCCATCCCATTCATCTTTATCACTAAATATATTAAAAAACTCCATCCAATGATTTTTTCTGGA
>NZ_JAFNPG010000015.1:0-582 GCF_026535815.1 Snodgrassella sp. B3088
CAGATTCACGCAGCCGGACCCGATTGGGTTGCTGGGTGGGTTTAATTTGTATCAGTATGCGCCTAATGGGTTGATGTGGATCGATCCGTGGGGTTGGAAAACAGGCGAGGGGTATACGCATATTACCTATCAAGGCGTAAAAAATGGTAAACCCTATATTGGTTATGCGAGCAAACCAGGTTTGGGACATTCAGCAGAAGATGTATTAAAGTATCGATATAATAACAACTTTTCAATATTTGATACCATACCAGAACCAATTTATCGTGGAGAAGGTGTGGCAGGAAAAGCAACCGCACGAGGATTGGAGCAGAGAACTTTTGAACAGATGGGTGGTTTGGAAGGAACTTCCAATAAGCAAAACCCCATAGGTATCAATAATCCACGGCGGCAAGAATACTTAGCTGCGGCGGATGAACATTTAAATAAAACCAAATCTAAAACAGGTGGAAAGAAATGTTAACTAAAAAACAACTAAATCAAGTAAATTCAGTATTCGGTGTCTATATAAAAGATGGGTTGTATTCATTAGCGCAATCCAGAAAAAATCATTGGATGGAGTTTTTTAATATATTTAGTGAT
>NZ_JAFNPG010000016.1:0-749 GCF_026535815.1 Snodgrassella sp. B3088
AGGAGAAGACTCGAACTTCCACACCATTGCTGGCACATGGACCTGAACCATGCGCGTCTACCAATTCCGCCACCTGGGCTTCTTTCACAACACTAAGCGCTGTGAGTCACATCAGAGAAGTTGTGCATTATATATTCTCAAGAGCAATTGTCAAGGGTATTATCTTTATGGATTGGCTGAGATTGATTATCAAAGGGAAGTTTGTTCAGCTTAATAATACCTACAAAATTACAAGACACCTAGTTAATTATCTGAATCGAATGCTTAATTAAAATATAAATTGTAAAAATATAGTACTTCAAATCCGTCTTGCATTCATCCTAGTCGGAAAATTTTTTATTTTTCCACATTAGCTGGTTATCGTGAAGCCTATTATTTTTTATTTAATACGCTTTAAATAAAAATTAAGTATCTCTGTTAAAAGTTTTTATAATCTATAATAATTGTTTTATAGATAATTTTGTACTTTATTATATTATGATATGTGTTTGATGCTACTTCATTTTTTTGTAACCAAATGAATTTTTACAGTAATACTGTTGATTATTTTAAATCGCAAATAGAATATTTTAACATAAATAATATCAGAATCAGGCTACAGCATCATTGGGTTACGTACCCAGCAATATAATCGAATATTGAGACATAAAAAAAAGATATCCAATAATTTGGATATCTTTTTTTTGGAATTCTGGTGCCCAGGAGAAGACTCGAACTTCCACACCATTGCTGGCACATGGACCTGAACC
>NZ_JAFNPG010000017.1:0-768 GCF_026535815.1 Snodgrassella sp. B3088
TTGCCAGCCTGCTTTTTAATTAATTTGCCATCATTAGTCACCACCCAGCTATCCAGTATGGCAGCGATATTTTTTTCGGTTTGCTGCCATAGTTTCAGATAGAGCCGGTCATAATTTATACTAACTTTTACTGGAAAATTACTAACAAAAAAATCATGATGACAAGATCGTACTTGACCAACAATATCGCAAAGGATAAGGGTTTTAATGTTATTATTAGCATCTCGATAGATATAGAGATCCCGTCCTGCAATATTATCAGTCCATGGCTGATTGGTACTGGGGTCTATACCGTTATTGGCTTGGAAATAGGTTAAGCCAAATACTTTATTAGGCTGCTTAGAATATTCAAAATCCCAGCTTTCTTTTGACGATTTTAAAATATTTTTAAACCTATGATTATAATTTTTGAATTGCTTAGGACTTACTAAATTATAAACAATCGTATGTCCCCACGGAAAGGGCTTACCTTCAGGAATTAAAGTTTTATTATCATGCAAATAATCTATTTCGGTTTGTTCTTTATAGCTCATCAGCGCACCATCAGTAAGGCGATAAAACAAACCAAAGCTTTTAATGGGTAGCTGATAGGTAATAGGCGGACGTTTGTATTCTTGTGCTTTTTTGCTGGCATCAAAATCACCAGGGTCTCCAACATAACGTACCCAGTGAAGTACTACGCCGTCAGGAATACTGACTGGTTTACCGCCCAGATTACCAATGGAATCATAGCGGCCAAATCGATCCTGATTAATGAAAGGTACCGGC
>NZ_JAFNPG010000018.1:0-768 GCF_026535815.1 Snodgrassella sp. B3088
TTGCCAGCCTGCTTTTTAATTAATTTGCCATCATTAGTCACCACCCAGCTATCCAGTATGGCAGCGATATTTTTTTCGGTTAGTTGCCATAGTTTTAAATAGACACGGTTGTAAGTTATACTGACATCTATCGGAAAATTATTAACAATAAAATCATGATGACAATGTTTTATTTTTCCAACAATATCACATAGGATAAGGGTTTTAATGTTATTATTTGAATCCCGATAGATATACAGATCTTTTCCTGCAATATTATCTGTCCATGGTTGATTGGTACTGGGGTCTATACCGTTATTGGCTTGATAATAGGTTAAGCCAAATACTTTATCTGGTTTTTTAGAATATCCAAAATCCCAGTTTTCTTTTGACGATTCTAAAATATTATTAAACCATTGATTAAAAGTTTTAGGTTGTTTAGGGCTATATAAGTTATAAACAATCGTATAACCCCACGGAAAAGGCTTACCTTTAGGAATCAGATTTTTATTATCATTCATATAATCAATATCAGTTTGCTCTCTTCTAATTTTAATAGCACCATCCGTTACGCGGTATTGAAAATCAAAACCATCAATGGGTAGCTGATAAGTGATGGAGGGACGCTTGTATTCGCCGGCTTTTCTATCACGGTCGAAATCGCCAGGGTCTCCTACATAGTGTACCCACGTAAACACTACACCATCGGGAATACTGACTGGTTTACCGCCCAGATTACCAATGGAATCATAGCGGCCAAATCGATCCTGATTAATGAAAGGTACCGGC
>NZ_JAFNPG010000019.1:0-1214 GCF_026535815.1 Snodgrassella sp. B3088
GTTGTCGGTACTGTTGTCTTCGTTGCGTCTTTTATCCAGCAGGTTGGCAGCGGCATCATATTGCAGGGTTTCCCAGTAGGCCTGGTTGCGGCAGCTTTCGATGCGGCCGGTGCGGTCATAGTGGTAATCGGTCTGTCCTTGCCGGGTATGTTTTTTACTCACCAGCCGGTCGAGGTTGTCGTACTGGTAGCGTCCTTCGCCTGAAGTAGAGGAGGGTTAATAACTATAGTTGTATATAAATTCAAACAGATAATAAATATTTTAATCGAAAGCCTAAGCAAAATAGCTTAGGCTTCTAGATATATAGTCTTAATTATTACCAATAATTCGTATATCAATATTAAATATTAAATATCCCAATATATTTAAGTCCGTTATAGTTTTCTTTGTATGGTTTTTTAAGTGTTAATTCACTTGCTTCATACCAAAATAAAGCATTAGCTTTTGTGATACCTAAGCTGTGGCATTTATCTATAATTGCTTGTCTGCAATCTAATCCAGGCGATATTAACTTATCAATCAGTTTTCCTATATCAACTTCTTTTTTCAAGGGTTCAGGGTATCCAATAAAATCTTCATCATACCAATTATCACCAATATCCTTACAAAAATCACAAACTTTATAGTCAGGGTCATCCAAATCTTCAGTACTATAATCCAGCTCAAAATATTTATTGTATTTTTCTATTGGCATGAAATTGGTGCCGATCCATAAATATTGATCTGATGAAAGATCTTCGATTTCGGAAGGATATACTTCATCAGCATTAAATTCACCTATATATTTCAGCCCATTGTAATTGTCTTTATAAGGTGTTTGTACTTCAATATTGAGCGAAAAGTCATTATTTATATGCCAAAAAACTGCATTGGCTTTTGATATGCCTAATTCGATGCATTTTTCATAAATTCTTTTTTTCTCATTTTTATTTACTTGTATTTTATTAATAACTATATTAATATCTTCAGGTGACGGAAACCTTTCTAATACAACTAATTTTTCTGTAATATAAGTTATCTCTCCAATATCTGCACAAAATAAACATCTTGGTTTTGGGTTTAATACATCCTTTTGCATTCCTTCAAATTTATGAAAATATTGTTGATATTCTTCTTCTTCTAAAAAATTATTACCTATCCATAATTGAATGGTAACTTTATTTATATCAATTTTATTCATATTTAACTATTCCTTAGTTAACATCCTGATTTAT
>NZ_JAFNPG010000020.1:0-1249 GCF_026535815.1 Snodgrassella sp. B3088
GTATTTAGACAGAGAAACGGGCTTACATTACAATACTTTCAGGTATTATGACCCGGATATAGGCAGATTTACGCAGCCGGATCCGATTGGGTTGTTGGGTAAGTTTAATTTGTATCAGTATGCGCCTAATGGGTTGATGTGGATTGACCCAGCAGGATTTGCTGGCGATAAACTTATTGATGGTATACCTCAAAATTCAGGCATTGTTCGGCGTTTTATGTCAAAAGCCGAATTTAAAAAATTTACTCATAACGGATTTACATATAATCCAATAGATTGTAGAGGAGGAATTAGTGTTACTTCTGCGAAAATTGACCCCAAAAATCCAGATGCCATAAAAGAGCTTTGGAGCATTAGGTGTAGATTACTATTTTGATATTAACACCACAGGTAAAAATGTAGAATTAAAAGTTAAAACTAAAGGCGGAGTTATAGACTGAAAAATTAAAGATAATGTTACTCCTAAAGATATTGAAAGAAAGGGTAAGGTAAAAATGTTAATTGATACTTTACAGGAATTTAATGATTTATATAATAAATTATGGCAACAAATAACCGATGAAAATGAAGTAAAAAATTTTATTAATCATGCTGATGTTACAAAAGCTACTTATTTACTAAAAGAATTAGTTAAAATCAATATACTCCGTTTAGCTTCTTTTAAATTATTTTTACAAATAAACAAAAACGAAGCCTTATTATTTTTAAAAGATTGGTATCTATCTCGAGATCTTTCTAATTATGGTGAAAGTCAAATTTTAGATATTGGTCTTATGCTATCAGATATAAAAGATATTCTAGGGGAGAAGGAGCTGAATAATATACTAAACTGCAAAGAATTTTTATCCAAAAATAAAAAAAATAAATGGGTAAAAGAAGCTATTATGTTTGCCAAACAAGATGACTAACGAACAATTAATTAATCTAAAGGGAACAAAGCAATTACTACTATAACTGCAACGGCCGAATCGAAAGCTGTCGTAACCAAGCATACTGAACCAAGACAGCCGCATTGAAAACCAAAACTTCGCACGCTTTAACTAGATATTCCACAGCAGTAGGAATACTTAGCTGCTGCGGATGAACATTTAAATAAAACCAAATCTAAAACAGGTGGAAAGAAATGTTAACCAAAAAACAACTAAATCAAGTAAATTCAGTATTCGGCGTCTATATAAAAGATGGGTTGTATTCATTAGCGCAATCCAGAAAAAATCATTGGATGGAGTTTTTTAATATATTTAGTGAT
>NZ_JAFNPG010000021.1:0-1280 GCF_026535815.1 Snodgrassella sp. B3088
AAGTTTTGAAGGGCAAATCTGCTTTTAATTTATCATCTTTCCCAAATTACCATTACATTGACCGTAGCCGAAGCCAACACATCATTTCAGCTACAGTTCTAAGAATATGCTTCTAAGCGAAACTAATGCTTAAGGCACACGCAGCCATCACTGCAATTAACTAAGTAAACAAATTACCACCATACGTCCGCAGCCTTCAATATACCTATGACGCACACGGCCGTACCCACAGCAAACAGACCGCCAGTTGTACCTAGTATTACCACTACGATGCCTTAGGCCGGTGTATCGAAAAACACCAAATAGAAGGCCTGTAGGAATGATTACTGCAAATGGAAAGACGGGATTTAGAGTAGAGTGCGATGGAAGAAATGGAGCTCATATAAATGTGTTTAGCGGAAAAGATAAAGGTGAGCATTTCTTATTTAATGCTACTGAATCCACAGTAACCAAACTTCAAAATCTATTTAATCATCCCTCTAAACCACGGAGAAATTTGTGACACTTGATGATGAAATCAAAATAAAAATCTCTCAATTATCTGACCCACCAAAACTAATAGATAATTGGGAAGATATTGCAGATAAATTATCTGATTCTTTTAATTGGAAAGGATCAAAGATTGATTGGAAAAAAACTATTAACTATAAAAGTAGTCAACTTTTTGGAAACTATTCTAATTGGGTATTGGTAATAAAAAAATTCTTATATGATAATGAGATATATTCTGAAATAAAAAAAAGTAAAGTAATTTATTATATAAATGATTCGTCTTTAAATTTTGCAGTGCAATTAACTTATAAACAATTTGATAATTTTCTTGCGTTTGCTGTTGAAAATATTCCTCAACATCATTATTTTTTTGATTCATCAAATAAGTGGTGTCTAGTTATAAGTTTAGAAGGGTATGTTGATTTTGGACTATCCCGAAAAAATTTACAAACATAAAAAATAAAGTTGATACAATTTTGTCTTTGATGCCGCAGCCGACCTACTCGACACAAGACGCAACCAAGACAGCCGCACCGAAAACCAAAACTTCGTACGCTTTATCTAAATAATCTACGGCGGCAAGAATACTTAGCTGCTGCGGATGAACATTTAAATAAAACCAAATCTAAAACAGGTGGAAAGAAATGTTAACCAAAAAACAACGTAGTCAAGAAAATACAGTATTCGGCGTCTATATAAAAGAGGGATTGTATTCATTAGCGCAATCCAGAAAAAATCATTGGATGGAGTTTTTTAATATATTTAGTGATAAAGATGAATGGGATGGG
>NZ_JAFNPG010000022.1:0-1407 GCF_026535815.1 Snodgrassella sp. B3088
GTATGACCGTAAAGATGGCGGATTTTCACACCTTGTCGATAAAGAGGTAACGTGCTCTCCCGATGCAGAGAGTATTTATGAGCATTTAATTCCGTTGCTCAAACGCAGTAACTATGAGCATTTAGCCTCTTAACAGCAATACAATAGCTAGTATTCAAGTTACCTTGATTAAAAAAAGATATAAATTAATGGATTCGATTTTTAATCGTTCTAAATAATTTGGTATACAGCACATGGTGTCAGTAGCTATATTTGGGCAAATACAGCATTTCGCCTTCAGGTCACAGGATTGATAAATGTTAAAAATTTTTAAAGCATTAGCATCTAAGCATAAGGAACCGAAAAGAAAGGGATGTAGTTTATACGTATTACCTGATAACTCTGTAATTATACAAGGCTATTCTTATGAGAATCACAGTCCTGGTTTTGTGAACTCTCGTGATATAGTGCGTATTTCAGAAGAGCTGATACCTGTATTGTTAGGTGAACTTGTATTAACGATAACCAATACCACTAAGTTTATTGACCTTAAAGAATGGGTAAAAGATCACGATTCATATACCAAGGCCTTTTTGAGCTTTGCTGGCTATAAAAACTATAGAAGGTTGGAAAAAGAGGCTGCTTATGTCTTTATTGAATTGGAGAATAATGTGATCACAATTACGCCAACAGAATATGGCCTTTACGGTAGAGGTGGATTTGGATTCCTTGTCAATAAAGAGGTAACGTGCTCTCCTGACGCAGAGAGTATTTATCAGCATTTAATTCCGTTGCTCAAACGCAGTAACTATGAGCATTTAGCCTCTTAACAGCAATACAATAGCCAGTAGTTAGGTTACCTTAATTATAAAATCCTCAGAAATTTCATATTTCTGAGGATTTTTTGCGTAAATAAAAGGGATATAAAGTAGATGGATTCGATTTTTAATTATTCAAAATAAATTGATATACAGCACATGGTGTCAGTAGCTATACTTGGGCAAATACAGTATTTCGTTTTCAGGTCAAAGGATAGTAAATGTTAAAAATTTTTAAAGCATTAGCATCTAAGGACAAGGAACCGAAAACAAAAAGATGTAATTTGTATATATTACCTGATAATTCTTTTATTATACAAGGATTTTTTTATGAGAATTACAGTCCTGGGTTTGTCCATTCTCACGTCAGGGCGCGTATTTCAGAAGAGCTGATACCGGTATTGCTAGGTGAACTTGTATTAACGATAACCAATACCACTAAGTTTATTGACCTTAAAGAATGGGCAAAAGATCACGATTCATATTCCAAGGCCTTTCTGAGCTTTGCTGGCTATAAAAATTTTAGAATGCTGGAAAAAGAGACTGCCTGTGTGATAATTAAATTGGCGAATAATGTGATCACGATTACGCCAACAGAGTATGACCGTAA
>NZ_JAFNPG010000023.1:0-1626 GCF_026535815.1 Snodgrassella sp. B3088
AATTAAGGCATTATTCTCTACTGCATTTTGCCCAAGCTCTCCTGCTATCTGCGCATTACTCAGTGTTCCTCCGCTTAGTCCACCTGCTACTGTCCCTATCGCTGACGATAGATCTCTTATGCTTCCTTTTACGTTTTCCGGCAGTTTGTTCGGGTCTATTTCTCCTGTGGCGGGATCTATTGCTTCTGGATATTGGTCTTTTGGCAGATGGTTTATTAGGTATTGGGCTGCCAATTCTGCACTAGTCGCGCCTGCTAATGACGCAGATTAGCGGGTACCAACACTGCTACCCGCTAACACAACTAACTTCAAAGGAGTTAACTATGACTAAGGTATATTTTAGCTAAATTCAACAACAGGCAAAACACCGCACCACAACCCAATAAGCGGTTTTATACTGTCGGTTATGTGCCACAAGGCATAAAACCAAACTCCAGACCACAACTAACTATTAAAGGCAGGTGGCTGGAACAAATAGGCTTTTATACCAGACGCCCTGTGGTCATTAAAGTTGAGCACAATAAGCTAATTATTGAATTTGTGTTCCTGTTTCAAACAACAAGTGAGATCCCCCCACTGATTAGGTGGGGATCATTATCGTTATGATATTTTTGTCATTATATTCTTAATAATGGGTTCAACAGATAGTTCTAACTTATCGCTATCTATCGTATAACGGTTTAATTCAATTTGATTTTCTGCATCAAAAAGTAATTCTCTTAACCATTTCTCTTCTAATGCTAAAATTTGGTGTTCAGCCTCATAAATGCTAGATTGTATTTCTTCCACACCGATTTCTTTGTTCAAAAAAGAATCACATTTTTTTTTCAATTTATTAACAACATCAGGATATATCCAATTCATCACTTTTCACTCCGTCTTAAAATGGTCACAATAATTTTACCGTTACTTTCGGTAACAACACCTACATCACCGCTCCAATGCACAATCCTCTCTACACCATTAACTGTAGAACTCGTTTTTGTTCCATTCTGTATAGTGTGCTCTACGATGCCAGGAGAAATATTACGACCAGCGCCAACTGTACCGGCTGGAGATCCTAATCCTGAAGGTTGCATCCTATCAACTGCATGTTGTGAATATAATCTATCGCCAATCTGGGCATATTGTTTACCGTCAATAGTCTTTTTTTTGTAGTTTTGCCAAGAATTCCATTCTAAAGAATTCCCAGTCGTCCCCTTTCCAGCTTTACTAGCCACTTTGTCGCCATCTTTACTTGCCTTTGGTTCTGTATTCCCTTTTTCTCCACTCTGATTCGCACCACGTGATTCGCTCACCGTAGAAGATTGTGGTTTATCTTTAATTACTACTCCGTTTGCTGTTACTAGACTTCCACTATGACTATTATATCGGTTGGTTATGGCCTTTATTTCATCCATTGAAAACGCTTTTCCGCGTTTTATGCTCATAACGTTTAGCATTGTTCCCAGACTCATCCCTGTCCCATACAATGCATCTACCTGATCTGATAGTGAGTATGAACTTAGGGCTTGCCCTGCTATCTGGTATTGCAGTACCCGCATTCCTATTTGCTGCTCTGTTGCTCCTGATTGCTTCATATCTCTTACTAGATTTGTTAGCGTTATTTTCTGGAACGCAGCATTG
>NZ_JAFNPG010000024.1:0-1934 GCF_026535815.1 Snodgrassella sp. B3088
CCGATACAGGAAATCGAACACAGCCAGATACAACAGAACCTAAGGTATCAGGGACAGTATTTAGACAGAGAAACGGGCTTACATTACAATACTTTCAGATACTATGACCCGGATATAGGCAGATTTACGCAGCCGGATCCGATTGGGTTGTTGGGTGGGTTTAATTTGTATCAGTATGCGCCTAATGGGTTGACTTGGATTGATCCGTGGGGGTTGAGTTCAGAACTGCCAAATGAAGCTATTGTTTGCCGAGGAGGTGCATGTCTTGCCGATTCGTTTAAAAATGGAAGCGGTGTTTCAATCGATGATAATGGCAAATTAACTGGAGTTTCGGTAAATAGCTCAAAAAATAAGTCATTAGCACAATTAACAGAAGGAATTCCACATAATAAAGTCGGTGTTACAACAGTTGGATCTGTTCGAGCGGCGGGTGGTGATGTTATTGCATCGCCAACTAAAAACAATCCTAATCATGCAGCTTTATCAGGCATATCGGCAGAGCAAGCAGAAGCTTTAATGACACCTACTCAAAAAAAACCATCAGCTAAACAAAAACTCAAATCCAAAGGAAATTGTTAATGCAAAAAAAAACTGAAATATCAGATTATGAATTGAATCAAATAAAACAACGTTGTGATAAAGCAACAAGTGGACCTTGGATATCATATATTGAAGGTAGGGATCATACTAGTGGCTCAAATTTTATTATGACAGGGAATGAAAATAACCGTGGAGAAGATATTGAACTTATTGGTGGAACAATATATGACCAAGACTTTATTGCGCATGCTCGACAAGATATTCCTAACTTAATTAATGAAATCAAAAGATTGAAAAAATCAATTAAAAATGAATAAATATAATTTAATCTATTTTCTAATATGATTAAATAGATGATTATATTGATATATTGTTTTGGGTTTGAGGTTGAATTAAATATTTGCAGACGATTTTTTTTGGAAACTTAAAGAAAAAATAATGTAATATATTTCAAATAATTTACCTACTCTTGAGTGAATAGCATAAATTTTGACTTAAATGTAACATCTCGAATGAGACCGTTAGTGGTACCCAGTATTACCACTACGATGTTAAACACCGCCTAGACGAAGTTCGTATCGAAAAACAAAACCGTACCGAACGCTACGGTTTTGTCTATGATGCCGCAGCTGGCCTACTCGACACAAGACGCAACCAAGACAGCCGCACCGAAAAACCAAAACTTCGTACGCTTTATCTAAATAATTCACGGTGGCAAGAATACTTAGCTGCGGCGGATGAACATTTAAAAAATAATACCAAATCTAAAGCAGGTGGAAAGAAATGTTAACCAAAAAACAACGTAGTCAAGAAAATACAGTATTCGGAGTCTATATAAAAGAGGGATTGTATTCATTAGCGCAATCCAGAAAAAACCATTGGATGGAGTTTTTTAATATATTTAATGATAAAGATGAATGGGATGGGGTAGACCTGAATAAGGTTAATATCTTATTTACCTATTCAGTAGCTGCACATAGACTTAAAGAGTTATTAGTTTCAATACAAAATGAACATGTACGAAAAAATGTACGCCCACAGCAATCTAAAATTATTACTATTACAGATATATTAACTGGTACAAAAGGTCTGGTGGAAATGGATGACAGATATGACACCGTAGATAATAAGGTTTTGATTCCTAAATTAACTGTAAAAGATCACTTAGATATTATTCAAACAAAAGAGTATGCGGGAATGTATGGAGATTCTAAAGACATCCAAAAACGTCTACTTACATTCTATGAAACTGGCATCAATTGGGATGAATCTAAAAAATTTTCGTTTCCTGAAGCAACAGCGCCAGAACCTACCCAAAAACCTTTAACCAAAGAAGATTATTTGCACTAGTATAAAAACTTGTATGCAAAAACTTTATTAAGGTTTGGATGGAA
>NZ_JAFNPG010000025.1:0-1994 GCF_026535815.1 Snodgrassella sp. B3088
ATGGGTGTTCAGTGTTAGCCAGTATATAAATGATTTACCCTGTGCAGATTTATTGGCAGCTGATACATCATGCACAATATTATAATCACAAGCTCCGGGGAATGAATAACAAAGTTTTATATTACTAAAATGTGGATAAAAATGTGCATCTTGCAAACCCATATACGGATACCATTCTTTACGGTTATACATCTTAGAAGAGGATCCATGAAAAGCTTGTATATCATAACCTTGTTTTTGTAATCTTACCGGAACACATTTTTTGAACTTATCAAACGGGCCTAGTTTAAAATTGGAACTTTTGGCTTTCAAATCACATAACTCTCGCAGCTCCCCCATTATGGTACTGTGGAGTGCTGGATTTTCACCCTGAGCAATTAGTTTTACATTGGGCAAATTCAGCAAAGGTGCTTTTACCGATGAATTAATAGCGCCATGTTCAGGTACAAAAGTACCCCATGATTCATTTAAAATGAATAGTATTTTTTTGGGGGGATGCTGCAAATTAATCTGTTTTTGTAACACACCTCCATGTGGCCAATCGTAAAACTCAGGGTTGACTTTTCTGAGCCAAAAAATTTGCATATTATATTTATAATTTTGAATAGTTTCGTAGTAACTGCCCCACCAACCAGTAGTCTTATAGCGATCAGAAAGATTAGTACCACGATAATCGTAAAAGCAAAATACAAACAATAAATATAATATAGATAATGGTAAAATCATTTGCGTTGTAGCAAAACGAACCAAATATTTGAAAATTAGAAATAAACTTAATATCAGATAACCAAAAATTAATCCTAAAATTATCCAATATAATTTTGGAGCTTGGGGAAGAAAATAAAGTAACCCAATGAATTCTGATAAATTTTCATAACGATAAAATTGCTTGATCCAATACAAAATGTCAAATATATAAATGCAAACGTAGGAGATGGTAAATAATAATATTGACCAATTTTTTCGCAAACACAATAATGGAATAATCCAAACGTATTCCAATACAACCACATACCGCTGGGAGTGAATCAATGCGTGTGATAACCAGAAAAAACCATTATTTATAATTAGATAAAAAGCGATAAAAAGCCATAACCGAAAAGAAAAATACTTATTAAATATATGTATTACTTTGGAAAATAAAGGGAAATGTACTTCAATATTCATCAATATTTCTTATATAAAGTTTAAATATGATCACATATAAATGAAATTTTCATAAATGATATCATATGAAAATTAAGACTGAAAATATATTTTGGATATTTACATTAATTCGAATATTTACTGACATTACGTACAAATATTTCCCCCCCAATAAAACAATAAAGTAAAATCTAAAATAATATTAGTAAATATTATTTTAGAAAAAGATTGTCTATCAAAATTTTATAAGACTATAAATTTCAATACTTTAATTTAGAAAATATCTGTAATTTCATTATCGTTTATAGTAAATTGCAATGTACAAACCTACTGGCTCCCAGTACCCATTTCTATAGTCAAAATCTTTTAAAATATATAAATTTTTAATAACATTAAGGCATCAATAAAAATATTGGGCAAAGGATTTTTTTACCCATACTTTCGCTTCAAATAATTTTTGCAACTATTATGGATTTGGAAATTTAAAAATTAAAGGCGATAAAAACTGTAAGGTACCCTTTATTACTAATTTAGAAGTAATTACACAGGTTACCTTACAAAATTTAGTTAAATATAAACTATTTCAATTTACTCGTACGTGAATATATGGCACAGAATCAGGCTTAAAACTGTCTTTATATTTATCTAACATAATAGGAGGGCTATGATCACCTACAACTACGATGTCAGTGTTCTTAAATCCTCCGGCTTTTATTTCATCAGCAAGTACCTGAAAAAACTGATGTTGAAGATTCAAATTCCGACAAGCTTCTTGTCTTCCATTAAATAATGGCTGATGGCAATCATAAGTATTCGCTCCCAACATATCCAGCTCAGAATAAGGATGA
>NZ_JAFNPG010000026.1:0-3161 GCF_026535815.1 Snodgrassella sp. B3088
GTAGAGCGTATTCGCCGCATCCAGAACGAATTTCCAGCCAGAGCCGGAGATATCCTGAATCTGCGGCAGCTAGAGCAGGGACTAGAAAACCTGCGTCGCGTTCCCACCGCCGAAGCTGATATCCAGATAGTACCGGCTGAAGCACCGAACGAAAGCGACATCGTCATCAGCTGGTCACAACGAACCATTCCCTTTCGTATAAGTTTTAACGCAGACGATTCCGGCAGCCATTCCACAGGGCGTTATCAGGGAGGCGTCACATTATCAGCAGACAATCCCTTAGGATTAAGTGATTTATTTTATATCAACTACAACCATGATTTAGGCAGCAAAGACAGTCAAATGGACAGCGATGGCAACCGCACCGGCAGCGGTACCCGTGGCTATGCACTGCATTACTCAATACCATTTGGCAACTGGCTGATAGCGTATAACCGCAACCATTACCGTTATCATCAGGCCGTAGCCGGATACAACGAAAACTACGACTACAACGGCAAAAGCGACAACAGCGACATCGGACTCACGCGGCTGCTGTATCGTGACAGCCACCGCAAAACCGACATCACCGCCAAATTATGGCGTCGGCAATCCCATAATTACGTAAACGATGCCGAAATCGAAGTACAGCAACGGCATACTGCTGGCTGGGCAGTCAACCTAAATCATCAAGAATACATAGGTAATGGCACCGTCAACATCGGATTAGGTTATCGCCGTGGTACCGGAGCCGATCACAGCCTGCGAGCACCCGAAGAAGAATTTGGCGAAGGCACATCGCGCATGAAAATCATCACAGCCGACATCGGCTACACGCAGCCATTCACCCTAGGCAGACAACGCCTCAGCTTCGACAGTACCCTTCACAGCCAGTGGAACAAAACCCCCTTAATTACCCAAGACCAGCTTTCCATCGGCGGCCGTTATACCGTGCGCGGATTTGACGGCGAAGTCACCCTCATGGGAGAACGAGGCTGGTACTGGAACAACAACCTCAGCTGGCAATATCTAGGTACCCATCAGGTATATCTGGGGCTAGATGTCGGCCACGTTGCCGGCCCCGCCACCGAAATGCAGCTGGGTAAAACACTAGCTGGTGCCGTTATCGGCTTCAAAGGCCAGATGAAAGCCGGTGGCCAGTGGTATTACGACATCTTTGCCGGCAAACCAATATATAAACCCCAGTACTTCCGTACCGCCAATACCACCGTTGGCTTCAGCCTCAACTATTCCATATAACACAATCAAACCACACATATCAGAATGCCGTTAGCCTAGGCTGTACGGCGAATAACAGGAAAAATCATGAATAAAAACAGATACAAAGTCATATTCAACAAAAAAAGAGGAATCCTGGTTGCCGTAGCCGAAAACACCATCCGTGAAGGCAAAAGCACCGCAGACCGTAATCAAAGCGGCGGCACCATCTTCAGCAGCCTACTGGCTAGACTACCCGTATTAACCAGCTCCATCCTACTCGGATTAGGTTTATGCGTACTCATTAATCACTCTGCCATAGCAGCAGACATCCATGCCGACCCGTCAGCCCCCAAAAACCAGCAACCCACCATCCTCCAAACCGCCAACGGCATCCCACAAATCAACATCCAGACCCCGAGCAAAGGCGGCGTATCCATCAACCAGTACCGGCAATTAGACGTCAACAAACAAGGGGCCATCCTCAACAACAGCCGTAAAAGCACCCAGACCAAACAGGCTGGCTGGGTACAAGGCAACCCATGGCTGGCCAAAGGCGAAGCCGGCATCATCGTCAACCAAATCAACAGCAGCAATCCCAGCCGGCTCAACGGCTACATCGAAGTAGCCGGCCGACGAGCCGAAGTCATCATGGCCAATCCGTCTGGCATCAGCGTCAATGGCGGCGGCTTTATCAATGCTGCCGGCGTCACCCTAACCACCGGCAGACCCGTACTCAATAACGGCAGCCTGGACGGCTTTCAGGTACGGGGAGGCGACATCAGCATCAACGGACAGGGGCTGGACACAAGCGGCAGCGATTACACCAACATCCTGTCCAAAGCAGCGCAAATCAATGCCGGCATCTGGGCAAATAAACTCAACATCAGTACCGGCAGTAATGACATCAATGCCCAAGGGCAGATCACCGCCAACGTAAACAACGATATATCGGACAAACAAAGCATAGCCATAGACAGCAGCAGCCTAGGTGGCATGTATGCCGGCAAAATCGTACTGATCAGCAACGACAAAGGCGTCGGCATCAACAATGCCGGCCAAATCTTTGCCGGAGCCGGAGGCGTCAGCATCAGTGCCGATGGCAAACTGAGCAACAGCGGCAGCATCGTTGCCGCAGATAAAAACAGTAGCGCCGCAGAAGAGGCCACAGCAGCCATACATGCAGACAACATCCGCAACAGCGGCACCCTGTCCAGCCAAGGCAAAATGCAATTACAAAGCCAGCAGCTAGACAACAGCGGTTTAATCACCAGTGCCGACGAATTAAACATCCGCAACCGGCAGCTACTGAGCAATCAGGGCGAAATCAACGGCGGACGTCTGGATATCAGCAGTGGCAGCATCCACAACCAGCAGGGCAAAATCATCCAGAGCGGCCAGCAAAGCCTGAAACTGGATCTGGATAAACTGAATAACAGCAGCAACAGCCTGATCGGGTATGCACCATCAGAACCCCCAACCAGCAACAGCAGCGAATCAGCCACAACAGAACAGCCAGCCAGGCCGCAGAAACCGGCAGAAAACCAGGATACTCCCGTACCGACCAGTGCCACAGGCGCAGGTCAGACCGAAGCAGCGGCAAGCACCCCCAAACAATTTGCCAGCGGCCAAATCATCAGCGAACAAGAAATTCTCAACGACAACGGCCAAATAATTGCTAATGGTGGCATCGACCTAAACGCACATAACGGCCTGACCAACCGTGGCACCCTCAACCTAAACAAATTACAAGTAAGCGGCGAACTGTTCGACAACCAGCAAGGAAAACTCAACACCGGCGAAGCCCGCATCAGCACAGGCCGGCTGGATAACCGCAGTGGTGAAATCAGCAGCAGCGGACCATTCCAGTACACAGGCAAAGAACTGGACAACCGCAAAGGCCGGATCCAGTCGACGGAACAAATAGCCATAGAGGCAGAGAACACCGACAACAGTGATAGCGG
>NZ_JAFNPG010000027.1:0-3944 GCF_026535815.1 Snodgrassella sp. B3088
ATTTGGCAACAGCGAACTGGATGCAAATAACCAAATCACCATGAACCTGAGGTTTCCGGGACAGTATTACGACGAAGAGACCGGACTAACGTATAACTATTTCAGGGATTACGACGCGAAGACGGGGAGATATATTCAGAATGACCCGATAGGGTTGAATGGTGGTATAAATATTTATGAATATTCCTACTCGAACCCTTTGAATTTTATTGATTTTTATGGATTGGCTGGTAGAGGTGGTCGTCAAAATAGTAAAGGGGAAAGAAATAGAACTAAGAATTCACATGGAACTGATAATCCGTATAAACATTGGAGGTTAGATAAAAAAAATCCAGGAAAAGTTTTTGAGTTTGATCAATGGGGCAAAAAGAAACGTAGTGTAGAAAAGCCCGAAGATTGGGATGAATATAAAAATGAAGATGGTAGCAATAGAAAAAGGCCAAAAAAAGGTCAAAGCTGTGATAAACCAGAAAATGAAGGTGAACAAAACGAACAATCAACTTCTAAAACAGGAATTATATTAGGAACTGTCGCGGTAGTAGGTGGAATTATATGTATAATGATGGAGCCATGTGGAGTTGTAGCAGGGGGAGTTGTTGCAACAGGGGCAACAGTTAGTGTGCTCCAGTAAATATCTAAATTTACAAATATCAGGCTACAACTTCAACTATAAGTATTGTGGCCTGACAAACAAAAGAGGTTTATTGTGAAAATTTATAGTGAAAAAAAGTTGAGTCAGCTTGAAAGTATTGCCTCTAAGGCTGAAATACAAAAACATTATAAAAAATCATTTTCTATCAACTATATGCTGGCTAGGAATAAGGTGGCTTCTAGCATGTGGGAAATAGGCCGTATGTTTGGTAATTCCGAGTTTCTGAGTCAAAACCTAAATAAAGCACTAATTTGGGAAGCAAATGCAAATTTAGAAGATAATAGTTATTTATCTAATATTGCAGTAACTTATCGACAGATGGGAGATTTGCAAGCTTCGAAATATATATTATACCGTGCTTTAAAAGAAGGAGATGATGAGGCTGCATTAGATTTAGCTAAATTGTATAATATAAGTAAAAAAGAACATAAAAGAGTAAGAAGATTACTTAATGTGGTTTTAAACAGTAGGGATGTTTCTGATTATGCTATAGAAGAAGCACACCATATTATGAAAAATATTAATATTAAAAAAAATAATATTAAAAAAAATGTAAGTATAGGAAAAGCCACAAAGTTGAACAATAAAATTTTTGGAAAACTGATTTGTGCAGAGATAAATTTTAATTTAGAGAATTATGAAAAATCCTATCGACAATTTATAAAATTAGCTAACGAGAATAAAAGTTATACAGCGATGGATTATTTGGGAAGAATATACCAATATGGATTAGGTGTTGAATTGAATTATAAAAATAGTATTTTTTGGTATAAAAAAGCAATTCGTGCAGGGAGCGTTGATAGTTTATTAAATTTGGCTTATTTATATAGGGATACACAAAAACTGGATTTGTACTATACTTATTTAAAACAAGCTAAAAATCATGGTAGCGATAGAGCTACTTTGTTGTTGGCAAAATTATTCAATATTTCCGAAAAAGAAAATTTAAAAGTAAAAAAATTTCTAAAACAAGTTCTTAAAAGTAAAACATCAACTATAGATCTAATTTATGAAGCAAAATCTTTATTAAAACAATTATCACATAAATGATTAATTTTATGATGAAAATTAATCATTCGAGAGACTGAGTAAACTCAGCAACGACAGCGGAGAAATAGCCAGCTACCAATACGACCCATTTGGCCGGCGTATCAGCAAAACCGTAAATGGCAAAACCACCTACTACATCTACAACAGCGAAGGGCTGATAGCCGAACTGGATCAAACAGGACGGATGCAAGTAGCGTACGGTTGGGCACCAGACAGCGACTGGGGTACCAGCACCTTATGGCAGGCCAATCTAAATGAAGGCCAAACCCTAAAAAATGCCAGCTATCACTACCTAATAACAGATCATCTTGGCACCCCACAACTAGCAATAAACAGTGCAGGAGAACAGAGCTGGAAGATTACCAGTGATGCGTTTGGCAACAGCGAACTGGATGCCAATAACCAAATCACCATGAACCTGAGGTTTCCGGGACAGTATTACGACGAAGAGACCGGACTGTCGTACAACTACTTCAGGAATTACGACGCGAAGACGGGGAGATATATTCAGAGTGACCCGATAGGGTTAGCAGGAGGAGTAAACACGTATGGGTATGTAGGTGGAAATCCGCTGGTATATAGTGACCCAACTGGGGAGTTGGCTCAAGTAATAGTTCCAGTATTAATAGGAGCCACTATTTTAAGTGCATGTGTAGTGTCACCAGCATGTAATAAATTTGTAAGTGATTCATTGTATGGGTTATATCAAAATATAAAAAATCGAAATAAAGAATTAGGATCACTTCCATCAATTGCTATCTTAAACAAAACTAAAAATAAAAGAAAAAAGGGAAAAGAGTGTAATGAAGTAGATATCGATTTAAATAGTAGTTCTAATTCTCCTAATTGAGATTGTGATCCTAAAGACTCTGATTGCAAAAGAGAATTTAAAAAACGAATTTCAAAGCAATCAGGTAAAGAAGTTGCTGACGATACTCCCGACTGGGCAAGAGGAAAACCACCATATAAAGATGAAACTCCTGAGCAATATGCTATTAGATTAATTAAAGAAAAATATGGGAAAGATACAGTTTTACCAAAATCAAAGAAAGGTTCGGGATCAGAGTATAGTCAAATTAAAAAAGCATGGAGAGGTTATAAATAGACTATAATTTAAAATAGTTAATTAATTTACATTTAAAGTCTAATTAAAATAGACGGTAGTAAATTTAATTTAATAAGGATTATTTTAATGATTTCAGTATTTCAGTTATGTTATGAAACTTATTCTTATCATGGTGATAAACAAATAGCCCTTGAGTCTCCTGATTCAGAAGATTTTGATGCTGAGATAAGCCAAATATTAGGGGTTTATAGTACTTATGAAATAGCTTTGGAAAGAAAAAAAATTTTTCGAAATTTTATTATCTAAGTAATTTAAGAAGACTAGAGATTTATGAAATTTCTTTAGATGCAGATTGGTGGCGTGGAGGTTTTGTCACAATATAAATAATCTAATAATAAAACTTTTAAATGGTAATAAAAATGATAGAAAACAAAGTTTATACATTAATTCACGCTAAAGAGACAAAACAAAATGGTTTAACACAATTCGAAATTGGCACTTTTTCCTCATTAGAAAGAGCACTTGAAGAAAAAAAGAAACGGGAGAATGTATCAGGTTTTAAAGATTATCCTAAAGGTTTTAGAATAGAAGTGTTTATAATCGATAAAGATTTTTGTCATGAAATCATTTATCTGTAGGCAAAAATTTATTAGTTTAACCGATGGGACCGCTTAGCTCTGGTAAAACTAAAATAGAAAGACCAGAGCAGCGGCCAGATTTTACAGAATAATGCCAATTACAATTGAATTGGCAGCTCCAGATGATTTGGAAAATGACTGTTCAATTAGCAGAATTAATTGATTAAATGGGAGAAAGAAAAGAATAGATCAATGATTTAACCTATACCAGCAATGACCAGCTATTGATCCATATGGCATTAGCACTATCAAAACTGCAAAAGGCAAATCCATATGCTACATCTACAGTAGCGTACGGCTAGGAACAGACTGTGATAGGGATATCAGCCATTGCGGCAGGCCAGCATAAACGAAGGTCAAAAACCAAATTAGCAACCTATCACTATTTAATAACAGACCATCTAGGCACCCCATAACGAGCAATAAACAGTGCAGGAGAACAAAGCTGGAAAATTAACAGTGATGCATTTGGCAACAGCGAACTGGATGCAAATAACCAAATCACCATGAACCTGAGGTTTCCGGGACAGTATTACGA
>NZ_JAFNPG010000028.1:0-5676 GCF_026535815.1 Snodgrassella sp. B3088
AAAAAAAAAAACGACAGTTGCAGTAATCAATCTCAACTCACTACAAAATCAAATATTCTAATAAAGACCATACCGTTATTTATCACAAACAATATTGACCTTTAACAATAATTATCCGCAAACACAACTTATTAACCAATTGAAAGCAAATAATATTTATTTGATAAAAGAAAAAAGAAATTTGTAATAAAACCGAATGCATATCCATTATTATCGGAGGCAAGCATGTATCAGTTACATCTTTTTGACACCCCTAATGCAATGAATACAGCATTGGCCACAGCCATTACTGCCAACCTGCAAGATGCAATTAATTTGCGCAGTAAAGCCTCACTGGCAGTATCTGGAGGCCCGACACCTGTTGAACTCTTTCAGATTCTCAGTCAGGCACAGATAGCGTGGAATCAAGTTTATATAACCCTTGTTGATGAACGTTGGGTAGACAAACATCACGAAGACAGTAATGAGCGTCTAATTCATACCCATTTATTACAAAATAAAGCAAAGGACGCGCATTTCATTAGCCTCAAAACTATTGCTGAAAATCCTTATGATGGCGTGGATGAAATTCAGACACGCCTTCAGCAATCACTACCCTTACCTATTGATGCATTGGTTTTGGGAATGGGCGATGACGGTCATACTGCATCATTGTTTCCGCATGCAGAAAATCTGTATAAAGGAATAGACATGCAATCTGACAGACTGGTAATCGATATGAAACCTCTTACCGCCCCTCATGATCGTATTTCACTGACCTTACCGGTTATCCTAAACAGCCGCCATTTATATCTGCAATTAAACGGGAAAAAACAGCAGCAGGTATTAGAACAAGCACTTGCCGGCAAAAATATTAACGATATGCCCATACGTGCAGTTCTACACCAGCAGAAGCTACCTTTACAAATATATCTGGCTCAATAAAAAATGCGCCGGAAAACCGGCGCATTAACAAAAATATAATGGCTTACCACGAATAACGATAATTCAGATTGATGCCAAACTTCTGCTCTGTATGCTGACCATTGGCGTAATCCAGTTTTAAATCTGCATGATTACTCGTATTAAAGTCCATACCCAGACCAGCTTCATACAAACCACTATTACCTGCGCCGGCAATACGCATATTACTGTCATCTACAAAAGCATGTCCCAAACTGTTCTTATCATGCAACCAGTAAGCACCTGCATATGGATGAAGCGTTATTTTATTCAGAGCTACTGAAGCTCTAACTGCCGCCCCAAGCTGGCTACGGTAAAAAGTGGTACTACTGTTGTATGCATCTCCAGACAAACGTCCGAATGTCATACCAGCTTTAGGCGTAACTACCCACTTATCTGCCAAGGAAAAATCTTTACCAACATCTGCACTAAAACTATTACTATGCCATGTTGTGTTATCCATCTTGCTGGCACTGGCTTTTAAATGGCTGTAACGATAGGCAGCATCAGCAAACCAGCCGCTGGTATGGTTCCAGCCAGCATAAATTCCTGCTGTCAGCGCCTTCAGGTTACCATTTTTATAGTTGCCATAAAAATCCACACTGGAATGGCCTTGGCCTACCACCCCCCCTAGATATATCTGATTGTTTTCATTTCCCAGCGGCAGCAGATGATCATAACCTAATTGCAGACTATAAGATTTTTGTTTAAAGCCTGAAGTAGCCAATCCATCATTAGTACCCACACTATCGAAATGGTTATTGGCATAATTACTGTCCAGCCACAGATTATTAGCAACAGACTGATCTTTACGGCGCATAAAACGTGTATTTAACGGTTCTTGCATCTGATAAATATACTGGTTCGCTGCCTGGCGCATACTGATCAATGAATTAGCAAAATCACTGATTTCATACTGCGGTCCATAATGGCTGCCACCAGATGAAGCAGCACCATTATCATTACTCAGAATCCAATTATTGCCATTCTGATGGAAGAAATAACGATACTTACCCGCATCAACATAGGGCTGCACCATAGAAAAGGAACCATCACCACCCTCAGACTCCACCAGCGTCACTTGTCCATTCGGTGTTTTGGGGCGTTTGCGACTATCAGACACACTGATTCTATGCTGGCCATGTACCTGACCGTGAATTTCTATTTTATCTGATTTGCCATCAGCCAGACTGGTATTCATATTAAACTGGCTATTATTACCAGTTAAATCGCCATTAATCTTTAGTGTTTTGAATTTCCCATCGTTGCTGAAAGAAACAGTCGAATCATGGATATTCAGTTCATCAAGTACACTATTACCGTTAATCAGCCATGATGTACCATTATTTAGATTAAATGTAATCTTAGGTGCCAGAGATGGATCTTGATCGATATAAACTCGTCCTGCTAACGTTGAATTATCTGCAGTTAAGGTAAAGGGCTGAAGCGCAGCCACATCAGCATCACCTATAGCATCATCCTCCGTCGCATCTGCGGGATAATATCGGTGGTCATTAACACCAAGTAGTGCATTTTGGCCAGTCAGGCTACTATTTTTTATATTGAATAGATTTTCAGAGGCGTAATCCTGAGTAGATTGTAAGGCTATACCTATTCCAGCCTGTACTTTACTATTTGCAACATCAATGATTCCACCATTATTGAAAAAGAAAGCTTCGCTGAACGGATTGGTAAGATTTATTTTCGTATTAGTAACATTGGCTCTAATATTCTTATTACCAAATCCTGCCAACGCAATACCACCATTTCCATAACCAGCCCCATCTATTTCTAAATTATTTATATTAGTTACCGCTTCTTTATTATCATATTCACCACCTAAATTAATTGCTGTGGAAAAATCACTATTTTTGCCAAGATTAATTACAGAATTAGAAATGTCTGCTGTACCCCATCCAATATCATAAGCATTAGAATTTGGCGCAGTAATAGAAAAATCCGCATTTGAATTTAAATAACCGCCATCTAGACTCACGCCAGTAATACCAAACTCTAATTCTTTTGGCTGACCCTGCAAACTAAAATGAACGCCCTTCGGTATCACAAATTTTGTAGTACCTTTTTCTGAATTGAAACGAACCCCTGTATATTCAATATCCTGTCTAAATGGTCCATATTCAGCATTATTCAAAAACGATGAATCAATGATAATTTCAGTGTTTGGCGAAAATTCCACCTGCTGTCCTAAAGTTGTTGATTCAGGTATATAGCCAATATTAAGCACAGTCAAATTTCGAAGATATGTATCCCCAGGAACATCATCTTCATTAAATAATTTTTTAAATTCCTCTACAGTAGGTATGCCATTCCGGTATTGACCCGCAGCAATAACTATTTTATTACTATTATTTTCAGAAGGATTAAACTCGCAGCCATCTATAGCAGGGCATATCGTTACTGCAGCCATACTATAAACTGATAAAGAACTTAGCACACCCAGCAGTAAGGCTTTAAGTTTCGATGGAGGATGAATAGATTTCATAATAAATTAACCTTTATAAACATAATCATAATATTAACATATAATATACATATAGGGTTAATATATTTTGACATTTACATTTTAGTTAATGTTAACCTGTATACATCACATCCATCTCTCATAATTTCTAATATTTATTTAATATATAGTGAAGAAATTTGAATGCCACATATTGGAACTAACCAAACCAAATACTTTAGTTACAGAATAACTCCACTTTTATTCAGCCTGATTGCGCATTCTTTTCAGAAAGTACACATATAAAAAAACTGAATCCTGTTATTCACAGGATTCAGTCCTTGCAGACAAGTAAGCTTTGATACTACTTCACTTGTTCAAGACAGTTTATCAATCCAAAATATACTTATAGTTATTATTCTCAGTATATTGAATCTAAATTACAGACCTTTAGATTTCAAACGTGCAGCATGATCCAAATAAATGCTGACTGGATCTGGTGTAGTCGGATGAGCACCTGCAATTTGATTGATTGCATCTAAGTGATCCATCTGATAGTCAGAACGGATAACTTTACCCAAATGAGTACAATAACGGCCAACCAAACCATCATTCTGGTTGCGTTCTTTAGTAAATAAAGCACTTAAGGCAACCAAAATAGCATGTGATGGATCCAGAGTATTTACACCTTCATTGACCACATTTGATTTGATAATACCACTCCAAGAGTAATAGTAAACACCATTGGTTTCCAGCTCTTTACCCTGTCCACCCCAAGTTTTTGGAAGACCTTGTGGATACTTTTTATTGAACTCATTTGTACCTGCAGTAGACAAACTTTTCAGTGAACCTTCAAAATCCTGTGGCAGCAAAGGTTTGGTACTGAATAAACTGATAAATTTCATGAATGATTCAACAATCAGATCAGCAGTTTCACCTACAATCTTCCCAGCAAGAATATCCAGCATCAAATCTGCAATTTCGGAACCAAAATTCACACCATTTACAGAAGTTACAGATGCCACCAGCTCCGGATGAAGAGCAGCCACATAACGGCTGGTAGGCGCACCCTGGCTATGTCCAATAAGATTGACCTTTTTAGCACAGGTTTTTGCCAGTATCTGCTTCACTTCTGTCAGCAACTGTTCACCACGGGTTTCGGTAGTATTGGTTGCAGAAACAGCAGCAGTATAAACTTCACAACCCAGTTTTCTTAAAGATTCAGCAATATTGAAGAAATAGGGATAACCCATAATCCGATCAAAGCCAAATAAACCATGCACGAGCACAATGGGATATTTTGTTTTAACGACTTTACAAGGTTTAGTTATATTTATCATTTAATTTTCCTCACTTTATTTTCTGTTAAATTATTATATAATTATTAATTTATTATAATTTAATAATTAACGATGAGATAAAGATATTTATAAAATAAATTCTTTAGTATTATCATCCTCTTCGGGAAGATTTACACCAATCTCAACCGCGAAAGAATAATATCAAAAATAATCAATTAATGCAAATTAAATTGTTATTTAAACTAATTTAAAATAAAAAATTAAAGCGTTATTTATACAAATATGCAACAATAATAACTAAAATTATGTATTAGATGTAAAAATCGAATACTATAACAATTATTAATATTTATACTTAGCAATATATGCAATTTAATTTAAATATTTTTTTGATTAATAACAGCTTTCTTAATTTGAAAATAACAATGGAATATATATTATGTTAATGTTTGAGTTCCTATTAATGCCAGCCGGTAGTGCGTAATCTTCTGCATCAGTATAGACGTATACGCAGAGCCGTTCACCCGACACCGCTTCCTGAATAATTTTTAATTTATCCCATAAAAAATAGGTGAGATTTTGAATTTTAACTACCGTATCTATTGGCTATTTTCGTCGGGCTAAAACATGTTATACCTATCCATATCGTACAGAATGATTCTGTTTTCGATACGAACTTCGATTAGGCAGTGTTCGGCATCGTAGTGGCAATACTCTGGGTACCACTGGCGGTCTGTCTGCTGTGGGTACGTCCGTGTGCGTCGTAGGTATATTGAAGGCTGCGGGCGTATGGTGGTAATTTGTTTACTTAGTTAATTGTAGTGATGGCTGCGTGTGCCTTATGCGTTGGTTTCGCTTAGAAGCATATTCTTAGAGCTGTAGCTGAAATGTTGTGTTGGCTTCGGCTACGGTCAATGTAATGGTAATTTGGGAAAGATGATAAATTAAAAGCAGATTTGCCCTTCAAAACTT
>NZ_JAFNPG010000029.1:0-6733 GCF_026535815.1 Snodgrassella sp. B3088
GCGTAGGCCTAGTCCGTAGGCAGGACTTTTCAAGTCTCGGAAGGTTTCTTCAATCTGCATTCGCTTCGAATAGATATTAACGGGGTCTGACGCTCAGTGGAACGAAAACTCACGTTAAGCAACGTTTTCTGCCTCTGACGCCTCTTTTAATGGTCTCAGATGTCCTTTGGTCACCAGTTCTGCCAGCGTGAAGGAATAATGGCCGAGCATATTGATATGTCCGTGGCAAAGCGGGGAGAGGCGTGCGATATCTTCATCATTCAGTGTTTCACCCTGCGCCCGGAGATGATCCAGGGCTGCCTGCATATAAATAGTGTTCCATAACACGACGGCGTTAGTGACCAGCCCCAGTGCGCCCAGTTGATCTTCCTGACCGTCGGTATATCGTTTTCTTATCTCACCTTTTTGACCGTGACAGATGGCTCTGGCAACGGCATGGCGACTTTCTCCCCGATTAAGCTGGGTCAGAATGCGCCGGCGGTAATCTTCATCATCAATATAATTAAGCAGATACAGCGTTTTGTTGATGCGCCCCACTTCAATGATTGCCTGAGTCAGTCCGGAAGGACGTTCACTTTTCAGCAATGAACGGACCAGCACTGAAGCCTGTACTTTGCCCAGCTTCAGGGAGCCAGCGGTCCGGATCATTTCGTCCCACTGAAGGACTATTTTTCGGGGATCTGATTGCCCTCTGGCAATATCATTCAGCACGCCATAGTCGGCATCATGGTCCATTCGCCAGAAAACCGAAGCACCGGCATCAGCCAGGCGTGGAGAAAACTGGTATCCCAGCAGCCAGAAAAGGCCAAAGACAAGTTCGCTGGCACCTGCTGTATCGGTCATAATTTCGGTTGGATTCAGCCCGGTCTCCTGTTCCAGAAGACCTTCCAGCACAAAGATAGAGTCCCTCAGCGTCCCCGGTATAACGATGCCATGAAAGCCGGAATACTGATCGGACACAAAGTTGTACCAGGTGATCCCTCTGTTATTACCAAAGTATTTGCGGTTCGGTCCGGCATTGATTGTTCTGACTGGCGTAACAAAGCGCATTCCATCTGCAGATGCCACTTCTCCTCCACCCCATATCTGTGCCAGTGGCAGCGTTGCCTGAAAATCAACCAGTCTGGCATTAGCGCTGGTGATAGTTTCAGCCCGCAGATAGTTCGCTTTTGTCCAGTTCAGCCGGTGTCGGGTCAGTGCAGGAACATTTGATCTGATCAGTGGTTCCAGACCGATATTGCAGGCTTCAGCCATCAGCACGGCGCTGATGCTGACGGGCAGATCATCAACTCTGGCACTGGCTTCACTAGCATGGAAAAACTCATCAGCAAATCCGGTATGGGCGTTAATTTCGAGCAGCAACTCCGTTAAATCCACCGGAGGGAGTAGATCACTGATCATTTTGCTCAGTCGTTTCAGACTGTCCGGCTCATCAAGACTGGCGAGGGGAGAAATTGTCAACCGGGGCTTCGGGCCAGAAACATCGAGTTCGACAGCCTCATTTTCGCAAAGACGTGCAGCAACCTGTCTGTAACGACTATCAAGCTGATGACCCAGAGATTTTATTGCTTCCTGCGGGTCTGTCGGGTGCCCCAAAGAACGATAAACCTTAATCCGGTTTGCCTGCCAGTCAGCACCCTGTAGTAATCTTGCACGAGGATCTCCCCACCGGTTACTGCCGGTAACGTAGACATCCCTCCGCCTCAGACTATCCTGCAGTTTACTGAGAAAGCAGAGCGTGTATCCCCTGCGGGTGATATGTTTTTCCTTGTTAATCACCAGCCGTTTCCATGACCGACTGATAATTTCCGTTGGTGCGTCGTCAAAAAACTGCCGCCGTGAGCTGAACTCCCGGCTGAGGTAGTCACAGGCATTCAGAGTGGTAACCCCGGCAGGTGCGGATGAAAATTTAACGGTATTCAGCAGATGGGGCAGGAAACGACGAACGCGCCCGTACTGCTCCACCATTTCTTCATGAAAATTATCGTCTGAGGGCCGGGCAATTTCACGGACAAGCGTGATGATTTCAGCCAGCTTTTGCCTTGGGATGTAGCTGAACACCTCAGCACGAATCGATTCGTCCGGTGTTTCTTCTTTCAGCAGGTACGAACATGCGCTGGCGAGCGCCAATGCAGATTTATCCAGATCCTTCAGCGAGCGGAGCCGTTTTTTCTGCCCAATCTTTCTGGCGTCACGGATGATAACGGCCAGCATGGCGTCCAGAACGTCCAATGCATCATCCAGCGCCAGCGTTTCCCATGCAAGGACAAAGGCAACCAGAACCGCCATCCTTTTCTGCGGTGACATCCTGGCAATATTGAACACCGAAGTCATACCAGCATAACGTGCGAGATTTTTCAGGCGCACAGCCGGGAGTGTACTCAGGTTTTCAGCATGCAGGCCAAAATCGTTCAGAGTTTTCCAGCGTTCAATTGCTTCATTAAACGCCGGACCACTGATGGTCACAGGGCCCTTTTTCAGTGATTCCAGTAAAGACAGGCGGCTGCAATCAGTTGGCCCCAGCAGCATCTCCAGCTGTGAACGCTGTTCGGCTGACGGTATCAGTGCCAGTTTGTTCCACAGGCGCAACGTCGCCTTTTCCCTTACCTCTGAAATCAACCGGGTCAGCGTAGTGGCTCCGGGGAGAATAATACGATGTTGCATAAGCCACCCTGTCGCCAGATCGAAAAGCAGGCCAGGACGTTCGTTGCTTATCCAGCTCCGGGTATATAAAAGACGGGTAAGGCGAAATGTCCAGGGCCAGGCAAATTCACGATACTGATAGTGCTGACGTATCAGCGCTGCATGCTCACGGCGGGTATTTTCCCTCTGACCGTATTCTGCAAGAACGGTGATATCACGAATCCCGAGCTGTCTGGCGGTAAAATGCCGGACGCCGGAAGGAATATGACCTGGGACCTACGTGCGCCCGCACCGACACCCTCACACCTTCGAGCTACTGTTGCCATTAAGGGGTCGTTTCGTGGTGCTGAATTTTGACGATCGGGGTACCGTCACCCATCGGGCGATATTGGGGGAAACCTGTACGGTGCTGGAGATGGCCGCAGGAACCTGGCATGCCGTGCTGTCGCTGGATACCGGTGGCATAATTTTTGAAGTAAAACACGGTGGCTATCAACCCGTGGCTGCCGATGACTATGCGCACTGGGCTCCAGCGGAAGGAGAACCAGGAACCACGGAGCTTATGGCCTGGTATGCGCAAGCGCAGGTGGGCGACAGCACTTTTGCCGTCTAAGGCGATAAACAAAAACGGAATGAGTTTCCCCATTCCGTTTCCGCTATTACAAACCGTCGGTGACGATTTTAGCCGCCGACGCTAATACATCGCGACGGCTTTCTGCCTTAGGTTGAGGCTGGGTGAAGTAAGTGACCAGAATCAGCGGCGCACGATCTTTTGGCCAGATCACCGCGATATCGTTGGTGGTGCCATAGCCACCGCTGCCGGTTTTATCCCCCACAACCCAGGAAGCAGGCAGTCCAGCCTGAATGCTCGCTGCACCGGTGGTATTGCCTTTCATCCATGTCACCAGCTGCGCCCGTTGGCTGTCGCCCAATGCTTTACCCAGCGTCAGATTCCGCAGAGTTTGCGCCATTGCCCGAGGTGAAGTGGTATCACGCGGATCGCCCGGAATGGCGGTGTTTAACGTCGGCTCGGTACGGTCGAGACGGAACGTTTCGTCTCCCAGCTGTCGGGCGAACGCGGTGACGCTAGCCGGGCCGCCAACGTGAGCAATCAGCTTATTCATCGCCACGTTATCGCTGTACTGTAGCGCGGCCGCGCTAAGCTCAGCCAGTGACATCGTCCCATTGACGTGCTTTTCCGCAATCGGATTATAGTTAACAAGGTCAGATTTTTTGATCTCAACTCGCTGATTTAACAGATTCGGTTCGCTTTCACTTTTCTTCAGCACCGCGGCCGCGGCCATCACTTTACTGGTGCTGCACATCGCAAAGCGCTCATCAGCACGATAAAGTATTTGCGAATTATCTGCTGTGTTAATCAATGCCACACCCAGTCTGCCTCCCGACTGCCGCTCTAATTCGGCAAGTTTTTGCTGTACGTCCGCCGTTTGCGCATACAGCGGCACACTTCCTAACAACAGCGTGACGGTTGCCGTCGCCATCAGCGTGAACTGGCGCAGTGATTTTTTAACCATGGGATTCCTTATTCTGGAAGATACGAAATAACAACAACATGAATAGTCCCTAAATTCCACGTGTGTTTTTTATTAGCTTCAAAAATCACTATTTCACGAAGAATTTAGACTGCTTCTCACACATTGTAACATTATTTACAACCACCTTTCAATCATTTTTGATAAATCATTGATTTCATCTTTGCTGCAATGATACTTAATAAACTCTGCAAGTTATCCACAGAGCAACACTCAATTTTATTGATGATATTCTTATTATACCAGACATTTTTCATACACTCCCTTGTACGGATAGTTTTCCGACAACTTCATGATTAGGTGAGGAAGGTGCCCAGAAAACGGACACATCCAATTTGCAGGGCAATGCCCAGACGGTTGTGATCACCTCTGCTTTTTCCGATAAATTCCTTGTCTGCTTCATCAAGGTGAAAATATCGTGCCAGCTGAAGCTCATCCGGTTCACCGGTGAATCTGCCATAGCTTTCAGTCTGCTCAGTGGTCAGAAAGTCAACGGGCATATCGGCCTCCCTGCCTGACGGGCATTTAGTAACATTTTTGCAACCGTACGAAATGTTATAAATTATCGGACATCGTAAAACTGTTACATTAATATGTCTATTAAATCGTAAATTTGTAATAATAGACATGAGTTGTCCGATATTCGATTTAAGGTACATTTTTATGCGACTTTTTGGTTACGCTCGGGTCTCAACCAGTCAGCAGTCTCTTGATCTTCAGGTCAGAGCACTCAAAGACGCAGGTGTGAAAGCAAACCGTATATTTACCGATAAGGCATCCGGCAGTTCAACAGATCGGGAAGGGCTGGATTTGCTGAGGATGAAGGTGGAGGAAGATGATGTCATTCTGGTTAAGAAGCTCGACCGTCTTGGCCGCGACACTGCCGATATGATCCAACTGATAAAGGAATTTGACGCTCAGGGCGTGGCAGTCCGGTTCATTGATGACGGGATCAGTACCGACGGTGATATGGGGCAAATGGTGGTCACCATCCTGTCGGCTGTGGCACAGGCTGAACGCCGGAGGATCCTAGAGCGCACGAATGAGGGCCGACAGGAAGCAAAGCTGAAAGGAATCAAATTTGGCCGCAGGCGTACCGTGGACAGGAACGTCGTGCTGACGCTTCATCAGAAGGGCACTGGTGCAACGGAAATTGCTCATCAGCTCAGTATTGCCCGCTCCACGGTTTATAAAATTCTTGAAGACGAAAGGGCCTCGTGATACTATAGGTTAATGTCATGATAATAATGGTTTCTTAGACGTCAGGTGGCACTTTTCGGGGAAATGTGCGCGGAACCCCTATTTGTTTATTTTTCTAAATACATTCAAATATGTATCCGCTCATGAGACAATAACCCTGATAAATGCTTCAATAATATTGAAAAAGGAAGAGTATGAGTATTCAACATTTCCGTGTCGCCCTTATTCCCTTTTTTGCGGCATTTTGCCTTCCTGTTTTTGCTCACCCAGAAACGCTGGTGAAAGTAAAAGATGCTGAAGATCAGTTGGGTGCACGAGTGGGTTACATCGAACTGGATCTCAACAGCGGTAAGATCCTTGAGAGTTTTCGCCCCGAAGAACGTTTTCCAATGATGAGCACTTTTAAAGTTCTGCTATGTGGTGCGGTATTATCCCGTGTTGACGCCGGGCAAGAGCAACTCGGTCGCCGCATACACTATTCTCAGAATGACTTGGTTGAGTACTCACCAGTCACAGAAAAGCATCTTACGGATGGCATGACAGTAAGAGAATTATGCAGTGCTGCCATAACCATGAGTGATAACACTGCGGCCAACTTACTTCTGACAACGATCGGAGGACCGAAGGAGCTAACCGCTTTTTTGCACAACATGGGGGATCATGTAACTCGCCTTGATCGTTGGGAACCGGAGCTGAATGAAGCCATACCAAACGACGAGCGTGACACCACGATGCCTGCAGCAATGGCAACAACGTTGCGCAAACTATTAACTGGCGAACTACTTACTCTAGCTTCCCGGCAACAATTAATAGACTGGATGGAGGCGGATAAAGTTGCAGGACCACTTCTGCGCTCGGCCCTTCCGGCTGGCTGGTTTATTGCTGATAAATCTGGAGCCGGTGAGCGTGGGTCTCGCGGTATCATTGCAGCACTGGGGCCAGATGGTAAGCCCTCCCGTATCGTAGTTATCTACACGACGGGGAGTCAGGCAACTATGGATGAACGAAATAGACAGATCGCTGAGATAGGTGCCTCACTGATTAAGCATTGGTAACTGTCAGACCAAGTTTACTCATATATACTTTAGATTGATTTAAAACTTCATTTTTAATTTAAAAGGATCTAGGTGAAGATCCTTTTTGATAATCTCATGACCAAAATCCCTTAACGTGAGTTTTCGTTCCACTGAGCGTCAGACCCCATTAACAAGTTGTTTGGGTGTTCGAATTTCAACAGGTAAGTTAGTTGCTAGAATCCATGGCTCCTTTGCCGACGCTGAGTAGATTTTAGGTGACGGGTGGTGACAATGAGTCCGTGTCGAGCGCTGATTTTTTCG
>NZ_JAFNPG010000030.1:0-7628 GCF_026535815.1 Snodgrassella sp. B3088
CAGATTCACGCAGCCGGACCCGATTGGGTTGCTGGGTGGGTTTAATTTGTATCAGTATGCGCCTAATGGGTTGATGTGGATTGATCCTTGGGGGTTACAGGATTGTCCGGTTATTAAAGCTAAGAACAGAAAAAGTGCTTTAAGACTGGCTAAGGATCATGCCAAAGTACCTAGAATATCAAGAGGAGGGGAAAAAATTAATATTGATGAACTTAATATCTCAAGTAGAGGAAAAAATTGGTCTAAGATGAAATCATCTGGAGCAAAAAGCTTAGGACAAAAAAACGCTAAGGGTAAAAATTATTGGTTTGAGCACCCTGATGGTCATCCTGATGCAGGTTCTATTGGAGTGCCTAAACATCATGAATCTGGACATATACATTCGGTTAATTCTAAAAATGAGGAAATTATAATCACATGGTAATTAATGAAAAATTAATAAAATTCCCTATCCCCAATTGGAATAGAATAATCAATCCAGATCTTGATTCCATGGCATATTGCTTATGTTATCAATACAATATTAATTGTAATGGTTATGGTCCATATGGGTTTAATACTTATTTTGCAAAAAAAATAATTTTAAAAACCTTTCCAAATTTAATGTATTTAGATAAACAGAATAGTGAGTTTATATCATTAAAACACGTCGAAAATATTCAAAGAGATGGTATTTATTTATATGGTGATAAAGAAAAATTAGATTTAATTTATTCTGAATTAAACAAATATTATCTAATAAAAAAGAAAAATGAGATGAAATCAAAAAAAAAGTTATCGCAAGAACCTTTACCTTCCAAACCATTATTATTAGATTTGATAGAAGATAATAAATATAAAAGTGAAGTTATAAAAAAAATATTACATCTTGATTACAAAATACTTATTAGTCATCATTATATGCCTGAAGCAGGGCAAACTTGTATACTATTTGAACAAAATATTCTTTTAAAGATAAAAGAATACGCTCTTTATTATAACGTTCCATTTGTTGAAACAAGTTCAATTGATCAATTGAAAGCATGGTGACCATTATTACTTAACAATAAAGAATTATTAAAAAAAATTCTTTAGATAATTTTTTAAAATCAAAATTATTAGGTAAATAGTACTTAATACAACATGACCTTGCTTAATAAAAAACAGGCAATGTGGCATACGATGCCGCCGCCAACCTGCTGGATAAAAGACGCAACGAAGACAGCAGTACCGACAACCAAAACCTGATACGCTTTAACCAGCTACTCCACTTCCGTGGCCTGCAATACACCTACGACGCACACAGCCGTACCCACAGCAAACAGACCGCCAGCGGTACCCAGTATTACCACTACGATGCCGAACACCGCTTGACCGAAGTGCGTATCGAAAAATTAAACCGTACCGAACGCTACGGCTATGTCTACGATGCCTTAGGCCGACGTATGGAAAAACATCAAATAGACCGAGCGGGCAAAGCCTACAACCGTACCCACTTCCTGTGGGACGGACTAAGAATGATTCAGGAAACCCGTATCGACATAAGCTAAATTGTCTACAAACCACTGGCAAAGATAGAGACCATAAATAAGCAAAATCCCATAGCCAAGAATAATTCATGGCGGCATGTATACTTAGCTGCTGCGGATAAGCAAAAAATAAAATCAAACCTCAAGCCGTTGAAAATAAATGTTAACTAAAACAACGTAGTCAGGAAAATGCAGAATACGGCGTCGATATAAAAGAGTAGCTATAATCACGAGCGTACTCCAGAAAAATCATTGGATGGCATTTTTTAAATATTTGATGATAAAAACGAATGAAGCGGAGTAGACTTAAATAAGGTTAACATCTTGTTTATCTATTCAGTAGCGGCACACAGACTCAAAGAGTTATTGGTTATTCACAAGATTAAGCATGTGCGTAAAAATGTACGTCCACAACAGTCTAAAATAACTCCAATCACAGTTAGTCAGCCTGCTGTAGCGAAAATTAAACCTGAAAGTTTTATTTCAAATGAATTATTTTTGCTTAGTTAAAAATTAATTACATTGTTATATTAAACTAGCATTTAACTCAGTATTAATATATTATTTTAATCTGAAAAGCGAAAGGCTGTGCTACCCAAAACTGTTTCTAAAATATTAAATAAGTCTTAGTGATTTATTTGGTTATATTAAATCAACACAATAAACTGTTGCAAAAAATATTCAATAAAAATTTTAAATTTGTAAACTTTTAATTTTTATAAGCAAATTGAAATTAGTTTTATTAAACATTCCATTTCAGGCGATATGATCATATTGGTGTCGTTATATTCTAAGATGAAATCAATATGGAAAAAAACTACCAATCAAAATTCACTAAATCAAAAAAAGCCTCAGTAGCCACTTCTGATGTATTATCCCAAGCGTGCAGAGTAATCGCTCCCAGTATTTTTCCCGATGCCACATGGAATGAAGCGGAAGTAATCGGGGCTATGATATGGTTATGGAGCAAACATCCTGATTACAAAAACACTGCTATTAACTCTGCCTTAGAGAATTTAATTCCCATTATCCGTTCGAAAAACTTCGCCCTAATCATCACTCAACAGCGCCCTATCGGCTATATCAACTGGGCATATTTGAACCACGAGGAAGAAATTCAGTATTTGAATCAATCAAAAGACTATCTAACTTTTGTCAATTGCATGCAACCAGATCAAGACAAAAATTTATGGATATTATCATTTTTCTGTCCATTTGGTTTACATGATGCTTTACTAACTAAATCAATCTGTAAAAAAGTTCTGCATAATCATTTGTGTTATTTTGGCTACCATAAATCAAAACAACAAACTGTTGTAAAAAATATTCAATGTTAATTTTAAATTTGTAATATTATGATTTTATTAAGTAAATAAAAAAATAGTTTTATAAATCCAATAATTATAAGCGATAAGATCATCTTAGTTTCACCCTTGACTAAGAGGAAATCAGTATGAACAAAATCTACCAAACAAAGTTTAATAAAATAACGGGTACAACGGTAGCCTGTTCAGAACTGGTACGTAGAGCGTGCAAAGTTACAGCTACTTTAACTGTTTTAGCCGCATCGACAACCGCATTTGCTCAGGATTGCATACCCAATGCAGACGGATCAATCTTAGTTGGCGGCGGTGGACCGAATGATGGATGTAATAACGTAAAGGCCGCAACAGTTAATCAAAGTGGTAACGCCGGTTTTTATATTTTGACTCGTAACCATCTACGTGAACCACTTAATGTTGGGGACACTACCTTAAGAGCTAACATAAATGGTGATTATACGGCTTTGGGAAATCAATACTCTTATGGTTATTCTAATGCCGCCATTAATGCCGGTAACATAGATTTTACCGTCAACAGCAATGGCAATTTATCCGGCATTGCCTCATATCACAATGTTGACATAACAGCTAAAAATGTAGAGTTAAATATTAATAATAATTACTCCCGCGGCGGTAACTCAAGTGGTTCCGTCTCCTCCTATGGTATTTTAGCTGGTTCGGCTGCAAATGCTGGCGAAAGAAAAACATTCAATGGTAAATACACCACCATAACAGTGGATAAATTAACCATGAATCAGACAGCCACAGGGGGTAAAACCCAGCCAATATTAAATAATGGTATTCGAGCAATTCAGGGCGCTTTCGATAATTCAGGAGACGGCTCTACTGGGCGCGTTATTGTCAACGATGATTTAGATATGACCTTAACCGGTAATCGATCTATCGGTATTTATGTTTCCGGAAATCAAACCAATCATAAAGCTGCTGAAGATACCGGAGTTGAAGGGCAACTGACCCCAATAGTGGTTTTAAATGGCAAAAACAACAAAATCATCATTAATCAGGGCAGTGACACGTCAACATTAAACTGGGACAGTAACGGCATAAAATTAGGTAAAACGCGTAATACAGGGGAAGGCCCGGGAATACTTGAATCCCATGGAAATTTAACAATTGATACAACAAACGCGAGAAGTGGTAATGGCATAAAAATGGTGCGTAATTCTCTATTTAAAGCCAATTATGAGAATAGTGCCTCCACTATTAAAACCAACGGTTATGCATTAGAAATTGGTACTCACGACGATGCAACCAAAGATGGCAAATACGAACAAGCAGCTGCTCATGGTGTTAGAGCCAGCTTTAAAGATGCCGTTTTCACCACCACCGGTACCAGTGCCGATCCGGTAATTGAGGGCTCAGTGAGCCGGAAAGATTTAATCTTTGTCGATCAGGGACAGGTTGATACAAACTTATCTTTTTCAGGCGATAAAACCAACCTGACTGCTCATAATGAAGGATATATAGTTAATGTCAGTGGCAACTACACAGGGCCTAACTATCAGTACTTTTCAAACACATATGACGATAGCGGAAATGAGCAAGGGCACGAAGCGTATGAAGCTTCTTTAGTAACCTTTAATGCCACAGGTAAAGGCAGTATGACTGGGCTAGTCACCAAAGGAACGGTCAAAACTGAAGAAAAACAAGTGCTGGATGAAAGTTACAAACCTATTCTTAACATCAATTTAGATAATGGTTTTACTTGGAACTTAAAGAAAAGTGGCACCAACAATACCGCAAAATTTGATACCCTGAATCTAACTCACGGCTCTATTTTAAATGCTGCTTTTGATGATGCAGGTGGTAATAATTTCATACTGCAAGGCAACGTGAATAATAATGAAAGTATCATAAATCTCGATAATGCTTCCCATGCTAAATACAATGATATGCTAACCATTGTGGGTAATTACTCCGCAATCAATAATGCAATGGTTAAAATGAATACGCTGTGGAATCAACCGGGTGATGCTGAAGGAAATAATTCTCAATCTGATGTATTAAAAATCACTGGTACGGCCACTGGTGTAACCCGTGTTATACCCTTGAATGCAGACGGCAATGAAAATGTAATTGACGGTAATGTGCAGCAAGTTAATAAAGTTATCAATACCGTACCAGTGGTATATGTTGGTACCAGCAGCAACCTTAGTACCTATAGGAGCCAAAATGCCTTTACAGGCACTGCGCATACAACAGGTGCAACGGAAGTACAATTAGCTAAACGTTCAAGTACAGATGGTGATGTATATTACTGGACAATGCAGGCTAAAGAAGAAATAGGCGGCGAAAATGGAGGTGGTGGTAATAGCGGAGGAGGTGAGACCACCACACCCAAAAAGCCAACACCGATATATACCCATGCCGTTGCCGGTTATGTCGTTATACCGCATATCAATCATGAACAAGGATTTGCCAGTATAAGTACCCTGCATGAACGTCGCGGAGAACACCTGACTTCAGATTTGGCAGATTGTACAAATTGTGACAGCCAGAATAAAAATTTCATCAGTGGACAGACATGGGGACGAGTATTGGGCAAACATCTGAAACAAGATGGTAAAAACCGTTTAAATGCTGATTCTGATATCGCAGGTTTTCAGATAGGGCATGATTTTTTCAACCAGTTGCATGAAAATGGTAGCCACAATCATATTGGCACTTACATCGCTTACAGTAGAGCTAGTACCGATTTTTCTGATCAATACCGTGCGGTAAATGGTGTCATCACAGGTGATAAATATACCGGTAAAGGTAAATCAGATGCCATTAGTCTGGGTATCACCAACACTTATTACAATAGTAATAACAGCTATATCGATCTAGTAGGCCAGTTGTCTTATCTGCATAATAAATACGAAGCACGTGATGACATTAATCCCGATAGCCAAAATGGCTGGGGGTTCGCAATTTCTGTGGAAGCGGGCCAACCATTTGCGCTGACAAAATCAGTAAATACACAAGGTAATTGGAAGATTGAACCACAAGTACAACTGATATACCAATATATCAATCTAAATAGTTTTAATGACCGTTACCGGCATGTCGATCAAAACGGTCAGGATGCGCTACGTGGCCGTGTGGGCGTGCGTGTGGCCTATGATGGCTACACTGCTATTACCAAACCAGCCACTTTTTATGCTCTAGGCAATGTATGGCATGATTTTTTAAATCCAAGTCGTGTAGACATTGGTAGAGATAATCTACGCGAAAAATTTGCCAAAACATGGGGAGAATTAGGTATAGGTCTTAAAATTGCGCTAAAGAATAATAGCTTTATTTATAGCGATGTCCGTTACGAGCATGATTTTGGTAGCACAAAACGCGAAGGATACCGCGGTAGCCTTTCTTTTGAGCACAAATGGAAGTGATGAGAACGAAAGAATGAGTGCTTAGAATTTTATTCTATTGCAAATATTTTCACTAATGTACAACGTGGTCAGGCTAAACGCTCAACCACGTTTTTTTCAGAAATAGATATGCTTGTTTAATCTAAAATGATGTAAATAAAAAGATATTCGTACCAATAAAAATTTATTAATGATTCTGCATAAACGCTTTCATCCTTAATTCATTAGTGGATTTTTATTTTAAAAAATACTCCAATAATATTTATTTTTATCTTTTTTCAAAAAACGCTTTGAATAATTTTAAAAATTTATACAATTAGGGTAATGTTTAATATTTAATATCCTATAGTGGATTTATTCTATTGGTATTCTCTTCAATTATCTGAAACAAATTTCAAACATTCTTTCCAACCTATGCCACTTCTTTCTTGGCCGCATTAACTACCAGGGCTGCCGCTTTTTTCTCCTGCTGCTTTTCTTTGTCCGCTTTGTTTGCCATATCTGTGCTTAGTGTACGTACGCTTTGCATGATGGTGGCGGTGGCATCAGCTACAGCCTGCTGTTTATCCATAATCTGCTGTAAATCCGGCAGTTCATTTACTTTGCTGTGTGCTGTGTTGATGTCGCTTGTCCCTATCGCTGATGTGTAGCTGGTTATGAATAAGATTTGGCGGAACAAACTGATTATTGAGCTTGCGGAGTAGATCTAAAAGATAATAGGTAAAATCCCAACAGGTTAGGTGGGGATTTATTTTATCATTGTTGATATATCACCTCATAATCATCACCTAATTCCATTTGTAGTTTCTCCTTTAAAGATTGTCCCATTTTCCTAAAAACTCTCTCATCATCTAGAGTCGCAAATCCAGAAGTTAAAGGATCATCTAAATTTAATGTTTCATCATATTTATCAGACCAACTATTAAACTCATTTTTGAGCACATTACTTATTGGCAATGAATTAAAATCAATATTTCCAAATGCATCATCTGAGTTAAGCCATAGAGGATAACATTGATAGTCAGCCATTAATTTTATTTTTTTCATTTAACACTCCCAGCAGGATTAGCTCCTACAATAAAACCATTACTACCCGTCGTTACAGCTATACGTTGTTTTTGCCCATTAACCAGAACTTCATAAATTGGAAGTCCCTTTGATAACCAATTATCTTTCCTTTGGATACCGCATCCATAACAACATTCGGTATTTGTGATTTTGAAACGCCTATTTTAGCAAAATCATCAGCATGCTCTCCTGTCCCTTACAATGCATCTACCTGATCTGATAGTGAATATGAACTTAGGGCTTGCCCTGCTATCTGGAATTGCAGTACCCGCATCCCTATTTGCTGCTCTGTTGCTCCTGATTGCTTCATATCTCTTACTAGATTTGTTAGCGTTATTTTCTGGAACGCAGCATTG
>NZ_JAFNPG010000031.1:0-15707 GCF_026535815.1 Snodgrassella sp. B3088
ATGGAAGAAGGCTTGCGCTTTGCGATTCGTGAAGGTGGCCGAACAGTTGGTGCCGGTGTGGTTGCTAAAGTTATCGCTTAAAGTTTTGTAGGCCAGTAGCTCAATTGGTAGAGTATCGGTCTCCAAAACCGAGGGTTGGGGGTTCGAGACCCTCCTGGCCTGCCAAAAAACAGACTAATCGGCCATAGGTCGGTTAGTCTTTTTTGTATTAATAAAAAGGTGGTTGTATGGACAACAAAACATCGAAAGATGTGGGAGCCAAAACCAAAGCACAATTAAAAGCTGAAGCTAAGCAACAACAGCAACTGGAAATCAAGCGTAATAAACGTTTTGATTTTCTTAAATACACCTTTTCAGCCATACTGATTGCTGCAGGTATTCTGGCATTCTATACTTTGGATGCGCAATTACCGCTTTACATTCGTTATTTATTTCCTTTAATCGGCGTAGTAGCGGCCATTGTAATCGTATTTTTCTGGAGTACGGGCGGTCGTGAACTGACTGCCTATGTGCGCGATTGTGTGTCAGAAGCCAGAAAAGTAGTATGGCCTGAGCGCAATGAAGCATTGCGCATGACCCTGTTTGTACTGATATTTGTAGCTGTCTTGTCTTTATTTATTTGGGGTGTTGACAGCCTGATTTCATGGTTGTTGTTCGACATCTTTATGAAGAGGAGTTAAACATGGCAAAACAGTGGTATGTAGTACACGCTTATTCCGGTTTTGAAAAAAATGTTCAGAAAACCCTGAAAGAACGGATAGAACGTGAAGGAATGGGTGATTATTTTGGTCAGATACTGGTGCCGGTTGAAGAGGTAGTAGATATAAAAAATGGGCGCCGCAGTATTACTGAGCGTAAATTTTTCCCTGGTTACGTTCTGGTCGAAATGGACATGACTGATGCTTCATGGCATCTGGTCAAAAATACCCCGCGCGTTACTGGATTTATTGGTGGTACCGCTAATAAACCTTTGCCTATATCTGCTCGCGAAGTTGATGCTATTCTCCATCAGGTACAAAGTGGTGTAGAAAAACCGAAACCTAAAGTTTTATTTGATGTGGGTCAGCAGGTACGCGTCAATGAAGGTCCATTTAAAGACTTTAATGGTGTCGTCGAAGAAGTTAATTACGAACGCAATAAATTGCGCGTTGCTGTACAGATATTCGGTCGTGAAACACCAGTAGAATTGGAATTTTCTCAAGTAGAAAAAATTTAACTGTAAAAAATACAACACGAATAAACCTGTGCTTGTAAGGGAAAGAAATTTTCTTTATAATCACGGGTCTTGCTTTTGGGGAGCAGTATTAACTGCGTCATACCCGTTTATTTGGAGTTTAAACAAGTGGCAAAAAAAATTGTAGGCTACATCAAACTGCAGATTCCTGCAGGTAAAGCCAATCCATCTCCTCCGGTTGGCCCGGCTTTGGGTCAGCGCGGCCTGAATATCATGGAATTCTGTAAAGCATTCAATGCAGCTACGCAGAATGTAGAACCTGGCTTGCCGGTTCCGGTAGTGATTACTGCTTTTGCAGATAAATCATTTACCTTCGTGATGAAAACCCCGCCGGCATCTATTTTGCTGAAAAAAGCAGCTGGATTGCAAAAAGGCAGCTCTAACCCTCTAACACAAAAAGTGGGTAAGGTAACTCGTGCTCAGCTGGAAGAAATTGCTAAGGCTAAAGAACCTGATTTAACTGCTGCTGATTTGGACGCAGCGGTACGCACCATCGCTGGTAGCGCCCGTTCAATGGGTTTAGATGTGGAGGGTGTGTAAATGGCAAAACTTTCTAAACGTATGCAGGCTATCCGTGCTGCTGTAGAAACCAACAAATTGTACGCCATTGATGAAGCATTGAATCTGGTTAAAGCCAATGCTACTGCTAAATTTGATGAATCTATTGATGTATCCTTTAATCTGGGCGTGGATGCTCGTAAATCTGATCAGGTAATCCGTGGTTCAGTGGTATTACCTAAAGGTACCGGTAAAACCGTGCGCGTTGCGGTATTCACTCAAGGTGCTAATGCTGAAGCAGCTAAGGCAGCTGGTGCTGACGTAGTAGGCTTTGATGATTTGGCTGCTGAAGTTAAAGCGGGTAATCTGAATTTTGATGTGGTAATTGCTTCACCAGATGCCATGCGTGTAGTTGGTCAGCTGGGTACCATTCTAGGTCCTCGTGGCCTGATGCCGAATCCTAAAGTAGGTACTGTTACCCCGAATGTGGCCGAAGCAGTGAAAAATGCTAAAGCTGGTCAGGTGCAGTATCGTACTGATAAAGCAGGTATTGTGCATGCTACTATTGGACGTGCTTCTTTCGAAGCTGCTGATTTGCGTGAAAACTTTAATGCATTGCTAGATGCTATTGTAAAAGCTAAACCGGCAGCAGCTAAAGGTCAATATCTGCGTAAAATTGCAGTTTCTAGCACTATGGGTGCTGGCCTGCGTGTTGACAGTGCTTCTGTAACTAATTAAGCAGTAAATATATAGTTATTGGCAGTCTGAATCAATTTTAGGCTGCCATCTAAATTCATATAAATGGTATGCATTTATATGTCGGGCTACTTAGAAATAAGTAGATGTCCAAGACCGTAGGGAATCTGTGCAAATTGTATAGATTTTAAAAATGTACCCTACGCAGACGGTAGTCCCAGATAATCTTAAGTAAGTGTGCTTACGGATGTCTTTTTGGGTTGCCGCGCTGGGTGGAGTAATACGCGTATTACTCTGTTTAAAAAACAGTGGGAGGTAGACCTTGAGTCTCAATATTGAAACCAAGCAAGCAGCCGTAGCCGAAATCGTAGCAGCCATTGCTAACGCTCAAACTATGGTTATTGCCGAGTATCGTGGTATCAGTGTTGCCAGCATGACCGAACTGCGTGCCAATGCCCGTAAAGCAGGTGTATATCTGCATGTATTGAAAAATACATTGGCTCGTCGCGCTGTAGAAGGTACTTCATTTGCCGGATTAGCTGACCAGATGGTTGGTCCGTTGGTTTATGCGGTTTCTGAAGACCCGGTAGCTGCTGCAAAAGTACTGCACCAGTTCTCAAAAAAAGATGAAAAAATCGTATTGAAAGCAGGTTCATATAATGGTGACTTGCTGGACGTTGCTCAGGTAGCAGAGCTTGCTTCTATACCGAGCCGCGACGAATTGCTGGCCAAATTGCTGGGTATTATGCAAGCACCTGTTTCTGGCTTTGCCCGTGCACTGGCTGCTTTGGCCGAGAAAAAAACCGGCGAAGAAGCTGCATAATTTTCATCCTCTATATATTTAAATTTACATTCTCAATTATTGGAGTTTAATAGCATGGCTATTACTAAAGAAGACATCCTGGAAGCAGTTGGTAACCTGACCGTAATGGAATTGAACGACCTGGTTAAAGCTTTTGAAGAAAAATTTGGTGTATCTGCAGCTGCTTTGGCTGTTGCTGGTGGCGGTGCTGCCGGTGGTGCTGCTGCCGCTGAAGAAAAAACTGAATTTGATGTAGTATTGACTTCTGCTGGTGCACAAAAAGTTGGCGTGATTAAAGTGGTTCGTGCCATCACTGGCTTGGGTCTGAAAGAAGCTAAAGACTTGGTAGATGGCGCACCTAAAACCCTTAAAGAAGGTGTATCTCAGGCTGAAGCTGACGATATCAAAAAACAACTGGAAGAAGCCGGCGCTTCTGTCGAAATTAAGTAATTTCAGTTGTGCTTTACAGGCTGGTAGCTTAGGCTACCAGCCTGCTTTCGCTTGTCTACCTAAAGTGAAATTTTATAAATATTTACATAAATAGCCATTATTTACTTAATTTTACCTTGTTAGTTTGGCTAATTGCCTGAGTATTTATAAAACCTTACTTGCCAAACCTCCCTACTGGAGACTGTTCATGTCCTACTCTTTTACTGAAAAAAAACGCATCCGTAAAAGCTTTGCCAAACGCGCCAATGTATTGGAAGTGCCGTTTTTATTGGCTACGCAGTTGGATTCTTATACACAGTTTTTGCAGATGGAAACGCCTTTTGACCAACGCGCCGACATGGGTCTTCAGGCGGCATTCCAGTCTATTTTTCCGATTATCAGTCATAACGGTTACGCACGTCTTGAATTCACGCATTATGTTTTAGGCGAGCCATTATTTGATATTCCTGAATGTCAATTACGCGGTATTACCTATGCTGCTCCATTACGAGCTCGTATCCGTCTAGTTATCTTGGACAAAGAGTCATCTAAACCGAATGTCGTAAAAGAAGTACGTGAAAATGAAGTTTACATGGGTGAAATACCATTGATGACACCGAGTGGTTCGTTCATCATCAATGGTACTGAGCGTGTGATTGTGTCACAGTTGCACCGTTCGCCTGGGGTATTCTTTGAGCACGACCGTGGTAAATCACATTCGTCCGGTAAGTTACTGTTTTCAGCTCGAATTATTCCTTACCGTGGTTCATGGTTAGATTTTGAATTCGATCCAAAAGACCTGCTGTATTTCCGTATCGACCGTCGTCGCAAGATGCCGGTAACGATTTTGCTTAAAGCATTGGGTTTCACGCCAGAACAGATTCTAAACATGTTCTATGATCGTGAAAGCTACCATCTGTCTAAAGATGGCGTGCATACTAATTTGATTCCATCTCGTCTAAAAGGTGAAACTGCTAAATTTGATTTAGTCGACAAAGATGGCAAAGTATTGGTGCAGAAAGGCAAACGCATCAATGCTAAAAATATTCGTGATATTGTTGCCGCTGATATTAAATGGTTAGAAGTTGAACCAGAAAGCCTGATAGGTAAGGTGCTGGCTACAGATGTCATCGTGCCGGATACTGGAGAAGTGCTAGCCAAAACCAACGATGAAATCACTGAAGAATTACTGGCTCAGTTTGATATTCAAGGAGTTAAGGAAATTTCTACTCTCTATATCAATGATCTGGATCAGGGGGGCTATGTATCCAATACTCTGCGTACGGATGAAACCGATGGGCAGCAGGCTGCACGCATTGCCATTTACCGCATGATGCGGCCTGGTGAACCGCCAACCGAAGATGCCGTTGAAGCATTATTTAACCGTTTGTTCTTCAACGAAGACAGTTATGATTTATCTCGTGTCGGCCGGATGAAATTCAATACCCGTACTTATCAGCAGAAACTGCTGGAAGCACAACAAGAATCCTGGTATGGCCGTCTGATGACACAGACTTTTGCTGATGCCGATAAAGAAGGCAATCATGTGCTGACTGTTCCGGATATCGTTTCAGTCATTGCCACGTTGGTTGAACTGCGCAATGGTCATGGTGAAGTCGATGATATCGATCATCTGGGTAATCGTCGTGTGCGCTCCGTTGGCGAGCTGGCCGAAAATCAGTTTCGCAGTGGTCTGTCACGTGTAGAACGAGCTGTAAAAGAGCGTTTGAATCAGGCTGAATCCGAAAATCTGATGCCGCACGATTTGATTAACGCTAAGCCTGTATCTGCTGCGATAAAAGAATTTTTTGGATCCAGCCAGTTATCCCAGTTTATGGATCAGACCAATCCACTGTCTGAAATTACGCATAAGCGCCGTGTTTCTGCACTGGGTCCGGGTGGTCTGACGCGTGAACGTGCCGGCTTTGAAGTACGTGACGTACATCCGACTCATTATGGCCGCGTGTGTCCGATTGAAACACCGGAAGGTCCGAACATTGGCTTGATTAACTCTCTGGCTGTCTATGCGCGTACCAATAAATACGGTTTCTTGGAAACCCCTTATCGTCGCGTTGTGGATGGTAAAGTAACTAATGATATTGACTACCTGTCTGCTATCGAAGAAGGTCGTTTTGTTATTGCTCAGGCCAATGCTGATTTAGATAATGAAGGTCGCATTATTGGTGATCTGGTTACCTGTCGTGAAAAAGGTGAAACCATTATGGCCACCCCTGACCGCGTACAATATATGGACGTGGCGACAGGGCAGGTAGTTTCCGTGGCAGCTTCATTGATTCCATTCCTGGAGCACGATGACGCGAACCGTGCCTTGATGGGTGCCAACATGCAACGTCAGGCAGTTCCTTGTCTGCGGGCAGAAAAACCATTGGTGGGTACCGGTATTGAGCGCTCTGTTGCGATTGACAGTGCGACTGCTATTGCCGCCAGCCGTGGTGGTGTCGTTGAATACGTTGATGCCAACCGTGTGGTAGTACGCGTTAACGACGACGAAGCCACTGCTGGTGAAGTGGGTGTGGATATTTACAATCTGGTGAAATTCACCCGTTCTAACCAGTCAACCAACATTAACCAGCGTCCGGCCGTACAGAAAGGCGACGTGATTGCCCGTGGTGATGTGATTGCCGACGGGGCATCAACCGATTTGGGCGAATTGGCACTGGGTCAGAACATGACCATCGCCTTCATGCCTTGGAATGGTTACAACTATGAAGACTCGATTCTGATTTCAGAACGGGTGGTAGCTGGTGACCGCTATACTTCTATTCATATTGAAGAATTGAATGTGGTATCACGTGACACCAAGCTGGGTGCTGAAGAAATTACCCGTGATATTCCGAATTTATCCGAACGTATGCAGAATCGTCTGGATGAATCCGGTATTGTGTACATCGGCGCTGAAGTCGAAGCCGGTGACGTACTGGTGGGTAAAGTGACACCTAAAGGTGAAACCCAGCTGACACCAGAAGAAAAACTGCTGCGTGCCATTTTTGGTGAAAAAGCCAGTGATGTTAAAGATACTTCGCTGCGTATGCCTACCGGTATGAGCGGTACCGTGATTGACGTGCAGGTATTTACCCGTGAAGGCATTGAACGCGATAAACGTGCTAAAGCCATTATTGATGCTGAGCTCAAACGCTATCGCCAGAACCTGACTGACCAGTTGCGTATTTTCAATGACGATGCTTTTGACCGTATCGAACGCTTAATTTTGGGTCAGAAAGTAAATGGTGGTCCGCTGAAGCTGGCTAAAGGTAGTGAAGTGACTAAAGACTACCTAGCCTCATTGCCTAGTCGCCATGACTGGTTTGATATTCGTCTAAGCGATGAAAGCATCGCCAAACAGGTAGAACTGATTAAAGAAAGTTTGCAGGCCAAACACGAAGAATCAGATGCCCAATACGAAATCAAGAAGAAAAAACTGACGCAAGGTGATGAACTGCAACCGGGTGTGCAGAAGATGGTTAAGGTATTTATCGCCATCAAACGCCGCCTGAAAGCTGGTGACAAGATGGCCGGTCGTCACGGTAATAAAGGTGTGGTATCTCGCATTCTGCCAGTTGAAGACATGCCGTATATGGCTGACGGCCGTTCAGTGGACATTGTGCTGAATCCACTGGGTGTACCAAGCCGTATGAACATTGGTCAGATTCTGGAAGTGCATTTAGGTTGGGCTGCCAAAGGTATCGGTGAACGCATCGACCGCATGCTGACCGAAAAACGTGCTGCTGATGAAGTTCGTGCTTTCCTTGAGAAGGTATACAACAGCAGTGGTAAGAAAGAAGATTTGTCTCAGTTTAATGATGAAGAAATCATCAATCTGGCTCAACATCTGCGTAAAGGGATGACTGTAGCCACCCCTGTATTTGATGGTGCGGAAGAATCCGAAATCAAAAACATGCTGGCACTGGCCTATCCTGAAGACGATCCGGAAATCCAGAAACTGGGCTTTAACGATACCCGCACGCAGATGACCCTGTACGATGGTCGTACTGGTGAAGCTTTTGACCGTAAGGTCACCGTGGGTGTGATGCATTACCTCAAACTGCACCATTTGGTGGATGAAAAAATGCATGCCCGTTCAACTGGTCCGTACAGTCTGGTGACACAACAGCCGCTGGGTGGTAAAGCTCAGTTTGGTGGTCAGCGTTTTGGTGAGATGGAGGTATGGGCACTGGAAGCTTATGGTGCCGCTTATACCCTGCAGGAAATGTTAACTGTGAAATCAGATGACGTGAATGGTCGCACCAAAATGTACGAAAACATTGTTAAAGGCGAATACAAAATCGATGCCGGTATGCCGGAATCTTTCAATGTGTTGTTGAAGGAAATTCGCTCTTTGGGCTTGGATATGGATTTGGAACGTTATTAACCGACACCGGTCGCATGCAGTAGCTGCTACTGCATGCGGCATCGTCAGGAGCAAATATGAAAGCTTTATCAGACTTATTTAATCCGCTGCAAAATGCCAGTGCCGAAGAAGAATTTGACGCGATCAAAATCGGTATTGCATCGCCGGATACCATTCGTTCTTGGTCGTACGGTGAAGTGAAAAAGCCGGAAACGATTAACTACCGTACGTTCAAGCCAGAACGTGATGGTCTCTTCTGTGCCAAAATTTTCGGCCCGATCAAAGATTATGAGTGTTTGTGTGGTAAATACAAACGGTTGAAATTCCGCGGGGTAACCTGTGAAAAATGTGGCGTGGAAGTAACCTTGTCCAAAGTGCGTCGCGAGCGCATGGGACATATCGAATTGGCTGCACCCGTAGCGCATATCTGGTTTCTGAAATCGTTGCCATCCCGCTTGGGCATGGTGCTGGATATGACGTTGCGTGATATTGAACGCATTCTGTATTTTGAAGCTTATGTGGTTACAGACCCGGGCTTGACTTCATTGCAACCGCGTCAACTGCTCAGTGAAGAAGAGTACATCAGCAAATATGAAGAGTTTGGCGGTGATTTCGAAGCCAAAATGGGTGCTGAAGGTATCCGTGACCTGTTGCGCGCTATGGATATTGCGCATGAAGTGACGGTATTACGGCAGGAACTGGAATCCACCAGTTCTGATACCAAAATCAAAAAAATCGCTAAACGTTTGAAAGTACTGGAAGCCTTCCAGCGTTCCGGCATGAAGCTGGAATGGATGATTATGGACGTGTTGCCGGTATTGCCACCGGATCTGCGTCCGCTGGTACCGCTGGATGGTGGTCGTTTTGCTACTTCTGACTTGAATGATCTGTATCGCCGTGTCATCAACCGTAATAACCGTTTGAAACGTTTGCTTGAATTGCGTGCACCAGACATCATCGTACGCAATGAAAAACGTATGCTGCAAGAAGCGGTTGATTCACTATTGGATAATGGTCGTCGTGGTAAAGCCATGACCGGAGCCAATAAGCGTCCGTTGAAATCACTGGCCGACATGATTAAAGGTAAGGGCGGTCGTTTCCGTCAAAACTTGCTGGGTAAACGTGTGGATTATTCCGGCCGTTCTGTAATTACAGTAGGTCCGTACCTGCGTCTACACCAGTGTGGTCTGCCGAAAAAAATGGCTTTGGAGCTGTTCAAACCATTTATTTTCCACAAACTGGAACAACTTGACCCAACTGTCACTACCATCAAAAAAGCCAAAAAGATGGTGGAACAGGAAGAACCGATTGTATGGGATATTCTCGAAGATGTGATTCGTGAACATCCAATATTGCTTAACCGTGCACCAACCTTGCACCGTCTGGGTATTCAGGCGTTTGAACCGATTCTGATTGAAGGTAAGGCTATCCAGCTGCATCCATTGGTTTGTACTGCGTTCAATGCTGACTTTGACGGTGACCAGATGGCGGTACACGTACCATTGAGTCTGGAAGCGCAAATGGAAGCACGCACTCTGATGCTGGCTTCTAATAACGTGTTGTCACCAGCCAATGGTGACCCGATTATTGTCCCGTCACAGGATATCGTCTTGGGTCTGTACTACATGACCCGCGACAAAATTAACGGCAAAGGTGAAGGTAGCCTTTTTGCCGATGTGAAAGAAGTTCATCGTGCTTATCAGACCCGTCAGGTTGAGCTCGGAACCAAAATTACCGTTCGTCTGCGCGAATGGGTGAAAAACGGTCAGGATGAGTTTGTGCCCGTGGTAAATCGCTACGAAACCACCGTTGGTCGTGCGTTGCTGTCAGAAATTTTGCCTAAAGGCCTGTCGTTCGAACACATTAACAAAACGCTGAAGAAAAAAGAAATTTCTAAGCTGATTAATGCTTCGTTCCGTCGCTGTGGCTTGCGCGATACTGTCATCTTTGCTGACCATTTGATGTATACCGGTTATGCGTTCTCTACTCGTGCTGGTATCTCCATCTGTGTAGATGACATGCTGGTGCCAGAAAGCAAACCACAGTTGCTGGCTGAAGCCAATGCCGAAGTGAAAGAGATTGAAGACCAGTACCGTCAGGGTTTGGTTACCAACGGCGAACGTTACAACAAAGTTGTCGATATCTGGGGTCGTACCGGTGATAAGATCGCCAAAGCGATGATGGATAATCTGTCTACCCAGAAAGTGGTTGACCGTGACGGCAATTTGGTTGATCAGGAATCCTTCAACTCCATCTACATGATGGCTGACTCTGGTGCCCGTGGTTCTGCGGCGCAGATTAAACAGCTATCTGGTATGCGTGGTTTGATGGCGAAACCAGATGGTTCCATTATTGAAACGCCGATTACATCCAACTTCCGCGAAGGCCTGACCGTATTACAGTACTTTATTTCTACCCACGGTGCGCGTAAGGGTCTGGCTGATACGGCGCTGAAAACCGCTAACTCTGGTTATCTGACTCGCCGTCTGGTCGACGTGACTCAAGATTTGGTGGTGGTTGAAGATGATTGTGGAACCAGTGATGGTTTTGTGATGAAAGCTGTGGTGCAGGGTGGTGATATTATTGAATCCCTGCGTGACCGCGTTCTAGGACGTGTTACTGCTGAAGATGTTGTGGATCCGACCAGTGGCGAAACGCTAGTCGAAGCCGGAACGTTATTGAACGAAAGTCTGGTTGATTTAATCGATAATTCCGGTGTCGATGAAGTCAAAGTGCGCACACCGATTACCTGTAAAACTCGCCATGGCTTGTGTGCCAAATGTTATGGTCGAGATCTGGCACGCGGTAAACTCGTGAATGCCGGTGAATCTGTCGGTGTGATTGCGGCGCAATCCATTGGTGAACCGGGTACCCAGCTGACCATGCGTACCTTCCACATTGGTGGTGCGGCATCTCGAGCTGCTGCAGCCAGCCAGGTAGAAGCCAAATCCGGCGGTACTGTACGTTTCTCAAGCCAGATGCGCTACGTAGCCAACAATAAAGGTGAACTGGTTGTTATTGGTCGTTCATCCGAAATCGTGATTCATGATGATATCGGTCGTGAGCGTGAGCGCCATAAAGTACCTTACGGTGCACTGTTGCAGGTCAAAGATGGCGGCGTAGTTAAAGCTGGTCAGACCCTGGCTACATGGGATCCGCATACCCGTCCGATGATTACTGAATTTGCCGGTCGTGTACGCTTCGAAAATATCGAAGAAGGCGTAACTGTGGCCAAACAGACCGATGATGTAACTGGTTTGTCTACACTGGTGGTGATTGATGGTAAACGTCGTTCTTCTACCCAGTCTAAGCTACTGCGTCCAACCGTTAAGCTATTGGATGAAAAAGGCGAAGAAATTCGCATGGCTGGTAGTGAAACTGCGGTTTCCATGGCCTTCCCGGTAGGTGCGGTGATTACCGTGCGTGAAGGACAGGAAGTCGGTAAAGGTGATGTGCTGGCGCGTATTCCGCAGGCTTCGTCTAAAACCCGTGATATTACCGGTGGTCTGCCGCGTGTGGCCGAGTTGTTCGAGGCGCGCACCCCGAAAGATGTTGGCATGCTGGCTGAGGTAACCGGTACCGTATCCTTTGGTAAGGAAACCAAAGGCAAACAGCGTCTGATTATCACGGATGCAGATGGTGTGGCGTACGAAACCCTGATTTCCAAAGAAAAACAGGTATTGGTACACGATGGTCAGGTGGTGAATCGTGGTGAAGTCATTGTTGATGGTGCGGTAGATCCACACGATATTCTGCGTTTGCAGGGTATTGAAGCGCTGGCGCGCTACATCGTACAGGAAGTACAGGAAGTATATCGCCTGCAGGGTGTGAAGATTTCCGACAAACACATCGAAGTGATTATTCGCCAGATGCTGCGTCGTGTGAACATTGCTGATGCCGGTGACAGCCACTTCATTACTGGTGAGCAGGTTGAGCGTGGTGATGTGATGATTGCCAACGAAAAATTGTTGGCAGAAGGTAAAGAACCGGTGCGTTTCGATAACGTATTGCTGGGTATCACCAAAGCATCGTTGTCTACTGATTCATTTATCTCTGCTGCTTCCTTCCAGGAGACTACCCGAGTTCTGACGGAAGCTGCCATCATGGGTAAACGTGATGATTTACGTGGTCTGAAAGAAAACGTAATTGTGGGTCGTTTGATTCCGGCCGGTACCGGTCTGACTTATCACCGTAGCCGTCGCCAGAAATGGCAGGAGCAAGTGGCGGCTGAAGCGGCAGATAAAGGTGAGTAACCAAAATTGCTGCTGAAAGCTAAAACAAACCGCTGAAAAATTTTCAGCGGTTTGTTTTATGTTTATGGTTTTATATGATTGTTTTTCCAGCAGATATATTGGCACGGTAGCTTGATTATCTTGACTGGGTAATAAATGAAGTGTTAAAATAGCAGCTTTGCCGGCATGGTGTCGGCATGTATTGACTCAACAGGATAAAGAGAAAATATGCCTACTATCAACCAATTGGTACGCAAAGGACGTCAGGCTCCGGTTTACGTCAACAAAGTACCTGCTCTGGAGGCTTGCCCTCAGAAACGTGGCGTATGCACCCGTGTATACACCACCACCCCTAAAAAACCTAACTCAGCTCTGCGTAAAGTATGCAAAGTGCGTCTGACCAACGGATATGAAGTGATTTCATACATCGGTGGTGAAGGCCACAACCTGCAAGAACACAGCGTAGTACTGATTCGCGGTGGTCGTGTAAAAGACTTGCCGGGTGTGCGTTATCACACCGTACGTGGTTCTCTGGACACTGCAGGTGTTAAAGACCGCAAACAGTCCCGTTCTAAATACGGTGCTAAACGTCCTAAATAATTGGACGCATCGGCAGGAAAACTGTCGAGTAAGTGAATATTTACATAAATATTCGTGGGTGAATCCCAGCTGAATAGTTTAAGGAAATTGAAATGCCAAGACGTAGAGAAGTCCCGAAACGTGACATATTGCCAGATCCGAAATTCGGCAGTATCGAATTATCCAAATTCATGAATGTGCTGATGATTGACGGTAAAAAATCTGTGGCTGAACGCATTGTATATGGTGCGCTGGAACAGATTGAAAAGAAAACCGGCAAAGAAGCCATTGAAGTGTTTAACGAAGCCATTGCCAACGCCAAACCGGTTGTAGAAGTAAAAAGCCGTCGTGTCGGTGGTGCAAACTATCAAGTTCCTGTTGAGGTTCGTCCTGCCCGCCGTCTGGCTCTGGCCATGCGCTGGGTACGTGATGCGGCTCGTAAACGCGGCGAAAAATCCATGGATTTGCGTCTGGCTGGTGAATTGATTGATGCGGCAGAAGGCCGCGGCGGTGCATTGAAAAAACGTGAGGAAGTACATCGTATGGCCGAAGCCAACAAAGCCTTCTCTCACTTCCGCTTCTAATGCAGAAAGGCAATTATCGTGGCTCGTAAAACCCCTATTGAGCAATACCGTAATATCGGTATTTCTGCACATATTGATGCTGGTAAAACCACCACTTCAGAACGTATTCTGTTCTACACCGGCATGACTCACAAACTGGGTGAGGTGCATGACGGTGCGGCCACTACTGACTGGATGGAACAGGAACAGGAACGCGGTATTACCATTACCTCGGCTGCTGTAACTACTTTCTGGAAAGGTATGGCTGGCCAGTTTAAAGAACATCGTCTAAATATTATTGATACCCCGGGGCACGTAGATTTTACCGTTGAGGTAGAGCGTTCTATGCGTGTACTGGACGGTGCAGTTATGGTTTACTGTGCTGTAGGTGGTGTACAGCCTCAGTCTGAAACCGTATGGCGCCAAGCCAATAAATACAAAGTGCCTCGTCTGGCTTTCGTCAACAAAATGGACCGTCAGGGCGCTAACTTCTTCCGCGTGGTAGAACAGATGCAAACCCGTCTGCGCGCCAATCCAGTACCGGTTGTGATTCCGGTGGGTGCTGAAGATGGCTTTGAAGGCGTAGTTGATTTGCTGAAAATGCAAGCTATCGTATGGGATGATGCTACTCAGGGTCTGAAATTTGAGTATGCGGATATTCCGGCTGATCTGAAAGACGTAGCTGAAGAATGGCGCGAAAAAATGGTTGAAGCTGCGGCTGAAGCCAACGAAGAACTGATGGAAAAATACCTTGGCGGCGAAGAGCTGAGCGAGGAAGAAATTGTTGCTGCACTGCGTGCACGTACACTGGCTGGCGAAATTCAGCCAGTATTGTGTGGTTCTGCGTTTAAGAACAAGGGTGTACAACGTTTGCTGGACGCTGTGGTTGAATATCTGCCTAGCCCGACGGACATTCCACCCGTTGCAGGTGAAACACCTGACGGTGAAAAAGACAGCCGTAAAGCCAGTGATGATGAGAAATTCTCTGCATTGGCGTTCAAGCTGATGAACGACAAATACGTTGGTCAGCTGACTTTCATCCGTGTGTATTCCGGCGTAGTAAAATCCGGTGATACCGTAGTGAATTCGGTGAAAGGCACCAAAGAACGTATTGGTCGTCTGGTACAGATGAAAGCGAACGACCGCGATGAAATCGAAGAAGTTCGTGCCGGCGACATTGCTGCGGTGATTGGTCTGAAAGATGTGACTACCGGTGAAACTCTGTGTGATACTGATGCGCCGATTATTTTGGAACGCATGGAATTCCCAGAACCTGTAATTCACGTTGCTGTTGAACCGAAAACCAAAGCTGACCAGGAAAAAATGGGTCTGGCTCTGAACCGTTTGGCTAAAGAAGACCCGTCTTTCCGCGTGAAAACTGACGAAGAATCTGGTCAGACCATTATTTCCGGTATGGGTGAATTGCATCTGGAAATTATTGTTGACCGTATGAAACGCGAATTCGGCGTAGAAGCCAATGTGGGTGCTCCACAAGTGGCTTATCGTGAAACCATTCGTAAATCAGTGGAATCCGAAGCTAAATACGTGAAACAGTCTGGTGGTAAAGGTCAGTATGGTCACGTAGTAATCACCATGGAACCTCTGGAACCAGGTGGTGTGAACTACGAATTCATCGACGAGATTAAAGGTGGTGTGATTCCACGCGAATTCATCCCGTCTGTGGATAAAGGTATCCGTGATACCATGACCAACGGTATTTTGGCTGGCTATCCAGTAGTGGATATTCGTGTACGTCTAACATTCGGTTCTTACCATGATGTAGACTCTTCACAAATCGCATTTGAATTAGCCGGTTCTATGGCATTCAAAGACGGTATGCGTAAGGCTTCTCCAGTATTACTGGAGCCAATTATGGCGGTTGAAGTAGAAACACCGGAAGACTACATGGGTGATGTGATGGGTGACCTGAATCGTCGCCGTGGTATCGTACTGGGTATGGATGATGATGGTATCGGCGGCAAGAAAGTTCGTGCCGAAGTACCATTGGCAGAAATGTTCGGTTACTCAACCGATCTGCGTTCCGCTACCCAAGGTCGCGCCACATACTCCATGGAATTCAAAAAATACGCTGAAGCGCCTAACAATGTAGCTGAGCAAGTCATTGCTGCTCGTAAAGGCTAAAGTGTTTATAGATAACCTAGAAGCATGACGCTTTTAGGTTATCATCGTTCTTTAATTGATCTTTATTCAAGGAAACTTAGCTCATGGCTAAAGAAAAATTCGAGCGGAGCAAACCGCACGTAAACGTTGGCACCATTGGTCACGTTGACCATGGTAAAACCAC
>NZ_JAFNPG010000032.1:0-21065 GCF_026535815.1 Snodgrassella sp. B3088
AAAAAAAAAACATCAAGATAACAGCTTATGAAATCAGAGGTAAAATAAAACTAGCAGATTGCTTCCAGTTAATCACGGAGTATAAAGAAATTGCTGAAGCAAGAAGAGAATTGCAACAATATAGTCAGTAAAAAATATGAAATGGTCTTTTATTAAACAGTATTAGCGAGCAGAGTATCCTGTCATTACTGAGAAAATTGTTTTAAAAACAAATTTCTGCTTTGCACAAATAATAATAATCTTAAATTACCTATGGGAACTGCAATCTATATATTTGTCCAGCACGTCCCAAAGGTAATATCTTAAATACCAACTTTACCTTATTTATGCATATTTTAACCATACTACGAAGTCAATTGTCACTACAAAATAATTAGCCATTAGTAGCCTAAAGCAGTTGAAACTACGAAAGACTCAGTTATATCGGCCGACGCTACAGGATGTAGGCAATTTAAAGCACTACGCATATTCAGATTTATAACTGAATTATTCTATAAGCCGAATAAGAATTATAGATAAACACCCACCTTTTATAAGACCAAATTTATTCAAATAAATAGCATATTTTGATTAGAAGTTATATTTTGTTGATTATTAAATTTTAAGTTTAATTTATGCTTAAACCGATAATTTATTCAAAGTAAGAGAAGTTTTATTAACAGTGATACAAATAAAAAACGAGTATTAAGCTAAACAAATGAAGTTACTTGCAGAATTCTGATAGTGATTATGGACAAAAGCAGAATAAAATAGAAGAAATAGATTATTATAAAAGAATAAAAAATAACCACATAAAACTTTAAATCAGTTAAGTCGATATCAAAACCTGATTCTAATAAATTTTAGATAATGACATAAAATTTTGAACATTTTATGCTGCTTTCAAAATCATTTTGGAAAGAGAACACAGAAGTGTAAAGATTTCTGCTGTAATACTGTAAAGAATTTTATGGGTCTACTATAAAGATACATCTTCGACAAATTAAAAATCATTTTATATTTATTGAAACCAAATGTAAATTAAGGTACATTTTTATTTTATGTATCAGCTATTAACGATAGCCTGACAAAATTTTCATACTTTGCTGGTTAATTTATCCGGGGTGCCATTGGCTGAGATTACACCCGTTGAACCTGATGCGGTTAATGCCGCCGAAGGGAGTATAAAACAAGCTTTTTGAAAGATAAGTCTGTTTTATTACTCCTTAATATATTATTTATTAAAGGAGCTCATATGTCATCATTTGAATCACTGATTGAATATTGCAAGGATGACTGGAATCGTTATATTCAGCATGATTTTGTGCAGCAGCTTGGCAAGGGAATTTTAGATAAATCATGTTTTCAGCATTATTTAAAGCAGGACTATCTTTTTTTAATCCAGTTTTCCCGTGCATGGGGTCTAGCGGTATACAAAAGCCATGATATTTTGGAGATAAGACAGGCTTTAGCCAGTCTGAAAGCAATTGTTGAAGTTGAATTGGATTTGCATGTTCAGTACTGCAAAGAATGGGGTATCAGCAAACAGGAGCTTGATAATCTGCCTGAAGCCGAAGCCAATGTTGCTTATACACGTTATATGCTGGATGCGGGTCAGCAGGGTGATTTATTAGATTTACATATTGCCCTTGCACCGTGTTTGATTGGTTATGGGGTGCTGGCACGCTGGATTGAACAACAATCATGGCATCAGGTACACAATAACCCATACCAAAGCTGGATTGATATGTATACTGGTGAAGAATTTCATGCGGCTATGGAGGCTGAGATTGAATGGATTAATCAGCGATTAGCTAATATTGATTCGCAACGTTTTCAAAAACTAGCTGAAATTTTTTCTAAAGCAACGCAGTTGGAAGCTGATTTCTGGCAGATGGGACTAAATAAGAGCTATTAAATACTTTTATGGTAATTTCCCGTCAAAAAGATGATGGGAAAGATTCAATATGAACTGGCATTATAGGATGCCTTTATTTAGTCGGATGAATCTTAAAATAAATTTGATTCATTCTGTAAACGCCAGCTATATTCACAGTTTGCGGTTTTGGGGTGGATAACCATGCTCCGTTCAGTGTATCTATCAGAGATATTTAAAACGATACATGATTGAATAATTATCGCTTTTTCCGAAAAGCAGTAGACAGCTTTTCCCTACTTTGGCTCTTAACTGTGTTTTAATAATGCGGCGGAATTTCATTAGCTGGATTAAACGGTTCATTATTGCTGTCTGCTTTATCCGGTAAACGTTGATACAGCAGGCGTAGTTGTGCCTGTTGTAAGTCAATAGTTTGTTGCAGTCGTGCTATGGTATCGCTTAAGCTTTGAACGGTTTCTTCTTGTAGGGCACTTTGTATTTCCAGTTCTTCGATGCGATGCTGCCATTGCATTAAGTTGTTGGTGATATTATCCATGGTACGGCTTTTCGTAAGTAATGGGTTCAGGCTTTGGGTTCAATAAATATGAAAAAAACCTGAGCAATTAGGCTGCTCAGGTTTTTCAAACCAGTATGAAACAATTATTTCAGTTTGGTTTCTTTGTACAGTACATGTTTACGCACTACTGGATCAAATTTTTTGATTTCAAATTTGCCAGACATGGTGCGTTTGTTTTTGGTAGTGGTGTAAAAATGGCCAGTACCAGCAGAGGATTCCAGTTTGATTTTGTCGCGCATTGCTCTATCCTTAAATCACAATATGATTAAGCTTCACCGCGAGCGCGCAGGTCGGCCAATACTACATCAATACCTACCTTGTCGATGGTGCGCAAGGCAGCGTTAGAAACGCGCAGGCGTACCCAACGGTTTTCACTTTCAACCCAGAAACGACGTGATTGCAGGTTAGGCAAGAAACGGCGTTTGGTTTTGTTGTTGGCGTGTGACACGTTGTTGCCACTCATCGGGCGCTTACCGGTCACTTTACATACACGTGCCATGGTTAACTCCAAACTTCTAATAATTTTGTAAAACGCGATTTATACCATGAAAAGCAGAATCTATTCAAGGGTTAAATCATTCTGTATAGCATGTACAGGTGAAATTGTTGCGCTTGAAGCAAGGACTGGTAGCCTGAGCCTTGCCTCGAAAACAGCTGGCTGAATGCTTAAGTTACAGCCAATGGTTATATTTTCAGCATATTTCCTGTACAGCTACAGGATGGCTGAGGTAATGCAGCCATCCTGACTAAGACACCATTAATGCACGGTGGTTGTGCTTGTGGTGGTCGTAGTGGTTACGGTGGTACTGGCAGCAGGTTCTGCTGTTTGTTGGTTCAGGCCACCACCCAGAGCTTTATAGATATCTGCACGGTTTTCCAGTAGGGTTTGCTGGGTACTGAGCAATGCCTGCTGTGCTGCATAGCTGTCACGCTCAGCATCCAGCTGCTCAAGCGAGCTGGCAATACCGTGTTTATAACGCAGCTGGGTTAGTTTGTAACGGTTGGTCTGAGCTTGCTCGCCACGACGTTTCGCTTCGTACTGTTTTTTCAGCGAATCACGTGCCACCAATGCATCAGCCACATCGCGGAAAGCTGCTTGTACAGTCTGCTCATATTGAGCTACGGCAATATTTTTACGAGCAGTGGCTAAATCCAGATTACCTTTGTTTTGTCCCCAGGTGAAGATGGGCAGTGTAATCTGCGGAGTAAAGCTCCATGTACGATTCGGACCGTTGAATAGGTGGCCGATATCGTTACTACCGGAACCAATACTACCAATCAGGCTAATACGCGGAAAAAAGGCTGCTCGAGCTGCGCCTATGTTGGCATTGGCTGATTTAAGAGCAAACTCTGCCGCACGCACATCAGGCCGCTGGTACAGGATGGTTGATGGCAAACCAACTGGTAATTCAGCATTCACAAACTGCTGGCTTAATGGAGCCGCGGCAGGCAGGTCATCTGGAAGAGGTTTACCAACCAGCAAGGTTAAGGCATTTTGTGCCTGATCCCGTGCCTGTTTGGCAGCTGCATAATCTGCACGCGCGGTTTCGATTTGTGCTTCAGCTACATCTACGTCTACCTGTGAAATCACGCCGGATTTGAATTGCAAATCAGTAAGACGCTTGCTTTCTTCACGTGAGGTTAATACGCGGCTGGATAAGTCCATTTGAGCTTGGGCGATGCGTTCATCAAAGTAAGCTTTAGCCACACTGGCGATTAGACTTATCTGGGTAGAATCGCGTACCTGCTTTTGCTGGAAATATTGATTCAGTGCAGCATCAGAAAGGCTTTTCACTCGCCCAAACAGATCCAGCTCGAAAGCGGTTACGCCTAAACCCACGTTGTATGATTCAGCGATATAGCTGGTTTGGCGGCCACTTGCATCACGCATAGCACTTAAATCCTGTGCTACACGTGAGCGGCCGCCATTACCAGTGGCACTTAGAGCCGGCAAACGATCTGCCCGTTGGATCACGTATTGTGCGCGCACAGCTTCGACATTCAATGCCGCGACGCGTAAATCACGGTTATTGGCCAAAGCCAGACTGATTATCTGTTTCAGGCGTTCATCAGCAAAGTAATCCTGCCAACCCAGATTGGCAGCCGCTACTTCACCGGCCCGCTGATTGTTGGCTGCTGCACCAGGAAAGGTTTCTGCCATTTCAACTTTTGGCTGGTGATAGCGTGGCGCCATCGAGCAGGCAGACATAACCCCGGCAATTAATACAGCCAACAGGGTAGGTTTTACAATGTGTTTCATGCTTTATCCTCTTTGTCTGTCTGGTTGCCGGACTGTATGCTGGCACTGCCATCACTGTTTACTGCAATTGGCAGGTTTTTGCTATTGTCAGGCGTGTTGCCATCTTGGTCGTTCTTTTTTCTGCTGAACAGACTACGTACAGTTGAATAGAACACAGGCACAAAGAACAAGGCCAGACAGGTACCAACTAACATGCCCCACAATACGCTGGTACCGATTGCACGCTGACTGGCAGAAGAAGCGCCATTGGCAAAATACAACGGTACTACACCCATGATGAAGGCAATAGAGGTCATCAGAATTGGACGGAAACGCAGATGAGCGGCAGCTAGTGCTGCTTCGAGCGGTGTTTTACCCTGCTCTTGCAGGTCTTTGGCAAATTCCACAATCAGAATGGCGTTTTTGGCACTCAGACCAATTACGGTAATTAGCCCCACTTGAAAATAAACGTCGTTTTCCATGCCACGCAACCACGTCCCCAGAACAACACCTAGCAAACCCAGAGGTACCACTAACATCACTGATAATGGAATGGTCCAACTTTCATACAAAGCGGCCAGACACAAAAACACTGCTAGTAGTGAGAACATATAGAGGATAGTAGACTGGTTACCTGCATCTTTTTCCTCTTTAGACAATCCTGTCCACTCATAACCAAAACCATCAGGCAGTTTGCTGGCAATTTTTTCCATTTCAGCCATAGCGTCACCTGTACTGTATCCAGGTGCAGCATTACCCGTAATAGACATCGCGGTGTAACCGTTATAGCGGATGGTCTGAGCCGGACCAGTAATCCAGCGGGTTTTGATAATGCCGGCCAATGGTACGAGCTGACCTTGCGCATTGTTGACGGTTAGTTTGTTCAGGTCTTCCGGAGTCATACGTGAAGCAACATCAGCCTGCACAATCACCCGCTGCATACGACCTTTATTCGGGAAATCATTTACGTAGTTGGAACCCAGTGCCGTGCTTAGTACAGTAGCAATATCGCCAAATGATACGCCTTGTGCATTGGCTGCATCACGATCGATATCAATTTGCAATTGCGGTTCATCTTCCATGCCATCTGGCCGTACCTGAGTCAATACTTTGCTTTCACGCGCCATTCCCAGTAGCTGATTACGCGCAGCCAACAATGCTTCATGGCCTTTACCGCCACGATCCTGCAGACGGAAGCTAAAGCCAGTACTGGTACCCAGCTCAGGAATGGATGGTGGCACCAGCGCGAAGATGTAACCATCACGTACGGATGCCATCATGGCTCCGGTAATGCGGTTGGCCAGTGCATTGGCACTGTGTTGTGCCCCACTGCGTTCTGACCAGTCTTTCAACACGAGGAAGCTCAAACCTACGTTCTGTCCCTGGCCGGTCATACTGAAACCAAGTACAGATACCATGTTTTTCACTTCAGGCTGCCGGAGGGTGAAGTCCTCCATCTTTTTGAAGGTATCCAGCGTACGGTGCTGAGTAGCGCCCGGTGGCAATTGAACCAGAGCAATGGAATAGCCCTGATCTTCTTCCGGTAGGAATGAAGTAGGCAGACGCAGCATGACAAACAGTGCACAGCCGGCAATAACCACATAGATGATAAACATGCGTACACTGCGATGCAGTACATAGGCTACTTTGGATTCATATTTTTTGGTACCGCTGGTAAATTTGCGGTTAAACCAACCAAAGAAACCTTTTTTCTCTTCTTCATGCTCGGTAATCGGTTTGAGCAGTGTGGCACATAAAGCCGGTGTCAGCGACAAAGCAAGAAATGCGGAGAAGAAGATGGCTACAGACATCACCACAGAGAACTGCCGATAAATATTACCGGTAGACCCAGAAAAGAACGCCATCGGGATAAATACGGTAATGAGTACGACAGTAATACCCACCACAGCACCTGAAATCTGTCCCATAGCTTTTTCGGTAGCTGGCTTCGGCGGTAAATGTTCGTCTGCCATGATACGTTCGACGTTTTCTACCACCACAATGGCATCATCAACCACGATACCAATCACCAACACCATCGCAAACATGGTAAGTACGTTAATCGACAGGCCGGCAAAATACATAATGGTGAATGCGCCCAGCAATGCAATCGGCACCACGATGGTCGGTATCAGGGTGTAGCGAATGTTTTGCAGGAACAGCAGCATTACCAAGAATACCAGTACGATGGCTTCTACCAGTGTATGAACTACTTTTTCAATAGAAATGCTGACGAAAGTAGAACTATCGTACGGTGCAGACCAGCTCATGCCTGCCGGGAAATATTTCTGTAATTCTGCTAGCTTGGCTTTAACTGCATTGGCAGTGGCCAGTGCATTACCTTTGGTAGTCAGCTGAATACCAGCACCGACTACGTCTTTACCATTCAAACGGGCGCCAGTTGAGTAATCCTGTTTACCCAGCTCTACGCGGGCAACGTCTTTCAGACGTACCAGCGAGCCATCAGTATTGGCTTTAACAATGATATTCTCGAACTGTTCAACTGTTTTTAGCTGTCCAGGAACAACAATAGTTGCAGTGGTCTGAATATTGTCTGGAGAGGGTAAGGCACCTAGGCTACCGGCAGAAATCTGCTGATTCTGTGCTGCCACAGCAGCATTAACTGCAGCCGGTGTCAGATTCACACTGCGCAGTTTGTCTGAATCCAGCCAAATGCGTATGGCACGTTCGGAGCCGAACACCATCACGTTACCCACCCCATCGATACGTTGCAGCTCTGGCTGAATATTACGTGCCACATAGTCCGCCATATCTGCCGGGGTCAGATTGGGATTATCGCTGGTATACATGGTTACCATCAGGAAGTTACTGCGTGATTTGGCAATCTGTACACCGGTTTGTTTTACCATAGCCGGCAGACGCGGTTCAGCACGCGACAAAGCATTTTGCACATTCATCTGCGCAATATCGTCATCGGTGCCTGGATAGAAGGTTAAGGTTAAGGTACCGGTACCATTGGACAAAGATTTAGCTTCCATGTAGTCCAAATTTTCCAGACCGTTCATCTCACGTTCGATACGTGACAACACCGTATCTTCAATAGTCTGAGCGTCAGCACCTGGATAGGAAATGGTAAGGGTAATAGAAGGAGGGGCTACCGTCGGATACTGTGCAACAGGTAGCTTGGTAATACACACTATACCGGCAATGATGATGAACAAAGCCACCACCCATGCAAAAATCGGTCGGTTAATAAAAAATCGTGACATATTACTTAATCCTTACTTGGCTTGTGAGGCAGATGCCGCAGAAGCCTTAGGTGCGGAAGCTGTTGTGGCTGATGGTGCACTTGGTGCACTGGCTGCGGTCGCTTTCCATGGCTGAGTTTGTACTTTCTTGGCTCCGGTTAACTGCACCAGTGCTAGGCCATCCATTGCAACTTTATCCCCTGCGCGGAGACCACCACTGATTACCCAGTTGGTGCCTTTCTGCTGTACAACAGTTACCGGACGAACAGCCAAACTACCATCGGCATTAACTACTGTAACCGTATCACCACTGGCACCACGGGTTACTGCCTGCTGCGGCAACACGATAGCGTTCTGAATTTCAGCTTGCGGAATTTCTACCCGTACAAATTGCCCAGGCAGTAACATATCATCATCATTTGGAATTTCCGCACGCACTTTCACTTCGCCCGTGCCTTCGTCTACTGTCATATCAGTAAACAGCAGACGCCCTTTTTGAGGATATTCACTGCCATCATCCAGTTTGATAGCTACTTCCACTGCACCATTGATAGTTTTCATTTTGCCAGAAGCAATATCCTGACGGATTTTCATAGCCTGAGCTGCAGTCTGGGTCAGATCCACATATAAAGTATGTGTTTGCTGAATCAGCGCCAGCTGCGTTACATCGCCCTGTCCGACCAAAGCGCCTTCAGTCACCAAAGCTTTGCCGATACGACCAGAAATTGGTGCGCGTACATAAGCATAACCTACATTTATCTGCGCAGTTTTTATTGCAGCCTGTGCACTTTCAATCTGTGCATGTGCCAGACGCTGCTGAGCTATGGCCTGATCAAATTCCTGTTTACTGATGGCATTGGCGGCTACCAGCGGACGATAGCGAACCACGTCTGCATCAGCTTTTACTGCATTGGCTTGTGCTGTGGCCAAACTTGCACGGGCAGACTGTAATGAAGCTAGGTAAGGTGCATTGTCAATCTGGAACAATGGCTGCCCTTCCTTAACATAAGTGCCTTCTGTAAATAAGCGTTTCAGCAGAATACCGGCCACACGAGCACGTACTTCTGATTCGCGAATCGGCTTTAAACGGCCGGTCAACTCTGTGTCTACTGTAACCGTCTGTGGTTGTACCGTCAGCACGCTGACCATTGGCGCCTGTGGTGCTGGTCCGTTGTCTTTTTTGCCACATGCAGCTAAAGCCAGCGCACTGGCCAGCACTATCGCACTGATGCGCCATTTATCTGCTCTTCGATTCGTTCCCATACTCACCTCAATATGTGCATATATAATTAAAAATTAAATGAATTTTTACTCTGCTGCGCTATAAATATGACACAAATAGCGCTGGTGACGCCATTGCGGGCTGTCAGATAAAAATATCCGACAACCTGCTTATGCGACAACAGACGATTTAATCAGGAATAACTTTACGCTGCGCATTATACATGCAACAATGTATGTATACCAGATGCAATAAATTTATAACTTAGTTATTTTAATCAAAAATACATGTGTCAATCTGGATTAAATACAGATTTGCCTAATTTAATGTACAGATAAACGGAAATTTATTATGCGCAAGACCAAAGAGGAAGCTTTGCAAACCAGAGATGACCTCATGGCCGCTGCTTTGGATATTTTTTACCGGCGCGGCGTCAGCCGTGCATCTTTACAGGAAATCGCCAGCGCGGCCGGTGTCACACGTGGTGCGCTCTATTGGCATTTTAAAAATAAGGAAGACTTGTTTGACGCGTTATTCCAACAGGTTTTCAGTAAACTGAGTGAGCAGCTGCGCCATGATATTGACACCAGCTCGCCGGATGCACTACACAACCTTATGCGGGCACTGAATCAGATGTTCCAACGTATGGCCAATGATGAGCGTTATCGAAAATTCTGCTATATCCTGCATTTAAATTGTGAGCATACTGAAGACAACCGCGCAATTGTGGCGTTGTTGCAAAAATACCAAAATCTATGGTGGCAGAATTTATGTGCTGTGTTTCAGGTATGTTGCCAACAACATATTCTGCCAGAAAACATTAATATACGGCAGGCAGCCTTGTATTTTCAGGCACTATTTATCGGATTGACCAACCTGTGGCTAACCGACCCGCATAATATCGATATCACCAGCATTGCACCAAACTTTATCAATATTGCACTCGAGTCACTGCACCATAATCCAAATCTGCGCCAATAGTACATAGCGTTTTGCCAGTATGATTAAAACATAAAATTATTGTCATCAGCTCGTTTCAGAATGGGAAACAATAGCTTGTCAGTTTTAATCATCTTCCCGTACTCGTAGCAGCATCACCGGAATATCAGATTGCCGCAATACCCCTTCTGCTACCGAACCCATTAGAATGTGCATGAAGCCACTGAATCCATGGGTACCCATCACTAGTAAATCAACATTATGCTCCGTGGCTTCCTGAATCAACATATCAGCCACCTTATCACCAGCACTCTCAATCACCTCAACCTCGTATTGCAGACCGGATTCCTGAAGCATTTTCTCTGCTTGCTCCAGTCCTTTCTTACCGGCAGCATTGACTGCTTTACGCACTTCTTCAGATGGCAAAGCACCAACACCTCCCCAGCTAAACTGTGCTAGATCCACCACATTGACTACTCGTAAAACAGCATTTTGGCACAATCTGGCCAGCATGATGGCTTCCTGTAAGGCTCGTTTCGCAGCCGCACTTTCATCTACCGGTACCATAATTTTGTGATACATCGTTATTCTCCCTGCTCAACAAACCATAACCTGATTTGAATTAAACTGAAAAACATCAATATAACCAGAAAACTACTGGCAAAGCTTAGCACAAATTTGCCTGAAGTAAACGCCAGTCCATCAACGTTTCTTTTAAAACCTGCTACCATCTAGCTTGCATTCATAAAGGATAACCCATGAGTCGCATTCAAATTGAAACGCCAGAAAAATGGTTGTTTCACACGCGCATCAAAGTACAGATAGGCGATATTAATTACGGCAACCATCTTTCAAACGATGCCATACTACGCCTTTGTCATGAAGCGCGTATGCGTCTACTTTCAAATTACGGATTCAACGAAATAGATATTGGCGGTACCGGCCTGATTATGCTGGATGCCGCTCTGCAATTTCAGGGACAGGGATTTTATGGCGATGAACTGGATTTTGACTTAGGAATTACCAACCTAAGCAATACAGGTTTTACCCTGATATACAAATTGCATCGCACCCGTGATGGTGCTGCCATTGCCATGGTAAAAACCGGCATGGCTTTCTTTAATTACGAGCGCCAGCGCATTAGCCGCACACCTGAAATTTTCCGCAGCGCGATCGCTCGGGGTAATTGAATGAAGCAAGCTTCTACCTCTTACTGGACATTATGGAATGAGTTTTTCCAGCATTTACAACAGCGCGGATTATCTCCCTTAACCAGCACTGCCTACGAACGTGATTTAATTCAGCTGAGTCAGCTTTTACCGGAAAATCTCAGCCCATTGAATATCACTCGTCTGCATTTGGTAGGCGCTCTAAAAAAACTCAGTGGTCTGGGAGATAAGCCTGCCTCACTGGCACGCAAACTCAGTACATGGCGGACTTACTTTAATTTTCTGCAACAACAGGGATACATCACCGCCAACCCTACCAGTAACATCAAAGCACCCAAAGCCGGTGCCCGCTTGCCTAAAGCAGTACCGGCCGAAAAACTCAATCAGGCTTTTGACCATGCTTGTGCCAGCGACCCGCTGTCCCTACGGGATCAGGCTATTTTCGAATTATTGTATGGCAGCGGATTACGTCTGAGCGAATTGGTGCAACTAGACTTACACCATCTAATGCTGGAAGAAAATTGGGTACATGTGCGAGGTAAAGGCAATAAGCAACGTCAGGTCCCTTTAGGACAAAAAAGTATCGAAGCTTTACAGAATTATCTACCGCACCGCTACGCGGTTTCTGGCGAAAATGCAGTATTTACTAGCCGGCGTGGCACCCGCCTGAGCGCACGTCAAATTCAGAATCGTCTGAATATCTGGTCCATTACTCACGGTAGCGACCGCCATTTATCCCCGCATATGCTGCGGCACAGTTTTGCCAGCCATGTATTACAAAGCGCCCACGATATCCGCGCGGTACAGGAGCTGCTCGGACACAAATCCATCAGCACAACTCAGCAATATACCAAACTCGATTTCAACCATTTGGCACAGATTTACGACAATACACATCCACGTGCCAAACGCCGTAACAAATAGCCGTTTTTATCTGAATCTGTATTATGCTTAGTCAAACCCAATCCATGATTGTCAGCATCGTGCTACTTAACCTGCTCGGCCAGCTGTCCCCTGGGCCGGATATGCTGATAATCAGCAAAACCGCTCTAAACCACTCACGACGTGCAGCATTCTTCGTTGCGCTGGGCATCACCACCGGAGTGGCTTTCTGGCTGACTTTGACCATTGAAGGCTATAGTGCCATACTGCACCAGCTACCATGGCTGCAAAACACTCTTATGCTGGCCGGCGGCTCCTACCTCATTTATTGCGGCTGGCAAATGTTACAAACCGTTATTCCTAAAAATAACGTTACTGTTCAACCCCTACAAGAAAAACATTTTTTTTGGAAAGGCCTGATTACCAACCTATCCAATCCCAAAATCGTTCTTTATCTTGGCAGCGTTATGTCTATGGCCATGGCAGATGTTCATAAGCCAACTTTAAAATATGAAATTATGATTATTTTGCTGGTACAAGTACTTCTTACCTTGTGCTTGATGTTGTGGCTGTTTTCTTTACCCGTGGTCAAACGCAACTACTTGAACTGGTGCCTGATTATCGACCGTATCGGCGGCTTTGCATTTATTGGCTTTGGCGGCTGGCTATATTTACAGGTCTTTAGCAGCTGGCTCCACCACTAATACTAAGCAACAAGACAGATTCAAAAATCTGTCTTTTCCCCCATCTCAAAGTATTCTTCTCACACCGCACACAGCAACTCTACCGCCTGCTCCAACGTTTCCTGTCGCTTAGCAAAACAAACCCGTATACATTGCTGGCTAAAACCATCATGATAAAACGCAGCCAAAGGTATTGTCGCCACTTTATATTTAGCCACTAGCTCACGCACAAACTCAGTTTCAGATGCAGTACTAATAGCACTATAATCCAAAAGCATAAAATACGTACCCTGCGGCACATAGACTTTAAAACGTGAATTGCTTAAACCCGCCAGCAGAAAATCGCGTTTTTGCTGAAAAAAGTGTCCCAGATTCTCGTAGTGTGACGCATCGGCCAGATAATCAGCAATCGCATATTGCGTAGAAGTATGCACACTAAATACATTAAACTGATGCACCTTACGAAACTCAGCCATCAAGGCCGGCGCAGCCACACAGTAGCCCACTTTCCAGCCTGTAGCATGCAACAATTTGCCAAACGAGCCCACAACAAAAGTTCTCTCCCGTAACAGCGGCTGTGTCAGCAAAGTTTGTGGTCGGGCATCATCAAACACCAGATGCTCATATACTTCATCACTTAACACAAAAATATCATTATTCAGCACTATCTCAGCCAAAGCCGTTACATCAGCTTTATTGAATACCCGACAGGCCGGATTGTTTGGATTATTCACAATAATCAACCGTGTACGCGCCGTAACCAACGATCGGACGAAATCCCAGTCTATTGAAAAATTTGGTGCAGCCAGCTGTACCGGAACCACTTTACCCCCAAACAATGAAACCGCAGGTGCATAGCAATCATAAGCTGGCTCAAAAATGATTACTTCATCATCCGGACGAATCAGCGCTGCAACAGTGGTAAAAATCGCCTGCGTTCCGCCTGCCGTAACCGTAATTTCCTGTTCCGCATCCACACTCAGCCCATGCACCCGCTGAAACTTTTCCTGGATACGCAGTCGCAAACCCACCACACCGGCCATAGGCGCATATTGATTATTTCCCGCACGCAGATAATGCTCTACCAGTTCGATTAATTGCTTATCTACCGTATAGTCAGGAAAACCCTGAGACAAATTTAGCGCATCATACTTTGCGGACAAAGCCGACATGACACTGAAAATCGTTGTTCCTACATTGGGCAGCTTAGATTGCAGATTCAGCATAATTTTCACCTACGAAAAAATCATCATATAACCATCCAACCAAATTTAACAATTAGTTTTTATTAACCAACACAAGTATTCACATCACCAACAAAGAAGACTAAACTATTCGCATAATTTACAAAAGGAAACTAAATCATGAAAAAAAGCATTTTAGGATTATGTCTCACCCTTGGACTCGCTGGCTCTGCCATGGCTCAGACTCACTGGGGTTATCAAGGTGACTATGCACCGGAAAATTGGGGAAAAATGTCTGACGCGCAAACCTGCTCCACAGGTAAAACCCAATCCCCGATAGACATCTTTGATAGCAAAACCAACCATAAACTTCCACCTCTGAAATTCGACTATCGCCATGCCGATATTAAACAGATAGTCGACAACGGCCATTCCCTTCAGTTCAATTTCGACTCAAACAGTAACCTGACCTACAACAATAAAACTTACACACTGGTTCAGTTCCATGCCCACGAACCAGCTGAACACACTATCAACGGTATACGCTATCCTCTTGAGCTGCATTTTGTACATCAGGCCGCTGACCACAGCAATTTAGTTGTAGCAGTATTTGTACAAGAAGGTCAGCAAAACTCCTATTTTGAAAAATTGTCTGTATTCAAAAAACTGGCTAAAAATGGTACCGAAAACACTGATATCTTATTTAATCCCGAACACCTCTACCCGCACAATCATAGCTATTACCGCTATACCGGCTCTTTGACCACTCCACCATGCAGCGAACCCGTAACATGGATATTATTCCGCCAACCGATTACGTTATCCAAAGCAGAAATTGCAGAAATCGCACAATACCTACCTAAAAATAACAACCGCCCCGTGCAACCACTGAACAACCGCATAATAGAAAACAACTGAGCCCATCCTCTTATGCAAGCAGTCAGGCCACAAATAGCCTGACTGTAAATTTTTCAGTACACCACAATCAAACGCGCATAAACATAACGAATCCATTGCTTAGAATTTCATCTAAAGTAGCATGGCGTAATTTATCAAAAGAATCAAGTTCCATTTGTTCAAGTCTGTCAATAATTTCGCTACCCACAAATTTTAGTTGTAACAATAGTTGTGGCTCTGTTTCTGAAAAAGCCATATCAATTCCTAATTGATTACATTGATATTAATTTTAAGTTACGTTTAAACTAGTGCACTTAACTTTTTCCACTTTCTGATTTTGGTTCGAAATGATTTAAACGGTGCCACAGAATTGATATGAATAAAGCGTGCTACCGTCCAAGATTCAGGGAAAGGTTTAGTCCAATTACGTTTGTCTTTAATAAATAACGTATCATCATCCAAAGATTCAATCCAATTATTCCAGATAACAAGTTTCTCGTTAAATAATGTAATCAATTCTTGTAATGAATAATCCTGATAAATCTTATAAAAGTGTTGATATAATGTGCCTAACTGATTCCATTTGTAGCCTTCTGCAGGTAATGTTGGGGTTTGTCCTGCAAGTTCTTCATCATCCCAAGACTTAACAAGATCCAACCATCCTAACTGATAAGCAATCATTTGCGCAGGAGTACGATCTACACCATGAATTAACTCATCTTTTTGAGATTCTGTTAATGTATCAAATTCTTCAATAAACAATTTAGCGGTTTTGTTTATTTCATTCAATAACTGTTGTTTACTGGTATAAGCCATAGGGCAAACTATCCTTATTTTCTTTATTTTTAAACTGCTTTAATTCTTCATCAATAAAATAACGAACCAAATTTGCATATAACTCTTTAATAATATCGCCATTTAGTCCTAACTCATTGGCCCAAAGCTTCCGTTGCTCAAGCATAGTGTCAAAACGAGCCTTGGCTTGTACAGCACTAGCACTTTTTTAAATTCACTAGCAGCATTAACATATTCAAAGCGAGCCCAATAGCTTAATAACAGTGTGATCAATCTGATCTATCTCTAAACGAATATCTTCCATATTACAACTCCATTCCAAAATATTTTTTCAATTAACAAAAAGCTTCATATTCAGCACAAAACACAGCATTAAAACCATAATTTGAGTTTAAAATTAAAATAAATATACACCCATAACAAATTAAATTAAAATACCAATAAGAATAATTATAATTTTAATTTATCTTAACCTTTACCAGTCAGGCTCTCATGCAACCCGCCTGTCATACCCGTTTTCTCTCTCCAGTTTGTACTGTTTACGCCAGCTTATTTATTATGCAACCGGTTCTGGCCGAGGATCAAAGTAAACACAACAACATTAACAGCTACGCCCTGCCCACCATTAGTCATCGCCAGCAAACCCAACAAAGATTTAGTTAACACCATCATCCTCAGACAGCCACAGTTAGACACCATTCAGTCCAACAATATTGCCTCATTACTCGAGTATCTGCCCGGCACCAGCATGGTAGGTTCACCTCGACCAGGTGGACAAAAAATCAATATTTGGGGATTAAGCGACCCCGAAGACGTACCTGTAACCGTAGACGGTTCCCTCAAAACTTTTGATAAATACCGGCAAGGTTTCGTCTTCATCGAACCCGAACTCATCAAAAATTACCGTCAGCAAAGGTCCGCATAACCCCACCGTCAGTAACGGAGGCTTCGGCGGTTCCATCAAACTGGATACCAAAGATGCCAGCGACTTTTTGCGCGAAGGTGAAAATATAGGCGCACTAATCAAGTATGCCCATGCCAGCAACAATATCCAGAACAATTGGTCAGGTGCCTTATTCGCCCAAAGTGATAACCGTATGTTCGATATATTGGCCTATTACACCAATTGAGATGCTCATAACATCAAACGGCCAGATGGCAGCAAATTTTTTTATTCAGCCTATCAACAGCAGAGTGGTTAAATCAAAGGCAACATCCGTCCGAATAGCGACCATAAAATAAGTTGGTCAATAATGAACAGCAATCACAGCGGCTGGGAACCATTTGCCGCCATGCGCGACGAAATGCCCTACCCCAGTGAGGCTGAAATCAAAAAATACGGACTAGATGGCGCATGGAAACGCAAACTGGTGTACCGCATAAAACGACAAAAGCGCCAATCGCACCTATGAATACACGTCCGATAGCCCACTCATTAACCTAAGTAAGTGCTTAAATTACTTAAAACCCACCAGCATGATACCCGTCCCGAAAACGCCTCCAATTTTGCCTCCAGCAATATGGGCAATGAAAGCTGGAAGGCTCTATATTTTGCAACGTTAGCTCTAACTACTTCCCAGTATGTGCGCTTAACAGCAAATATTGGCTGTCCATTCTATGCTTATTTTTTTGTAAAAATATTTTTATCCTGATTAAAAAATTTTTTTCTGATTTATCTGTTTTACTAAAACCTGCGTTAAATAATTATTATGTATATTAACCGGCAGAGACTATGCTACAAAATTCTAAAAAATTTTTTACTTTTTATCTGATTAAAAATTTTTCAGAAAACTCAGAGAACTCTGCTATTCTGTTAGTACAACAAATTGCTTATTATGCCTAGCAACTTAATATATCTCTGCCACAGATGACAAAGGAAAATCAGATGCAAATTACCATCCTGCTTTACCCAGACTTTGAAACACTAGATGTATTCGGGCCAGTAGAAATATTTGGCAAAGTACCGGACTGGCACATACAGTATTATTCACAAAACGGTGGTCTTATCTGCAATCAGGATAACATCAGTATCTCAACTGAAAACTTTGCATCCATTCCCCAAAATATAGATACCCTTTTTATACCCGGTGGGCCCGGCACACGTATCCTGATACAGCAAACTGATTTTATCCAGCAACTAAAATCACTAGCACAAAAAAGCAAGTATGTGCTCACCGTTTGTACCGGCAGCGCCCTGCTGGCCAAAACTGAATTACTCGATGGACGTCAGGCTACATCCAACAAACGCGTCTTTGACTGGGTAAAAACCTCATCAGCAAAAACCAAATGGATAGAAAAAGCCCGCTGGATTACAGACGGCAAATACTACACCTCTTCCGGTATCAGTGCCGGAATGGACATGGCATTAGCATTTGTGCAAAACAGAACTGATAAAAATACCGCTGAAAAAATTGCCACCAGAATCGAATACCACTGGCAGCAGGACAGCCAGCAAGATGCATTTTGTTCGAACAATCAACCAAATTAGAAACAGCCTAATAATAGCTAAATCATTACACAATCAAGCACATAAAAGGTATTGCGAATTTGTGTGCAAAGTAACCTCATACTGTTTACACAGAATAACACCAGCAGGCAGTATGATATTCAGCGCAAAGTCACCCCATAAGCCCTATCAGAATCGGATTAAAAATCAACCATGCTGTTAAACGAACAACAAAAAATCGGCCTGTTTTTCGTCGTATTGTATTCAATATTTTTTATCATATTTATGCAAATACACCTGATGTCTGGCGTGATTTCCGGCCTCCTTACCTATACTCTTACCCAGAAATTGGAAGATTATCTGGCCACCAGAATGCAGCGCTGGGGTAGCAAAGCCAAAATTTTTTCAGTACTTTTGCTGTCACTGCTCATCATGATCTTACTCATAGGCGGTTTCAGCTATCTTATCAGCTGGGTAATCAGCGTAGCCAAAGACCCCCAGCAGACTCTTACTCACATACAGAATCTCTTTAACAGCATCGCCAGTGCCTTGCCAAAAGAATTAAGTAATTACCTTCCGGATGATCTCGTAGAATTACGCGCCAATGCTCTTAACTTCATTAAAGAGCATGTACTTTACTTGCAATCAGTCATTAAACAACTTTTTCACTCCCTACTTATCATTATAATTGGCATGATAATCGGTTTAATCGCCGGCTATCAGCAGAACAAGCGCAGTATCAACGAAACCTCAACCTCTCCCACCATCTACATGCAGGCACTCAAAGATGGCCTCGACCGTCTGGTGCTGGTTTTCCAATACGTTGCTTTCTCTCAGGTAGTCATTGCATTATTCAATGCCATCATGACAGCCATCTTCCTATTAATTGTTCTACCCATCTTCGGCATACACCTGCCCTTCAGTAAAAGCCTAATACTTGCCACTTTCGTACTCGGCCTCATACCCATCATCGGCAACTTAATTGTCAATACCATTATGTGTCTGGTTGGCTTCACAGTTTCCTTCTGGATAGCAGTAATTGTACTCATCTATTTAATTATCATTCACAAAGTCGAATATGTACTCAACGCCAAAATTGTCGGCAGCAAAATACATGCAGGCATCTGCGAATTATTGATTGCCATGGTATTTTCTGAAACTTTGTTTGGTGTAATTGGGCTTGTATTTGCCCCCATTTTTTACGCCTTTCTAAAACTGTCTCTCAAGCAGCTAAAAATCATTTGACTCAGTTCATCAGCAGACAACAAAAAAGGCCATCAACCATGGCCTTTAATCATTTCAGCGTTTATAGTGCTCCACATCCGGTAACAAAACCGTCAGCATGCCCAGCAACGGCAAAAAAGAGCAGAACTTAAAAATAAGCTGCAAACTGGTTTTATCGGCCACATAACCCAACACCGCAGCCGCAATACCACTCATACCGAACATCAGACCAAAAAACAGTCCAGCAATCAAACCTACCCGCCCCGGTATCAACTCCTGTGCATACACGATAATAGCCGCAAAAGCTGAAGAAATAATCAGACCAATCAAACAGCTCAGCACCGCCGTACCCCAAAGATTGGCATACGGCAAAGCCAGCGTAAATGGCGCAGCCCCAAGAATAGAAAACCAGATAACATACTTGCGTCCGACACGATCGCCAATCGGTCCGCCGGCAAACGTACCAATCGCCACACAGGCTAAAAACAAAAACAGAAACAGCACCGCCGTTTGCTTTGGCAAAGCAAATTTTTCTATTAAATAAAAACTATAATAATTACTCATACTGGCCATATAAAAATACTTGGAAAAAATCAGCACAGCCAGAATAAATAATGCTAAAACTGTTTTATTACGGTCATAAGGTAAAACTCTATTTACTGCCTTCTTGTGTTTGCTAGCCGCCAAATGATGAGCACTCCATGCACTTATCCGACTGAGCAAAGCAATAGCCAAAACGCCAATACATACAAACCACAGAATATTAGCTTGGCGGTTATATTTCAGCACCACAAAACTCACCAGCAACGGCCCCAGTGACGAACCTAGATTACCTCCTACCTGAAACGCCGATTGTGCCAGACCATAGCGGCCTGCCGAAGCATTACGCGCCACACGCGAAGCTTCCGGATGGAAAGTAGACGAACCAACACCTAGAAAAGCGGCTGCTACCAGCAACAAATAAAATTGATTTGCCAAACCCAGCAGACACAAACCAAATGTCGTCGAAACCATTCCCAAAGGGAGCAAGTAAGGTTTCGGATGTTTATCCGTATAAAAACCAATCACTGGCTGCAAAATCGAAGCCGTAAACTGATAAACCAGACTAATACAGCCCACCTGTGCAAAAGTTAAGCGGTACTTTTCTTCCAGTAAAGGATAAGTGGCCGTGAGCATCGACTGAATCAGGTCATTACACAAATGCGCACCGGCCACCATCAAAATGACTGAGAGAAACAACTGATTAGAAGATAACTGCTTATCCTGATGATTCATAACATTCAATTCACGGCGATTATTAAAATAATAACAACTAATTTATCTACCAACAGAAGTTTGCAGATAATCACTAATCTTCTTCGTTTCCCGTCCAATTCCCTCCAGACAGTAATTCCAACCACTGATTAGCGTATACAGATTGCCTGCAAAACGTACCATTTCTGCCGCATCGACCGTAGCCATACTGCCCAGACCATCACGTTCAGCAAGCAGCTTAACTAGTTTACGCAACATATTAGTAAAACTTAACTGTTCCAATTCACAACAATCTAATAAACAAGTCAAATTTTCATAACTAAGCAAATTTGCTTTTTTAACCAGCGGCACAGAATTATCCTCATCTACCGTAACAAATTTTGTATTCAGTAATAACACACCCGTTGTTCGCTCATTGAATCTATCCAACGCAGCGGCCATCGTAGTGTACGAAGCGCTGCGGCAGCAGGGGTTCGCCGGTTTGTCTTAA
>NZ_JAFNPG010000033.1:0-26456 GCF_026535815.1 Snodgrassella sp. B3088
CCTACATCCACCCTGTCAACTACTTCCTCCGCTTATTTTTATCCAATACACCAAACCACTGTTCTAATAAGATTTATTTTTTCGCCATCACCCTTGGTTTGATCCTAATTTAGTTCTTCGTCTCTATTTCACCCTTTTGATGACTTTTTACTGCATTAATTTTGTTATTTAACTGAGATATCGTCTGTGTTACCCATATAAGCTTTCTTTAACTTTATCCAAATCTGTGCTGCAATTGGTTCAGTAAATGGGTCAAATTTTTTGCAATTTTAAGTAACTCTTTTGACGATAAGAAGGCTTTACTGCTTTTGTTGCACTTGCTGAGTTAGGTAATTATTGGGGGGCTCTTTCTTTTTTATTATTTTAATTTATTGATGATGTTTCCTTTATTACCACTTATTTTATGATTCAGATTTAATGCTTTTAAGTTTAAGGAAAAAGTGTAAATAGATCCAATAGTGCGAGATATGCATGTTTGAAAGGTATAGTTTATTTTGTTGTTTGATGTTTTTGTTATTTTTCAAGCAAAGTACCCTGAATGTGCTATTCATGAGTCATAGATTAATTATTTTTATTTGTTGTAATTTATTTTTTAATATCTTGCTATTTAGCTCTGATGAGTTCTTATTATTGTGTTTGATTCTTGTTATTGTGTGCTGGTCGATATTTGTGCTTATGATTTAAGCTTATAATTTGTTATTGTAGCTGGCGCTATTCTTTATTTATAGTGATTTTACGATTATGCCTCGTTTTTATGTTCCTGCAGAATTGTGTGAAGTAAATGCTTTTTCTTTACCTGATGCGACTGCTCGCCATGTACAAGTTTTACGCTGTCAGCCGGGAGAGCTGATTGAGTTGTTTAATGGTCAAGGTCTGGTATATGAGGCTGAGATTATGTCTATGGGCAAGAAAAATGTGGATGTAATGATTCATGACTGTAAAACCGTTAAGGTTGAGTCTACTTTGACAACCACATTGCTGCAATCAGTGTCAAGCAGTGAGCGGATGGATATGACGATTCAGAAAAGCGTAGAACTTGGGGTGTCTGTGATTCAGCCGGTATTGTCTGAACGAAGCAGTCAGCGCTTAGGTGGTGAACGGGCAACGAAAAAGCGGGAACGTTGGCAGGATATTGCCATTGCAGCATGTGAGCAATGCGGGCGAACTGTTGTGCCGGAAATTAGGCCTATTATGGATTTAGCCAGTGCATTGCAAGATGTGGCTGATGCTGATTTGAAGCTGCTAATGAGTTTGCGTAGGCCGCTGGCTTTGAATGAATTTTCTCAGGCCCATGCGGTGACGTTGTTAATTGGTCCTGAAGGTGGGTTGAGCACATCTGAGGAAGAACAAGCGACTCGGTATGGGTTTTCGGCATTCAGCTTAGGACCGCGAGTATTACGTACGGAAACGGCTTCTCTGGCGGCACTGGCTGCTATGCAGGCATTATGGGGGGATTTCCGTGGGTAAAGGGAATTAGCTTTGTGAACATGAAAAATTCAGCCAGTCTGTTTTAGCAACTGGCTGATATTATATTTAGTATTTTTCAGGTATGTAACGATAAGGATAGTTGGGTTCTTGGTAATCGCCTTTATCCTGTCGTTTAGGTAATTCGACTTTTTTGCGCGGTGTTTTTTTATACGGAATTTCGCTAAGGACGTGTTCAATGATGTTGAGCCGAGCCTTTTTTTTGTCGTTGGAGTCTACGATATACCACGGGGCCCATGAGGTATCAGTGGTCATGATCATTTCGTCGCGTGCTCGGGAATAATCGTACCAGCGGCTGTAGGATTTGATGTCCATGGGTGACAATTTCCAGATTTTACGCGGATCGTTTATGCGACCAAGCATGCGTTTTTCTTGTTCTTTCATGTTTACTTCAAGCCAATATTTGAGCAGGATGATGCCGGAATTGATGATGGCTTTTTCCATAAACGGAATGATTTCTAGAAACTCTTTACTTTCCTGTTCGGTGCAGAATCCCATTACGCGCTCTACACCGGCACGGTTGTACCAGCTTCGGTCGAAAATAACGACTTCTCCGGCAGCGGGTAAATGTGGAATATAGCGCTGCATGTACATCTGGCTTTTCTGGCGCTCACTGGGCGCAGGAAGAGCTACTACCTGAAATATGCGCGGGCTGACTCTTTCGGTAAGTGCTTTGATGGCACCTCCTTTACCTGCTCCATCACGACCTTCAAAAATGATGCATACTTTTTGGCCGGATTCTTTTACCCATTCTTGTAGGGCAACCATCTCTCCCTGTAATTTTTCCAGTTCTTTGTAGTATTTCTTTTTGGTAAGTTTTTTTTGTTTGTGCTTTTTGTCAATTGGGTTGTCATTTTGAGGTTGAGGCTGAGGCTGATTTATATTGGGTGCATCAGTTAGTGGTTGTTGTTTGTCTATCATGATTACCCCTTTGATGTTTGTTAATGATTAAATAAATTTAACTGTTATACACAGAATATTAATATTAACAATTGTTTGCAACTTTAGTTACGCATTTTTACATTAACATCTTAATACGTTTGTTTATATCTGCTTATTCTTCGTATCAAGCTTTATTAGGATCTACTTAATCAGTTGCCATTATCATTTTTAATCGTTATGCGCTGTTCATCTCGTACGGTAATCCACCACACAATCAAACCAATGATCGCCAGCGTGACGCCAACCCATGCTGTGCTGGTCCAACCCCAGCCAGCAGCTATGGTCAGTCCTCCAAGATAAGGGCCTAGTGCATTGGCAGCGTTAAAGGCGCTGTGATTTAATGCTGCGGCCAATGTTTGGGCATCTTTGGCTACATCCATAAGGCGGATTTGCAGCAAGGTACCAACGGCACCACTCATACCTATCAGGATAACCTGTATACATACCCAGTAGGGATAATGCACGGCAAAAGGATACAAGGCTAACATGGCTGCAGACCAAACGAGTAACCATGCAAGGCCAGTCATGACGTGGCGGCCTACTAGCCGCGGTACGATGATATTGCCAATGGTCATGCCTACGCCGTAGAGACACATAACTAATGGTACGTTTCGGGGTGACATGCCTGTGATGTTTTCGAGAGTTGAGGCCATATAGGCGTAGATGCCGAACATGCCGCCAAATCCTATGGCGCCTATGGCAAGAGTCAGCCATATCTGCCGGTTAGTCAGTGCACCTAGTTCGCGCACCGCACTGCTGTCTCCACCTTGCATACAGTGAGGTGGTAGAAAAACGGCTACAAGGATAACGGTGATGGCTGCCAGTATAGCTACAATTAAAAAAACGACACGCCAACCTAAGGCCTGTGCCAGCCAGCTGCTTAAGGGTACGCCAACAGTAGTGGCTATGGTTAAGCCAATCATCATTAATCCGACTGCTTGTGTACGCTTATCCGGCTGTACCATGGCTGCGGCAACCAACGCACCTACGCCAAAGTAGGCGCCATGCGGCAAGCCACTTAAAAAGCGAAACAGCATCATGCTTTTGTAATCAGGAGCAAGCATGGTACCCAGATGAGCCAGAGAGAAAAAAGCCATGAGCACCAGTAGTAGGCTTCGCCTGCTAAACCGAGCGCCAAATATGGCTATTACGGGTGCGCCTACAACGACACCAAGTGCATAGATACTGATTAGGTGACCGGCTGTGGGTTCGCTGATGTTCAGTCCGCTGGCAATGTAAGGTAATACGCTCATGGTAGCAAATTCAGTGGTACCAATGGCAAAGCCGCCAACGGCAAGGGCAAACAGGAGCCAGCGGGGATGTAGAATGCGGTTGAGTTCTGTATTCATAGGTATGTAGTTCAGCATTGATGCTGCTGAATTTGTTGTATAGTTGATTTGTTTTAGTCTAACTGATTGAGAATCATAAGTAAAAATACGGATTTTTTCTGAAATTTCTTGGCATTTTTTGAATGGGTTGGTGTAATGGTTATGAGGCAGAAAATGCGATGAAGTTTTTTGAGTAATTTTTATGCTGTTGCAACCATTTTGTACGCTGTTTTGTGGTGTTGGACATATTTATTTTAATGCAAAGATAATTTAATTTGCGATTGTTATTGTTTTTTTAGGGTTAGAAGGTCATTGTTTCTTACAGTTACGTTGCTATAGCAGGATATAATAAGTTTAATCGTGTACTTTTTATATACTGTTTAATTTTATTTGATTGGAATGAATGATGAGTAAGCCCAGTGCTCAAACCCTTGAAAATCGTCTGGATGATGCGCAGTTGCTGGCTGATGAGGCTAAGTATTGCTCTTTCGGTGATACGGTTCATTATGTTAATCCACCGAAAATTTTTGATGGCTGTGAAGGCAGCTATATGTACGATAAGGATGGTAAGCCGTATTTGGATTTACAGATGTGGTATTCGGCCTGCAATTTCGGTTATGCCAATGAGCGATTGAATAATGTACTGAAACAACAGGTTGACAGTTTGCCGCAGTGTGCAAGTCAGTATCTGCATCCTACCAAGATTGAGCTGGCTAAAACCATTGCTCAGGATATGAAACGCAAGTTTGGCCATGATGGACGGGTACATTTTAACGTTGGTGGTTCTCAGTGTATTGAAGATTCACTGAAAATCATTCGTAATGCTTGTGAGGGCCGTTCGCTGATGTTTGCGTTTGAAGGTGGCTATCACGGCCGTACGCTGGGCGCTTCTTCGATTACCTCCAGCTTCCGTTATCGCCGTCGCTACGGACACTTTGGTGATCGTGCGATGTTTATTCCGTTTCCCTATCCGTTTCGCCGTCCTAAAGGAATGACGGCTGAGGAATATGGTGAACATCTAGTGGCTGATTTTGCTCGCTTGTTTGAAACGGAATACCATGGTGTATGGGATCCGAAAGCAGGCCAAGCTGAATATGCAGCCTTTTATGTGGAACCGCTGCAAGGTACGGGCGGTTATATTGTGCCACCACGTAATTATTTTAAAGGTCTGAAAAAAGTTTTGGACCAATATGGAATTTTGCTGGTGGTGGATGAAATCCAGATGGGCTTTTACCGTACTGGTAAGTTGTGGTCAATCGAACACTTTGATGTTAAGCCTGATATGCTGGTATTTGCTAAGGCACTCACAAATGGTATGAATCCGCTGGGTGGTTTGTGGGCGCGGGAAGAATTGATTAATCCGCAAGTATTTCCGGCTGGTTCTACACATTCAACTTTTGCCTCTAATCCTTTGGGTACGGCTGTTGGCCTTGAGGTATTCAAGATGATGGCGGAAGTTGATTATGAAAAAATGGTGATGGAAAGTGGAGCTTACTTCCTTGAAGGCCTGAAAACGCTGGAACAACGCCATAAAGAAATCGGTGAAGTAGATGGTCTGGGTTTGGCTCTACGGGCAGAAATCTGTACTGAAGATGGTTTCACTCCGAATAAGGCTTTGGTAGATAAGATGGTCGACATCGGTATGTCTGGTGATCTGGACTGGCACGGTCAGAAAATGGGTCTGGTACTAGACATTGGTGGTTATTATAAGAATGTAATTACTTTTGCACCGTCATTACATATTACTAGGGCGGAAATCGATCAGGGCATTGAGTTGCTGGATCAATTGATTACGCGAGCTAAAAAAGAGCTGAACGCTTAAGCTACGGTATACGGCAGCTCAGCAATCGTTTTAGCTGGCTGCCCTTTGAGATTATATGAAATATCTAAGTCAACTGGAACCGGACGAGCTGGTGGAAACATTTCTGGCCTGCCCACCCCTCAATTTCAGCGCGTGGCAACTATCAAACGGCGTGCCTGCTTTTGCGACACGCTTTGATTTGCTCACGACTGCTGATACCGATTTTCAACAGAAGATACGGCATTGGCCTTTTTTTGATTGGTGGCAGCGTTTTCTACACCCTCTTACCTGTTTTATCGGAACAACAGTATCTGAGTATGCTCTGTTTTCACCACAACAACCGGCTCAGCAACTGGCAAAAGAAATATTACAAAGTTATGGCAAAAAATATCCGCTGCTGATTGTGAAAGATATTCCTCAACAATCACCATTATTAAATAAAGAAGCAAATGAGTATGCAAACGAGCTGATTCTGACTTTGAAGCAACAAGGTTTGATTGAAGTGGAAGGTCAGGCGCTAGCTTGGGTGCCGATTGATTTTCAGGATATTAATGAATATCTAGGGCGCTTATCCTATCAACGACGTAAAAATTTTCGCCGTAAGCTGAAAACTCAAACCCTAGTTGAAATAAGCTGCTTGCATAGTGGAGATGTTTGCTTTCAAGATGAAGTAGTTTTAGAGCAGTATTATCAGCTGTATTTAAATGTTTACAATCAAAGTGATGTACATTTTGATTTGCTAACGCGGGATTTTTTCCGTAGGTTGCTTCAGGACGGTAATAATCAGGCCAGAATTTTCACTTATCATTATCAGCAGCAAATGGTCGGCTACAATATTTGCTTTGTGCTCAATAATATGCTGGTGGATAAATATATTGGTTTTGCTTATCCGTTGGCACGCGAACTGAATCTGTATTATCTAAGCTGGTTTTACAATCTGGAGTATGCGAGAGAGCAAGGTTTGAAGTTTTATATAGCCGGCTGGACAGATCCGCAGGTTAAGGCTTCTTTAGGCGCTCAGTTTACTTTTACCAAACACATGGTGTATGTCCGCAACCCAGTTTTGCGTGCTTTGCTTAGTAAACTCAGTAGTCGTTTTGAACAAGATAAAAACTGGCAGGAAGCGCATAAGCAGGATAATCAGGACGGCAGATAGTATGAATAAAACGGTTATTCTGGATTTTGACAACAGTACTGGCACTATACCCGATGCTGTCAGAATTGAGCTAGGGCAATGGCAGGAGGCTATTCGTTTTGGATGTTCGCACGCTCGCTTCAGCCAGCTGAAGCAAGAACTCGAGCAAAAGTTACCGGAACACTATGGCACAGTTTTGATGGGCAGCGGTGATTATCATCATGTTTCGCTGTTGCTTATAAAACGTTTACAACAATATTTTACTGCTACAAAACCGATAGAAGTGGTTATTTTTGATAACCATCCAGACAACATGCGCTATCTGTTCGGGATTCATTGTGGTTCCTGGGTGAGCTATGTGGCGCAATTGCCTTTTGTCAGCCATGTGCATGTGCTAGGTATTACTTCCAAAGATATTGGCTTTGCTCATAGCTGGGAAAACCGGCTAGCTCCATTATTTCAGGGCAAACTTACCTACTGGAATATGGATGTAAAAATTGGCTGGGCCAAAAAAATCGGTTTGAGCCATGCTTTTCGTAGTTTTGCATCCCCGGAAGAGCTGGTTAGTGCTTTTATTCAAGCACAGCAACGAAATACCAGACCTGTATATGTTTCGATTGATAAGGATGTGCTAGCTAAGGATGTGGTGCAGACTAACTGGGATCAGGGACGTATGCAGCTTAATCATTTATTGTCCGTAATAAATTCGCTAAATCAACGCATTATTGGTAGTGATATTACTGGCGAAGTTTCACAATGGGAATATACAAGCTGGCTTAAACGTATGCTCAGTGCTATGGACAAACAGGAACCAATTCCGGAAGCCACGCTATCTGCATGGCAGCAACAGCACCATGCTGTCAATCAGCAGTTACTCTCAGCCTTAGTTCAGCACCCGCAAACCACACGCTGAATAACTGCACAAATTTGCTCAAATTGCGCATCTGTCAGCCAAGGGCTATTGGTAATGGTTAACATACGAGCCGCAAAATCTTCAGCATTGGGTGTGGATTCCTTTGGTACAATCGGCTTTAGGTAATCGTACTGCGCCAGTGTATGGATGAATAAGCGGGTTACGCCCAAGGGGCTAGTCCATAACTCTTTTAAAATAGCATCACGCTGTTGATTAGTCGGCAATAACACCATTAAAAATGGCCACACTCCCTGACCATACTGATCAACAATAACTTGTATAGCGCTGATTTTCTGCAACTGCTGAATCCGCTGTTGCGCTTGTAGGTGTAATGTTTGCAAAAATGCCGGTAACCTCTGGAAGGCATTGGTGGCAACATGTTGCCGTATATGGCTTACCCGATGCATAGGAATGTCGAAATCAAAATCATCGCCTACTGCTGCAATCCATTGCTGCTGACGCAAAGCTTTGCGCCGGCCGCGGCCATAGACAAAATGCAGACCGGCGGGATGATATAAAGCAGTATATCCGAATAGTTGTAGTGTACGCAGGAATTCCCATTTAAAACGTTGTGGTAATAGTTTATTGGCAGTTTTTTGTAAGCTCTTGCGCAATTGAGTTTCGGGAGCGGTAAGTAATCCACCCTCATACATGGTCAAACCTTTACCGGCAGCCAAACTGAATAGAACCACATCACCGTATTGACCGACTTCTGCGCCCAGAGCTTGCGCAGCATCTTCGATTACCGTTATCTGTTGAAATTGGGCTAACTTTTTAACACCAGCAACATCAGAGACCCGCCCGCCCAGATGAGTTGGAATGACCGCCAGCACTTTTTCATTCAATAAATTAGTTAAGTGCGCGGTCTCCAAATCAATACTGTTGGGTTTTAAATCGCAAAGCTGTATTTGCAAACCACAATGATGGATAGCTAATGCTACCAATGGACAAGTATAGGCAGGTACGATTACGGTTTTACGCTCAGGCTGTTGATGCGCTAGCGTAGTTAACGCTATCACCAGCGCTGCCGTACCCGAACAGGTTAGTTGTAATGGTGGCAAGTTAAAGCGTGCGCTTAATTTGTCTGCCAACGATGATTTTACCGGCAGCCAGTCCCGCCATTGCAGCGGTAAGCCGGCTGTAGGCGGATTTTCATAATAGTTAAACATAAACGGCACTAAAATTTAGACCTGAAGTAGTCAACAAGTTTTATCATCGTGACAGTTTTCATTCTGGACAATTTCTTTTTCTGCCAACGCCAGAAAGATGATACCACCCACAATAAATACTGCACCAATAATGCGTATGGCCGTAATATGTTCATGAAATAGAAAAGCTGAAACCAGCATGACTGTTACTACTTCCAGATGCGAAGCGGCAAAAGCTGGGCCGACCGGCGCCTTTTTCAGTAAGGCCATCCAAGTAAAAAAAGCACCAATATAGCCAGCAACAGCAATATAAACCCATGGCTGGGTAAAGACCCTTGAAATCCAACCCAGATTGGCTTCAAGTGGCTGTGCATGAATAGCTGTGAGTTTAAAACTGCTCTGTCCCAGAGTGTCAAATAATAATAAAAGTACAAAGCCGATTAAATAAAATTTACGCATTATGAAGCTCCTACCAGCACTACACCAATGGTGATACAGAACATGCCAAGAAGCCGGAAGCGGGTGAGCTTTTCCTGAAACAGAAGACGTCCTACCAGCATCAGCACAATAATATTAATTGAGCCAAGCAATATACCCTGTGATAATGGTACCTGACTTAAAAACGCCAGCCATAATAAAAATTCGGCTACATAGGAACCAATACCAATCCACAGCCAATAATTACAAAACAAATCAATCCAGTAATACCAACCATCGCGGTTATTAGGTGCGATGGCTGCATATTTAAATGCTGTTTGGCCAAGGGTATCAAAACAGATATTGGCAAACCACAGCACAAAAACAATCAGGGACATACAATCATTCTTTCTGCAACAGGAAAAACTTTTTAAGCTGATTGAGCAATATTTTCAAAGAAAGCTACTGATTGATTAATTACTTCCCGCCGCTGCCTGTCTATAGTAATTAGATGATAGCTGTCATCAAGCACTACAAATCGCGTAGGACCACTTACGTGTTTTTCCACTAGTCGCGCATTGGTGTTGATATTGGCAATATCATCATGACCTGAATGCATAATCAAACAGGGTGCTTTTACCTGTGAAAGCTGCTGACGCATCAGTTTGGCCAACGCTTGCATTTCTGCCAGAGCAGGAAACGGATTACCTGCTAAACCGGCACTAGCACTGTCACCACTGAACATACTAGCAGCGACCGTGGCACGGATACGTTCATCCTTCAGACCGTACGGTGGCTTTTCGATAAATGAAGTTTTTTGGAATAAATGCAGTTTTTTTAAAACAGGCAGCAGAACAAAAAGCTGTTTTGCCCATAACGGAATAGACCAGCCATCATAGCTGAACGTCACTCCATAGACGCCAACTCCTTTTACTAGCTCGGGCTGATCAGCGGCCAGCTTCAAAGCCAGCAATGCACCCATGGATAATCCCGCAACAAACAGGTTATCAACACGCTCCCGTAAAAACTGAGCGGCTTCCTGCACACTAGCATACCAGTCACGCCAGCTAGTCTGACATAAATCAGCTTCATCACCACAATGTCCCGCTAGCTGCATAGCATAGACAGTAAAGCCGGCCTGATGCAATCCTTTAGCCAGAATACGCATTTCATTCGGCGTGCCGGTCAAACCATGGATGAGTAGCACACCATTGTGATTACCGGGTAAAAAATAGGAGGAATCTTGAATCATAATAACAAATCGGCGGATGATACTTTAGGCTGGAGACAGGCAATAATTTTCTACCGGTTCTTCAATCAAATTAGGCAGAATAGCTGCAACATCACCAAAATCCTGAATCGGATAGTACTGGATACCCCGCTGCTGACAGAAATCAATCAGTTTATCCTTGGCAAAAACCAGATCGACTTTATCGGCCACACAAAAATCCGAAGTACCATCGCCGACATAAAAAACTTTCTGAAAACCAAACAATTTCTGACGATGTTGACATTTGCAATTTCCACAGGCTTTGAGGCAGTGCTCATTAGCATAAGGAAATTCCAGCTGCCAACCCCGCTGTTGATTATGCAATAATCGGTTGGCATAAACAGGAAGAAAATCATAGCCATAGCGATTCAGAATTGACCGAATAGCATAATCCAACCCATCACTGACGATATGCACATTCAAATGCATGTTACGAGCTAAATGAATAAACTTGCTGAAAGCCGGATCAATGCGGATTGTTGTGAGTACATTGTCCAGCTCGGGCAGACTGGCGTCCATATTAGCAATCTGCTGACGCATGCATTCTCGCGAACCAATCATGCCTTCCTGCCATTGCTTCTCCAATTGGATACATGTATCGTTACCAAAATGTTCAAGCAATGTATCAGTAACATCTTTCTCACTGATGGTACCGTCAAAATCACACAATACAGCATACTGATACAAATCAGTTGCCTGAAATAAAGATTTCAGACCAGTCTTATTTTCAACAATGGGTGTAAAACAACTCATATCATTCCGTGTATAAATTACAAACGAAAACAGGCTAGTATTGTAAAAGGGATAAAAGGGTGGGTTATTTAAATTGATTAAATACAATCGTGCAAAAAGCATAACCAGCACGTCCGGTTTAACATAGTCACGCTGCTACTATTTATGCAAGCAGCAACAATCCTGATTTACCAACCTGAGATTAAGGCAACTAAAATCAAAATCGACTGATTTACTTAATATTTATTTCAAATAAAGCTTCACAGCAACATTCCATTGCCCACAGAAATAATTGCAGAAATATGCTATAACTCTGACAGTAGATTGTATTTATCCACTATACATTCAGCTCAATTCCCGCACTTATCAGACACACTTCTATTCAGATTACTGAAATATTTGAGAAATATTTGGCAAATAAACTGGGTATTCTAAAACATTTCATCCAGAAATCAAACCTACGTAATTAATGTATCTATAAAATTATCATTGAAAATTGTGACTCGAAATAATATCAATTGTTATTTTTGCAATATCAAAGAACAAATAATTGATTAAATTATATTATTTTTACAAAATAGGCTATTAATGCATTGGTCAGCATAAAATCATTTTATTGAAGCGATTTGCAATATCATTTCACATATAAGGAATTGGATTAGTTTTAAAGGTCAAAGAGAATTTAGAAAAATAAATGGATTTCTTGGTAATTGGCTTGTTTCACGAAATAATTCAAACAGAAAAATTTTTAAAATGTGAAAAAAAGATTTGAACGGTTTGATTGACAAAGACAAATTGGCAAATAACTGATAAATTTCTATTTCAAAGTATGAGAATGATTTCTCAGCCCGAAAAATCTATCTATCTGATTTACATATTTATTCATCTAATCCGCAAAAAGCAGAAAAAGTGCGAAATAGCTATTCCGCACTTTTTTTATAATCATATTTGATTATATGCAATTTTCTGAAGAATCTGCATCATATAGGTCTTTAATCGTCAGTCATTTTAGGTTCAGCATTTTGCAAACCGAATACATGTGCTGACTCAGGACGGACATCATCCATATCATGTCCAGGATTCATTACCAGATCACCTATTTGAACTGCATTAGATGCACTGATAATCAATGCAGAAGATAAATTATCACTCACACGGTAAACCATTGCCAGACCAACCTCCTCAGCAGGAATACTTAAATATTTAAATACGTTGCGTGATGATTTTGAATCTGTCGAAAATCCTGCTTTAAACTGACGACTTTTAGTATACAAACTCAATACAGTGCCTTTATCTATACCGTCATTTTTACCCAAATTAATAGTAATTGTCTGATAAGGACCAGCTTCCTGTATACCATCCATTACAGACACAATTTTGCCTTTAACCTGAGTATTAGGTGCATGAGGCATCATTTGAAACGGATCATGCTCATCTGTAATTTTTAACAGATAATCGCCCTTATTGATTTCAGATGCAATATTAGTCACAACCATTGGCTGTGCAGTACGTGTTGGTAATTTAATCAATGGATTCACACGTGTATAATACTCATCTTTGGGTAAGTTAGCAGCTTCATCTGGGCTTCGCTCGTTCAGGGCACTGTTTTGTCCCGCTAAAGTAGCAACTTCACCGCTAAAGCGTACTAGCTGACCAAGATATTTATGCGTATCTGGGTCGGTAACATTCTGTTCAATGCGATAAACTAGATAGCGGCCTGGTTCAAGTTGGCGATCTGCATAAACTCTATCCCCTTTAGAAAACAATATTCTGTTTTCCGGTCCCGCAGCTAATCGTGGCGCATTTCTGGTCTCCTCCTTATCAATGACCTGCGGATGCTGCATAAACATTCTGAAAAAATCAACATCTATAGTACTGATTCCATAACCAGAAGACAGATTACGAATTTTCGGCTCCAACTTAATCGTTGGAATTCCTGCACTGTTATCAAAGCCAAGACGGGGCTGACCATCTACATAGCGCAAAGACAATACCTGCCCTGGATAAATCCTTTGTGGATTATGGATTTGACTACGATTGGAGCCCCAGAGCTTGGGCCACTGCCATGGGCTATAAAGATACTTACCGGATATGCTCCACAGTGTATCGCCGTTTTTGACTACATATTGCGCTGGTGCATCTGGACGAATTTTCAGTTTTGCCATCACAGGTGCGGATATGGCCATACTCAGTGTACACAGCAGAGTTATAATATGTTTATGCATGTAAAGTATCCTTAGGGAAATTACTGTTTTAAATAGTTGTTATATGACATAGTATGGATATAAGTGCCAGTTTACCTGAATCTATATCAACAATCTTTAAAAATCCAGTTTTGCCATCATGTAAACAGGTCAGATTGAACAAGGAATTAAACACATAATGGCTCTATTAAACATTTTACAATATCCTGATGAGCGTTTACATACTGTTGCGCAGTCTGTGACTCAATTTGATGACAGAATCCGCACACTAGTGCAGGATATGGCCGAGACCATGTATCAGGCCAGAGGAATCGGGTTGGCTGCCACTCAGGTAAATGTTCATGAACGTGTAGTAGTGATGGATCTCTCCGAAGAACGTAATGAACTCAGAGTCTTCATTAATCCGGTAATAACTGCCCGTGAGGGTGATACCGAATATGAAGAAGGCTGTCTTTCTGTACCCGGCATTTATGAAATGGTACACCGCTCTGAACGTATCTCGGTTGAAGCATATAATGAGCACGGTGAAAAGTTTACTCTGGAAGCAGACGGCTTGCTGGCCATCTGTATCCAGCATGAGCTTGATCACCTTGCTGGTAAAGTATTTGTCGAATATCTGTCGCCATTAAAACAGAATCGCATAAAAACCAAACTGAAAAAACGCGCCCGCGAAAAAATGTAATTTGACCTTTTGTCTGACCTGTTAACTGTATCGCCAGTAATAAATACTTGCGGTGATGCATTGTGGATTTGTTGTATGAAGCCTTCTGTAATATTTGCTGGTACTCCTGATTTTGCCGCAGCCGCACTTAATGCCATCGTTGCTGCCGGTTTTGAAGTGCCATTGGTTTTAACCCAGCCAGATCGTCCCAGTGGCCGCGGATTGAAACTACAACCAAGCGCGGTAAAAAAAGCTGCCTTGACACATGGACTTAACGTTCTTCAGCCTGCAACACTTAAGACGGCGGAAGCACAGACCATATTACAGGAACAGAATGCAGATGTGATGGTTGTAGCAGCTTACGGATTAATACTGCCGCAGGCTGTATTGGAAATACCTAAGTACGGTTGTCTAAATATTCATGCTTCTCTTTTACCACGATGGCGCGGTGCGGCGCCCATCCAGCGCGCCATCGAAGCTGGCGATAAAGAAACCGGCGTCTGTATCATGCAAATGGATGCTGGTCTGGATACCGGTGCGATAATCAGCCGCCATACCTACACTATAGGTGCTGATGATACGGCAGCTAACGTACACGATGCTTTAATGCATTTAGGTGCCACTGCGATTGTTGCTGATTTACGACAGATTGAGCGTTTACAAGCTATTCCTCAGAGTGAGACGGGTGTTACCTATGCCCAGAAATTAACCAAAGCAGAGGCACAAATCGATTGGTGTCAACCGGCTACTGAAATTGTCCGCAAAATTCGTGCCTTTAACCCCGTACCCGGAGCTTGGACTATCTGGCAAGATAAACCGCTAAAAATCTGGCAGGCAAACATCACCGCACATTCTGGTGCGGCAGGTACTGTCTTGCATAGCAACGAACATGAACTGATTATTGCCTGTGGCACAGGTGCCATCAGCATTCAGGAAATTCAGAAGGCAGGCAGTAAAGCCATGTCTGTAGCTTCATTTCAGAGTGGACATACCTTACCAGAGGGTAGCAGATTGGACTCAGCGGAGATCAGTGCATGAGCATGGCACGAGCTCAACAGTTGGCAGCCTACTCCTTAGGAGAAGTATTAAGCGGTCGTAATTTAAGTGAAGTACTGACTCAGCTTATACAGCAGCATAGTGAACTGTCTCCAGCAGACAAAGGTGCATTGCAAGATTTAAGTCACGGCAGCTTGAGGTATTTAGGTTTACTGCAGCAGCTAGTACGAAAAATGACAAAATCATTTCCGCCTAATGAGATCAATCATCTGCTTATCATTGCCTTGTATCAGCTAAATTTCAGCCGTAACGCTACTCATGCCGTGGTCAATGAAGCAGTGAATAATGCACGTCAAATCTACGGTGGTAGCTATCAGAAGCTGGTTAATGCCTTACTCCGGCGTTTTCTGCGCGAGCGTGAAACGCTTATAACCACCACCAACAAGCAGGAAGAAGCACGCTACAATCTGCCAGCGTGGTGGTTAAATTACCTGAAAAAACACTATCCTCAACATTGGCATAATATAGCTACGGCCATGCAGCAACACCCACCCATGACCCTGCGCGTAAACCGCCGTGTTACCGATGCTGAACAATATTTGAACGAACTGGTTAAAGCCGACATACCGGCAAAAATTTTAGATACGCATAGCATCATGTTGCAACAGCCTATAAGTGTGCAAAAACTACCAGGCTTTGCAGATGGTCAGGTTTCCGTACAGGATTATGGAGCACAGCAGGCTATTCCATTGCTGAACCCACAGAATGGCGAACGTATTTTGGATGCCTGTGCCGCGCCGGGTGGTAAAACCGGACATATACTTGAATGGGCAGAATGTGAAGTCACAGCACTAGATATTGATTCTCAGCGTTTGCAGCGAGTAAAGGATAATCTGCAACGTCTTCAGCAACAGGCACAGCTGCATTGTGCCGACGCAAAAGAGCTGCACTCATGGTATGATAACAACACTTTTGATGCCATTTTGGCCGATGTACCCTGTACCGCTTCCGGTGTAGTAAAACGTCATCCGGATATCAAATGGCTGCGTCAGCCACAAGATGGACAGAAAACTGCCTTACAGCAGCAGGCTTTACTGGATAATTTGTGGCTGACATTAAAATCTGGCGGACGCATGCTATTGGCCACTTGTTCGATTTTTGTCGAGGAAAATCAGCAGCAACTGGCCCGTTTTTTAACCCGACATTCCGACGCCCGAGAGCGTCTGTCACGTGTATTGTTACCGAACAGCAGACAAGATGGCTTTTTTTACGCGCTTATCGATAAAATTTAGTCTATTTTTTGCCTGTCTGCTCTGCCTGAGCATCACTCTGGCACAGGCAGAAGGCATAAGCACCACGCGTGCTCAGGCCTATATTACTCCCAATGGCCAGCTTTCCATCAATACCCGTTTTAACACCCAGCTGCCCGATCAGCTCAAACAGGCACTGACGCAAGGCGTTCCCTTAAACTTCGATCTCAACTACCAGCTCACCGCTCCTACTCTTGCCTCCTACCGCAACCGGATTAACAATCTGATTGCAGGTGATAATCTTATTCAGTACAAGCTCGCATATCATCCTCTGACCAATCGCTATCGAGTCAGCATGGGGTCAACGTTCTCTACCGAATACAATAGTTTGGAAACAGCACTTAAAGCCATTGGTGCAGCAGCAAACTGGCGTGTTCTCAGTAGTGGCACACTCAGTGGCGTATCAGCCGGAGAAGTACGAGCTGATGTCCGCCTTAGTTTGAGCATCAGCCAATTACCGAAACCTTTCCAAATCAATGCTCTAACTTCTCATAACTGGCAACTGGATTCCGGCTGGCATCGTCTGGTAATCAACGCGGATTAATTAATATGAGACGGCTACTTCTGGTCATGGCAGTACTCTGTGTAGTGACTCTGTATGTTCTGGCTGTCGCCACCGGTAATACTGGCTTCTTATCACAGTATTTCTGGTTCGCATTCGGATTTGCTTCCTTACTTGTACTGACACTGGCCGTGATGGCTGCTTCTTACTGGTGGAAACTTTTACAAAGTCGGCACCGGCAGGAGTTTGGCTCCAAAATTGCTATGCGTCTGGCATTAATGTTTACATTGGTGGCTGTTCTACCTGGCCTGTTTCTGTTTGGCGTTTCTGCACAATTCATCTCTCACAGCATACATTCATGGTTTGGTAACGATACCGAAGAAGCCCTCAACCGCAGTATTAGTTTGAGTAAATCGGCTCTGGATTATGAATTAGATAACAGCGTGCGACGCGCAGTCAATATCCAAATTGCATTAATAGCAGCCAATGGATTGCAAAGCCCAGTTTTACCGATTTTACAAACTTATGGTCAGAATAAACAGTTTAGCCAACTCAATATTCGCAATCTGCATAACGGCCAACTAGTTGCCGAATACAACCCCAAGCACCTGCCCGCACCAGAACTCAATCCAAATCTTTTGTCCCATCTGCACAGCACAGGTTCAATCCGCGAAATTGAAAGCATCAACAATATACTTTATGCACAGGGCTGGCTGATTTTGCCGGGGCATAACAACGATAAGGCCCTGTTTTTCCGCCAACCTATTCCAGCCAAAGTGGCGCGGGATGCCACCTTAATCGAAGCCGCACACGCCAAATACGGAGAACTGAGTTTTACCAAAAAAAGCTTGCAAACCTTTTTTCTGGCCACTCTGCTGATGGCTACCCTGCTGGCAATCGTTTTGGCTTTACTGGTAGCATTGTATTTTGCCCGTCAGTTTGTAGCACCGATTCTTTCTCTTGCAGATGGCGCCAGAGCCGTAGCCAAAGGTGATCTGAATGTACAGCAAACGATTTACCGCAATGACGAACTAGGCAAGCTTACCGGACTCTTTAATCACATGACTGTACAGCTTCGACACTCACGTGAACAGCAAGAAGCTGCACGCCACTATTTGGAATATATTCTCAACAGTCTGACCACTGGCGTAGTCACGCTTGACGCTGATAACCATCCGATTACCTACAACCAGATGGCAGAAAATATTCTCGGACAAAACCTAGATGCCATTCTAGGGCAAAATATAGACCAACTGCCCGAGCTAAACCCGCAATCAGCCATGCTGGCCGATGTATTTCGGCAGATTTTGTCCACAAAACATCAAAACAAACCTGTACAAATCACTTATAATCACAAAGATGAAACCCTGATACTGCTGGGTAAAGCTACGCCACTGCCGGAAGACAGCGGTGGCGGCACTATTTTGGTATTTGATGATGTTACTGCACTGGTAAGCGCGCAAAAAGAAGCTGCATGGGGTGAAGTAGCACAGCGGCTGGCACATGAAATCCGTAATCCACTTACGCCTATTCAGCTCTCAGCCGAGCGGCTGGCTTGGAAACTCAGTGATAAACTTAATGAATCGGATGCACAGATTCTCAACCGTGCCACCAATACTATTATTAGACAAGTAGCCGCCATGAAAGACATGGTTGAAGCATTCCGCAATTATGCACATGCCCCGGCATTAAAATTCACAAACCTTGATTTAAATGAACTAATTCGCGAGGTTTTGGTACTTTATGAAGGTAGTAATTGTACATTTACGGTTAATTTGAGTAAGATAGTAATGTATGTTAACGCCGATAGCGGCGCATTACGTCAGGTTATTCACAACCTGCTCAAAAACGCCGTGGAGGCTGCCAGCGCTGATGCTTTACCCCATATCAGCGTAACAACCGAAATAAATAACGAACATATCCTTTTCTATGTGAGCAACAATGGTAAAACATTCAGTCAGGAGATGTTATTACATGCATTTGATCCATATGTAACGGACAAACCCGGTGGTACCGGACTGGGATTGCCAGTAGTCAAAAAAATCATTGAAGAACACGGCGGACGAATCCAGATCAGTAATCAGAAAAATGGACTGGCTTGTGTCAAAATAACCTTACCATTACAGGTGAATAGAAATGCGAAGCAGTGATATTTTAATTGTTGACGATGAAATAGGTATCCGCGATTTACTATCGGAAATCCTGCAAGATGAAGGTTATACCGTCACTACGGCCGAAAACGCCGATACTGCCCGCCAATTACGCCAGCAAACCCGTCCCGCTATGGTGTTACTGGATATCTGGATGCCAGACTGTGATGGAATTACTTTACTAAAAGAATGGGCAAAATCGGGACAGCTTACCATGCCAGTAGTAATGATGAGCGGCCATGCCAGTATCGATACTGCCATAGAAGCTACCAAAATCGGTGCACTTGATTTTCTGGAAAAACCTATTTCACTGCAAAAACTGCTTAGCTCCGTAGACCGCGCTTTAAAATACGGACAAATGCAAGCCGCTTCCAACCTATCTCTGGACAAGCTTGGACATAGCCCTGCGATTAAAGAATTAAACCAGCAACTGGAACGCATCGCAAAATTCAGCACCCCAGTGTTACTGACTGGTGAGTTGGGTTCTCCATTTGAGCTTGTTGCCCGCTCTTTTCATAAAAATGCCACGCCTTGGGTAGAACCATCCAAAGTAGAACAGATTGTTGACGCCCCGATAGAATTATTACAAAAAGCCACCGGTGGCATTCTTTATCTGGGCGATATTGCCCAGTACGGCAAAAGCACTCAGCAAAGTATCGGCTTTATCCTGACCAAAGCTGATCGCTACAATGCCCGTATCGTATGCGTGTGTAGCCGCCCCATCAAAGAAATGATTACCGATCCGTTACAGGACAACAAACTGCTCAATACCCTTTCATCTTTAATAGTGCCAATTCCACCTTTACGCCAACAGTTGGATGATATGGTATTTCTAGTAGAACAAATTACCAATGAGCTGGCTGAAAGTCAGAAAATTCCACCGGTAAAATTCACCACAGCAGCTCTGAATGAATTACGCCAGTACGACTGGCCGGGCAATTTGGAACAACTGCGCAGTGTCGTCAAAAGTCTGATGATGACCGCAGAAAATAATGAAATCGATGTAAATGCCATCAGTACCATACTGAACCAATTTAAGCATAATCACCCGCAGGAAAACATGACGGGCTTCAATTTCGATATGCCACTGCGTGAATTGCGCGAAGATCTGGAACGACGTTACTTCGAATACCATATTGCTCAGGAAGGACATAACATGAGCAAAGTTGCTCAGAAAGTCGGATTAGAGCGTACGCACCTGTATCGCAAATTGAAACAGCTCGGTATTCAGTTTTCACGGCGCCAAACAGAAAAATAAAACGGTTGAGCAACCACTTATATAACCATTACCAATTGATTATGAATCATATTCATAATAAGCATCGAATTTTTCAAAGAAAATATGTACATAAAGCATTGATTGGCCTTGCCTGAAACGTTATGGTTAGATATCTACCTATAACAACTGGAGAGGCTGTTCAATCATGAGTTTCACACCGCTGAGTTTTGAATTTTTTCCGCCGCGTACCGAAGAGGGGCGGCGGAAACTGAGTATTACCCGCAAACAACTCAGCCAATATCAACCTGAATATTTTTCATGCACTTATGGAGCTGGAGGCACCACTCGTGCCGGTACACTTCAGACCATTACCGATATCATGAACGATGGCGTGGCTGCAGCTCCGCATCTTGCCTGTATCGGAGCCAGTCGCGAAGAAATGACCAGTCTGCTTCAGACTTATAAAGATATGGGTATCCGCCATATTGTGGCTTTGCGTGGCGATGTTCCATCCGGAGTCGGATTTGGACATCAGGGGCTACGATATGCAAATGAATTGGTAGGACTTATCCGGCAAGAATTTGGCGACTGGTTTCACATAGAAATAGCAGCCTATCCAGAATTTCATCCACAATCGCGCAGTGCCGAAGACGATATCAATCACTTTGTAAAAAAATGTCAAGCTGGTGCCGATTCGGCCATCACCCAATATTTCTTTAATGCAGACAGTTATTTTTGGTTCGTAGATGAAGTTCAAAGCCGTGGGGTCAATATTCCAATTATTCCCGGCATCATGCCGATTGCAAGCTTCTCAAAACTAGCCCGTTTTTCTGAAACCTGTGGTGCCGAAATTCCTCGCTGGCTACGGTTAAAACTGCAATCCTACGCCGACGATACCGCATCAATTAAAGCCCTTGGTTTGGATGTGGTTACCGAAATGTGCGACCATTTACTACAGCAGGGTGCACCTAGTTTACATTTCTATACTTTAAATCAGGCTGGTTTAGTCTCAACAATCTGTCAGCGTTTAGGATATTAATCCTAAGCCAAAGCAGAAATTAAAAACATAAACTACTTTTCCCTTCAAAAACTCTTAATATTTCAAATTTACAGTTTCAAAAAATGATGCCCCTTATCATCTTTATGAAAAGGGGCATCATAATTCTGTATTCTCAATTTTTTAGCAGCTAAAAACCATCAACAAGCAGCCAGAAAATAAATTATGCTAATGCGTTAACAACTGATTCAAAAATTGTTGCGCACGCTCATGCTGCGGATGTAGGAAAAACTCTTCAGGAGCAGCCTCCTCAACAATTTCACCATGATCAATAAATACCACTCTGTCGGCCACTTCACGGGCAAAACCCATCTCATGTGTAACTACCATCATGGTCATACCACTAAGTGCCAAATCTTTCATTACTTTAAGTACTTCACCAATCATTTCTGGATCAAGAGCAGAGGTTGGTTCATCAAACAACATCACCCTTGGTTCCATAGCAAGACCGCGTGCAATCGCTACGCGCTGCTGCTGTCCGCCGGATAACTGCTGCGGATAAGCATCACACTTATGTGCCAGACCCACCTTAGCCAATAACTCTTGAGCTTTCGCTTCAGCCTGAGCACGGCTTTGTTTTTTCACCTTCATCGGTGACAAAATAATATTTTCCAGTACCGTCAGATGTGGATATAGATTGAAATGCTGGAATACGAATCCAACTTCTGTACGTACTCGGTTTAAATCAGCCTTAGGGTCAGCCACGTTAATTCCATCAACCCAGATTTCACCTTGCTGGATTTTTTCTAACTGATTCACAGTACGGATCAAGGTGGATTTTCCGCTTCCAGACGGACCGCAAACCACCACTACTTCACCCTGGCTGACATTAAGATTCACACCATTAATAACATGTAAGTCCTTAAACCACTTATGGACGTTTTTAAATTCAATCATGTATTCCCCACATCATGGAACAGACGGTATCAGTTATTCAAATACACGCGCCATTGTCCAACAAAATATTACTCAAAGCCACATAAAGCTCGGGTTTAATCCGCTCTGGTCGCCAACCTGGATCAATGCCTACATCTATTAATCTGGCATCATCCACCCACTCCTTCAGATTATTATGAATGGTCTTACGTCGTTGCTGGAAAGCCTGTTTAACCAAAGCCGAAAAATGCTGAAAATCCTGCGCAATTCCGATACGCCCGCTCTGTGGAATCATTCTCACTACCGCTGAATCAACTTTTGGAGCAGGGTTAAATGCCTGAGGGGGCACATCCAGTAAATTTTCCATTTCAAAAAAATACTGCAACATCACACTTAAACGCCCATAATCATTACTACCAGCCTCCGCCACCATGCGCTCGACTACTTCCTTTTGCAGCATAAAATGCATGTCTACAATCTCATCAACATACTTACCAAAGCGAAATAACAACGGTGTTGAAATATTATAAGGTAAATTGCCTACTATTTTTTTTCGCCCAGGCACACTCGCAAAATCAAACTGCAGTACATCACCCTCATGGATTTCCAGCTTCGAAGTAAAAGGTAATGTACGTAAACGCGCTACAATATCTCGGTCAATCTCAATTACATGCAGTTTATCCACCGCTTTAGCCAATGGTTCTGTAATAGCGGCCAGCCCGGGACCAATCTCAATTACTGTATCTGCCGGCTGAGGACGTACTGCACGCACAATATCCTGAATAATACTTTTATCTTGCAGAAAATTCTGTCCGAACCGCTTACGGGCACGATGTTCTTTCATAATGCTTCCTTAATCTTTGCCCTATTATAGATTAAAATCCATTTGATCAACTTCGTGCTTAGGCCTATAAAAACACTTATGGGCAAGCACACCAGCTAGCCGTGTTGAATTATTCCGGTAAATATCGCATAGGATTCACAGCCTGACTGTTTACCCGTATTTCAAAATGCAGTTTTACACCGCTCGTTCCACTGTCCCCCATCGTGGCAATGGTCTGACCTGCCTGCACTCTTTGTCCATTACGGACATTCAGAGAGTCATTATATGCATAAGCCGTCATGGTAGTATTGCTGTGTTTAATCAGTATCAGCCTGCCATACCCACGCAGCTCATCACCAGCATACTGTACAGTACCTGCAGCCGCAGCCTTAACCAGTGTTCCACGATTACCAGCAATATCAATCCCCTTTTGCGTCTGACCGTTAAACATACTAATCACCCTCCCGCGCACCGGCCATTGCAGGCTGATATCAGGAGCGGCATTACTAACAGCAACTGGTGCTGGCTGACGCACCACATTTCCTGACGACTGTTTTTTTACTGAGTTCTTACGCGAACCCCCTACCGGTTTACGCACACGTATCAGCTGCCCTACCTCAATTGCATTTGCATTTGCCAAATTATTCCAACGCACCAGCGTATTAACATTCTGATTAAAGCGTAACCCAATTCTGTATAAGGTATCGCCACGCTGTACACGATAATAACCATTTTGAGCGCTGGCACTCATCACTGGGGCATTTACCGAACCACTACTTTTGCAACCACTCAGCGCTATCGCTAGACAATAAATCAGATATAAACCAACCCTTCTAATCATTACAGACCCTATTTCTATCTGCTTCATTACTCCATCCCAGCCGCAACATACATCCGTATAGCATAACGGCTAAAGCTAATTTGAGGTTGATATTAACATAGCTTTGCCCTTACATCGTCCAGCAACGGTCTGCATGCCAACAATAAACAGACAGTTTTAAGATGTCCATATTGAATTCCTCCAACCCGCAACCATCTGTAAAAACTGTTATTGCTTAATTAAGGGAAACTTACATGCGATATTTGAGCTGGGCTATACTGATACTGGCAGCATTGGAAGTAATTTCCATTATTCTGGTCAGCAATCTGATTGGTGCAGGCTGGACTTTGCTGATTATCATTCTATCGATAGCATGCGGCATTTTTATGCTGCGCAATATCGGTGTATCTGGACTATTTCTTGCTATAGCAACCATCCGTACCGGCAGCAATGTTTCACTTTACCAGTTACTATGGCCGCTGCGTTATGTGCTCGCTGCCATCATGCTTATCAGCCCAGGCTTCGTATCAGACATTATTGCTATATTATTACTCTTGCCCATCAGTGGTAAGCCATTAAACAGCACAAACAACAATCCTTTTACCAGCCAGTCTCAACCAGAGCGTGGTGACATTATTGAAGGAGAATTCACCGTTGAAACAGGCAATGTACAGCACCCACACAACAATCAGCAACTGCCCCATGAATAACCTGTAAAAAAAACAAAAGCCGCACAGCATTCAGCCGGCGGCTTTTTTCTTCCAGATTATTTACGCCAAGCGCATTTGCGGAAACAGAATTACATCCCGTATTGTCTGTGCATCAGTCAAGAGCATAATCAAACGATCCATGCCAATGCCACAACCACCCGTAGGAGGTAAACCATATTCCATCGCACGAATATAATCTGCATCAAAATGCATGGCCTCATCGTCTCCAGCATCCAACTGTGCTACCTGCTCACGGAAACGTGCTGCCTGATCTTCTGGGTCATTTAATTCTGAATATCCATTTGCCAATTCACGTCCAACCACAAACAGCTCAAAACGTTCGGTCAAACCTGGTTTGGTATCAGACGCGCGTGCCAGTGGTGACACTTCTACCGGATAATCTACAATAAATGTCGGCTGCCATAGCTGCGCTTCAGCACACTCCTCAAACAAGGCCAGCTGTAAACTGCCTACAGCCTGAGAAACCGGTAAGGCTCCACCCAGCTTTTTGATTTCAGTTTTTAGCCATTCAGCATCAGCCAGTTGCGCATCTAGATATTGCGGATTGAAATGTTTAATTGCTTCAACAATAGTCATCCGTGCAAACGGCTGGCTTAAATCCACATTTTTTCCGTTATAACTTACAACAGCGCTACCTGTAGCCTCAATAGCAGCAGCACGAATAACCTTTTCCGTCATATCCATCATGCGCTGATAATCACCATATGCTTCATAGAATTCCATCATGGTAAATTCAGGATTATGGCGGGTACTCATACCTTCATTGCGGAAATTGCGGTTGATTTCAAACACCCTTTCCAGACCACCTACCACCAGTCGTTTCAAATACAACTCAGGAGCTACACGCAAAAACAGATCCATATCGAGGGCATTGTGGTGCGTCACAAACGGCTTCGCCGTTGCTCCACCCGGAATCGGATGCATCATCGGCGTTTCCACTTCCAAATAACGCTCGCTAACCATCACATTCCGCACAGCCTGAATAATCCGGCTGCGTTTAACAAACGTATCCCGCGTCTGTTCATTCGTAATCAAATCCACATAACGCTGCCGATATTTCTGCTCTTGATCAGCCAGTCCATGGAATTTATCAGGCAATGGACGCAATGATTTAGTCAGTAAGCGTAGGCCAGAAACTCGAACAGTCAGTTCGCCATGATTGGTTTTCATCAGCTCACCTTCAGCACCGACAATATCACCTAAATCCCAGTGCTTAAACGCATCGTGCAGTTCTTCACCAACACCCTGATTATTAATATACAGCTGAATACGCCCAGTCATATCCTGAATTGTGGCAAAACTAGCCTTACCCATATGACGTTTCAGCATAATTCGCCCAGCTACCTTTACCGGAATAGCTTTGTTCGCCAGCTCATCCTTATCAAACTGCTCAAATTGCTGGTGTAAATCACCAGCAAAAGCATCACGTTTGAAATCATTCGGAAAAGCAATCCCCTCAGCACGAATTGCCGCCAGCTTTTCACGGCGATGGGCCATAATCTGGTTTTCATCCAGTTGTTCTTCATGCGCGGCCGCCGCCGGCGCATTCTGCTGTTCGCTCATATGCATCCTCATACCATACGCAGTAATTCTCAATAAACTACTGCCCTACCTGAAACATCAAACAAGTTATAAAATTCAGGCAATAACAAATAAAAATTAACCGCCTATTCTAAGACAAAACAGCGAGTTTGACACGTAAAACCCCCTTCCGAACTAACAATCAAACAAATTAATTACACAAAACTCTCGGTTACAACGATAACTTAACACCATCAGCCTAAGCTTTCCGTAGCCTTAACCCCATTCACATAAAAATTATTATTAGTGTAAAAAAAATTTTGATGACATTATTAAAAAAAAAAACGACAGTTGCAGTAATCAATCTCAACTCACTACAAAATCAAATATTCTAATAAAGACCATACCGTTATTT
>NZ_JAFNPG010000034.1:0-37776 GCF_026535815.1 Snodgrassella sp. B3088
ATGTAACGCTTAATCCTCAGGATATCATTAATAAAATTACATTTATCCAGAATGGTGATGATAATGATAATATCATTACCGTATAAATATGGAAATAATCTTATCAACAGAGGTAAAGGAAAAGATAGCTTTACGTCAATGGAGTAATGATACTTTAATCGGTGGTACATGCAATGATTATATGGAAGGTGACTATGGTAACGATACTTATGTTTTTGCCAAAGTTCATGGCCAAGATATCATTAATGATATTCAAGGTACTGCCGATACTATTCAATTTGCCGATGTTGATTTCGAAGAGGAATCTCTTACTAAGATAGCTTATTTCAATTAGAGAAATTCAAAGAAGAGAAGATATGCAATAAACAGGCATCACAATTATTGTGAGGCCTGTTTTTATATGAAAAACAAAATCCTTCAAATCTTTCACTATTGATTTAAATAGCTTTGTTATTTTTTCGCGGTGACCTGCCCTATGCGTTCATAAGCTTATCTTCAGATAAACCAGTCCATGCACACTTCTACCAAAAATACTCACACTATAAAAGCCAAAGGATAAACACATAACTAGATGTATTCATTGGGGAACCAATCTGCCTAAATCCTTAATTAGCCTTTTAAATGTTAAATTATAAACAATATTTTATATTTGTTTTTTTATAACAAAAATTTCATAAATATTCTATCCAGAAAAAAAATTTGGATAATAGAATCATTAAACTATTGAAAAATCCCATTTGCAGAACTTATGTTAACTATGTTAATTTATGGGATATATTCATTAATTTATCATTTACTACAGAGACAGAATATAAAGCTTATGAAAAATTATAGTTTGCAGAAATTACCAAGAGTGCCATAAAAAACTTTACATAATTTTTTGGTTAATATAAGTGAACAATTCAAAGAAATTTAACTTAAATATTGAAATTAAAATTGGCATCACTTTTATTAAATTTCTCTTTATCACTTCTTTCAACCTACAAAATGAGCATAAGAATGAATAAAACTGTTAAAAATATCCAAACTGGGAATGACTGGGCTAAAGATCGCTATTTTTTTCAGCCAGGTCACGGACAAAGCATCGTAAGAGACAAAGGCAACGAATATGACAAAGCCCAATACAATGATCTAATTTTTACTCGAGCCTGTGCAAGCAATGCCACATTCAGCCGTTCTGGTAACGATTTAATCATCAAAGCTTACGGACCGGCAGATTATGTAATATTGCCTGATTACTTCAACCCCAATAACGCTTACAGCCGCGCATTCAACTTTGTCTTTGCCGACAAAACTTTAAGCAGGAATGACATAGCCGCCATGACTTTTATGCTTAATGGCACCAATAATGATGATTTACTTTATGGTTGGGAAAGCAACGACATTATTAATGGTGGAGCTGGTAACGACACCATCTATGGTGGCAACGGCAATGATACCCTGAACGGTGACTCTGGAAATGATCATCTATACGGTGGCTATGGCAACGATATCCTCAATGGTGGTGATGGTGACGACTATCTGGAAGGTGAGCATGGAGACAACATGCTGGTTGGTGGAAATGGTAACGATATCCTGATAGGAAGTGATGATGGCTACAATGTTCTTATCGGCGGTACTGGTAACGATATACTGGCTGGAGGAGACGGCAAAGACCTCTATATTTTTCAAGCCGGCCATGGGCGGGATGTAATTAACGATAAAAGCAGCCAAACAGATGTAAGCAGTATTAATGATGTTAAATTTGAAAAGGCTTACGTAAAAAATGCCCTATTCACCCGCTCAGGAAATAATTTAATTATTGAAGCTTATGGTGGCAATGATTCAGTGACTTTAACCGATTATTTCTGCCCCGATAGTCCGCAAAAGCGTGCCTTTAATTTTATATTCGAAGACAAAACACTTACTGTTAAAGACATTGCCCAAATGACCTTTGTGATAAACGGTACTTGGATTGATGACATTATTACAGGCTGGGACAGTAAAGACATTATCAGTGGCTGGCTGGGAAATGACACGATTTACGGCGGAAAGGGTGACGATATACTCTATGGAGATGCCGGTGATGACTGGCTGTATGGCGAAGAAGATAACGACACTCTTAATGGTGGCGATGGAAATGATCATCTGTATGGTGGTAATGGTCAAGACGTGCTTAATGGCGGCAGCGGTAATGATTTTCTGGATGGAGGAAATGGTAAGGATTTCTATATTTTCCAGTCCGGTCATGGACAAGATACCATTCAGGATAATAGTACAGACACTGACAAAACCCAGTTTAACGATGTTATTTTCGAAAATGCTTGTTCTACTGATGCCAAATTCAGCCGCTCAGGTAATAATCTGATTATTAAAGCCTATGGTGATAAGGATTCTGTTACCTTCACAGATTTCTTTAATTCAGATAATCAATACAGCCGCTCGTTTAATTTTGTCTTTTCTGATAAAACATTAAGTATCAATGATATTGCTGCTATGACATTTACAATCGATGGCACCAATGGAGACGATATACTTAAGGGATGGGACAGCAACGATATCATTAACGGCGGATTGGGAAATGATATTATTTATGGCGGTAATGGCAACGATATTCTTAATGGAGACGATGGAAACGATAAACTCTATGGAGAAAATGGTAACGACTATTTAAGCGGTGGAGCCGGTGACGATTATCTTGATGGTGGCAATGGTAACGACATACTTATAGGTGGAAATGGCAATGATATCTTAATAGGAGGACATGGTTATGACATTTTGAACGGTGGAGCAGGAAATGACATTCTAAGTGGTGGGGACTGGGAAAAAGACCGATATATCTTTCAGGCCGGCCATGGTCAGGATATCATCAATGATTTAGGTTCAAGTACGGATAAAGAGCAATACAACGATGTTGTATTTGAAAATGCCTATATTCAAAATGTGATTTTTAGCCGCTCAGGCAATGATCTTATCATTAGAGCTTATGGTGGCAATGATTCTGTTACTTTAAGCAATTTTTTTAGCCAAAGTAATACCGGCTATCGTGCTTACAATTTTGTTTTTGCCGACATAACTTTGCCAGCAGATATCATCAATAATATAAACATTTCGACAAACGGTACCGACGGTGATGATGTATTACATGGGTGGGAAGGTAACGACATCATCAACGGTAAAGCGGGAAATGATATCCTTTTTGGGGGAAGTGGTAACGACATACTGAATGGTGATGCCGGTAATGACAAACTCTATGGAGAAGATGGCAACGATATTCTGAATGGTGGTGATGGAGATGATTACCTTGATGGCGGTAATGGGGACGATATTCTTATCGGCGGTAGCGGTAACGATATCCTGATAGGTGGCAATGGCTATGATGTACTAATTGGCGGTACTGGCAATGACATTCTTTCAGGTGAAGAAGGCAAAGACCTGTATATCTTCCAGGCTGGTCATGGACAGGATACTATATATGACAAAAGCCAATCTACAGAAAAATGCCAGTTTAACGATATAAAATTTGAAAAAGCATTATCTTCGAATGCTGTATTTAGCCGCACAGGAAATAATTTAATTATTAAGGCTTATGGAAGTAATGATTCTGTTACTTTGACTGATTTTTTCGACCGCGAAAACCCCTATACCCGTGCATTCAACTTTATTTTCGAAGATAAAACATTCACCGTCGATGATATTGCTAAAATGACATTCATAATTGAAGGTACCAATGCAGATGATGTGCTCAATGGATGGGACAGCAACGACATCATCAATGGCCGAAAAGGCAATGATGTTATTTACGGAGGTAAAGGCAACGATATTCTCTATGGGAATGAAGGTCATGACACAATTTACGGAGAAGAAGGTGATGACAATATTATTGGCGGTAGTGGCAATGATATCCTTCTAGGCGGTGGCGGGAATGATTCACTCTTGGGTGAAGAAGGCTACGATATACTGAATGGAGGTGCAGGTAATGATTATCTCTATGGTGGCAATTTTGAAAGAGATATGTATGTTTTCAATGCCGGCCACGGACAAGATGTAGTCAGCGATATGGCTGCAAATTCCCAACAAGGTGATATTCTGGCTTTCAAAGACTATAAAAGTAATGAATTGTGGTTTAGTCATAACGGCAATGATTTAATTATCAGCCATCTAGGCACTACAGATCAGGTGACAGTTAAAAACTGGTATCTCACTGATTACTGTCGCCAATACTGCATCACCACGGCTGATGGTAAAGAAATATTTGCCTCACAAATTCAGCAATTAGTGAATGCCATGTCATCCTTTAGTTCTGATTCGCAAAACATTCCATCAATAGATGAACAAAAGATGCTATTCAATCAGCAGGCAATCATTTCATCATACTGGGGAAATTAAATTTAAATTTTTAATACCGATTTAATATTTAATAAAAGGAATCCACCACGGGATTCCTTTTTATTTTTCCGAAAAATTATTTTAAATAAGCAAACATATAATTTAAAAATAAAACCGGCTAAGTATAAATACAGAGCCAGTTTTACTTTACAAACTGAGATGTGTGTCCATCCCAAACAAATATAAATTGTTATAGGTGCATACCAGTTAGACGAGCAGTATCCTGAGCAATCATCAGCTCTTCATTGGTTGGAATCACCATCACAGATGCTTTACTATCTGCTGTGCTGATTACACCTGGCGTACCAAAGCAAGCTTCCATATTGGCATCATGATCCAGAATCAGACCGAACACATTCAGATAATTCACTACTTTTTCACGCATCATGGTAGAGTTTTCACCAATACCTCCAGTAAAGACCAGCGCATCAAGACTGCCACAAGCAACCATCATGCCGCCTACATATTTAGCTAAGCGGTAAGCAAAAACATCCAAAGCCAGCTCTGCCCCTTTATGTCCATTAGCGGCTGCTTCTTCCAGCATGCGGCAATCATTGGACAGATTAGATAAACCGAGCAATCCGCTTTCCTTGTTCAGCATTTCAGTAATCTGTTCGATGCTCATTTTGGCATTAGCAGCTAAGAATGAAAAAATACTTGGATCAATGTCACCACAACGGGTACCCATTACGAGCCCTTCCAGCGGAGTCAGACCCATGCTGGTATCCTGTGAACGGCCATTTTTCACAGCTGTAATGGATGCACCATTGCCCAGATGAGCAATAACCATACTCATTTCATTGATATCACGCTTTAAAAAAGCAGCGGTTTCCTGTGCCACATAGCGATAGCTGGTACCATGAGCACCATAACGGCGCACACCATAACGAGTATATAGGGTGGATGGAACAGCATAGTGATAGGCATGTGGAGGCATAGTCTGATGAAATGCAGTATCAAACACCGCTACCTGCGGTAAGTCCGGAAATGCCTGCTGAGCAGCCTGAATACCCAGAATATGAGCCGGATTGTGTAATGGAGCCAACACAATACAGGCTTCGATATCTCGCATTACTTCAGGAGTAATCACTGTGGACTGAGTAAAACGTTCGCCACCATGAACCACACGGTGACCAATCGCTTTTACGCGGTCGTACAGTCCTAAATCTTTCAGCTGTTCCAGCAAAGCCATAACAGCAGCTACATGGTCATGACTACCTGTCAAAGCGTGTTTGTGTTTTTCACCATTTATTTTAAAAGTAATGAAAGCATCAGTATTGCCTACTTTTTCAGCCAGACAGCTCATTAAAACTTCTTTTTCGGCCACATCCATTACTGCAGCTTTCACGGAAGAACTGCCGCAATTAAGTACCAATACTAAATCTTGCTCACTCATGTTGTTGTCCTGTTTATTTTATTACTCAGTTTCAAAAAGAAAGTTCATTCTTTTTTTGATTAACGGGCAAACAGCGTTCGTGCACCTGTAAAACGCTGGCTGAAATAGGGTTGATCCAGTCTGGCCGTACGAATCACACCGTTACTGGAAGGAGCATGAATAAATTCACCGTTACCGATATACAACCCCATATGAGAATACGTCTGACCCGAAGTATTGAAAAAAACCAAATCCCCGACCTCCAGATCGCGCGTACGAATTGGAGCAGAAACAGCGGCTATATCTCGAGCAGTACGGGGTAGCCTTACTTGCAAAGCTTGCTGGTAAACATATTGCACCATACCACTACAATCAAAACCATTATCACGGGTACTACCACCATATCGGTACGGGGTGCCTATCAGACTCAGGCTTTGCAGCATTAATTCCTGGCTGCCTGCCCGGTGGCTGATTTTAGTAATCCGGATAGGAGCCAGATGGTGCTGACTGGCAATCTGAACTCCTTTTCGTTTTCCAGTACCACAGGCCGAAAGAAACAGAATCAGCGCGCCTAAAACGGCACGCCGCTGTGCATTACATGCCATCATTCATTGATACCCTGTGTGATTAACTGATTCATCCCTACTACGGAAATATAACATGAGTTGGTAATAATTTCTCTAAGCAAAAAGGCTTAACTGATTATCATTACAATACCTAACCTTGTCGTACAAAACCCACAAAAGAGCTAACAAAGCCTGATTTAAACGCCCTTGCCGACTTTTATTTTCTTGACAGTAGCTTTGCGCAAGAATAGAGTAGATACACTAATTTGTAAAAACCAGCTGAGAAACAGACGCCTGTCCGCTTTTTCAGCCGCAATTATAACACTTTAGTAGTAATGACACTCATCGGGCATCAAGAGACAGGAAGCAGCATGCAGGACTTTGCACCACTCATTATTCGCAATCATCATCTCATTCCGATAGTACAGGGAGGGATGGGCGTAGGTATTTCCGCGTCCAAACTAGCCAGTGCCGTAGCACGTGAAAATGGTGTTGGTACCATTGCAAGTGTAGATTTGCGTCATCTTCATCCCGATTTACTGGAACAATCTAAAGAAAATCCCACCCAGGAAAAATACGATTCCCTCAACCGGATTGCTTTAGACCGAGAAATCAAAGCTGCCTTGGCACAGTCAGAAGGACGAGGCATGATTGCCGTAAATGTCATGAAAGCGGTAAAAGACCATCAGGCAATGGTACAACAAGCCTGTGAATCCGGTGCTCATGCAATTGTAATGGGTGCAGGCTTGCCATTAGATTTACCTGATATGACCGAAAATTTTCCTGACGTTGCTCTTTTGCCGATTTTGTCCGAATCCCGTGGTATCGCCATTGTCCTCAAACGCTGGATGAAAAAAAACCGGCTTCCGGATGCAATTGTAATTGAGCACCCAGCACATGCAGCCGGTCATCTTGGAGCTGCCACAGTAGCTGGAGTCAATGATGAACGTTTTGAATTCAAACGAGTTTTAACCGAAACATTTGAATTATTTAAAAAACTGGATTTAGAGCGGGAAAAAATCCCTTTAATCATCGCTGGTGGGATGGCCAACTTTCAGAAAATCTCCACCGCCCTGAAAGAATGGGGTGCTGCCGCCGTACAGATAGGTACAGCCTTTGCCGTTACGCAGGAAGGTGATGCACATATCAATTTCAAAAAAACACTGGCTGGTGCTGAAGGTGAACAAATTGTTGAGTTCATGTCTGTCGCCGGTTTACCAGCGCGCGGTGTCAAAACTAAATTTCTAGACAGCTACTTGAAACGAGAAAGTGTTTTGCAGGCCAATGCCAAAGCCGATCCACGACGCTGTACACAAGGTATTAATTGTTTATCTGTATGTGGACTACGTGATGGACTGGAAAAAGTCGGCCAATTTTGTATTGACTTAAAGTTGGCTGCAGCTTGGCGCGGTGAAACTGACAAAGGTTTGTTTTTCCGCGGTAAAGATCCTTTACCTTTTGGCAATGCTATGCGTACGGTTAAAGAAACCATTGACTATTTATTAACCGGACATATACATGCTGAACAAAAATCTGCCTGAGTGTTCATTTTGTTCATTAAGCCACTTAATATGTGGCTTTTTATTTATTCATTAGTTTTATACACACTTAATACGCTTAAGTCTGCCAGCAACTGATATAAGCGCAGTAATAAAAATTACAACTTACTGCTGCGGTAAACAGATTGGTGGTAGTATCAAAGTATAGAAAATTTGATGCATATACCACTATGAATCCAAAACTAGAATTATTACAACCCTATCCTTTTGCCCGCCTGCGTAAATTAACGGATGGATTAGAACCGCCAGCCAATCTAAAACCTATATCCTTACATATTGGCGAACCAAAGCATCCCACCCCTGCAGTGCTTACGGACGCATTGCAGCAACATCTGGACGGATTTGCTGTATATCCCCTTACGGCGGGGATACCTGAATTAAAAGAAGCCTGCGCCCAGTGGCTAAACCGCCGATATGATGGTTTAAGTGTCAATGCTGAAAGTGAAGTGCTGCCAGTTTTAGGTAGTAGAGAGGCATTATTTGCTTTTACCCAAACCATTATAGATACAAGCAGCGAGTATAAACCTGTCGTAATTAGCCCTAATCCGTTTTATCAGATATATGAAGGAGCTGCTTTACTGGCTGGCGCACGAGTAGAATATGTCAATTGTCGGGCACCACACTTCATGCCCCAATGGGAGGAAATTGATAGCAACACATGGTCAAAAGTGCAGTTGGTATTCGTTTGTTCACCAGGCAATCCAAGCGGTGCCGTCATGAATCTAGAAGAATGGCAGAAATTATTTGCACTACAAGACAAATATGGCTTTGTTATTGCTTCAGATGAATGTTATTCAGAAATTTACTTTGATGATAACAATAAACCCTTAGGAGCTTTGCAAGCTGCAACACAATCGGGACGAACATTTGATAATTTAATTATGTTCACCAGCCTATCCAAACGCTCTAATGCACCAGGATTGCGTTCGGGCTTTGTAGCTGGCGACAGCAAACTCTTGTCCAGCTTTTTACTATACCGTACCTATCATGGTAGTGCCATGAGTTTACCAGTACAGTACGCCAGTATCGCTGCATGGAATGATGAACAGCATGTAATCGAAAACCGACAACTGTACCGAGAAAAATTCGATAAAGTCTTACCAATTTTACAGCGCAAATTCGCTATCCACAAACCTGATGCCTCTTTTTATTTGTGGTTATCAGTACCCGACTGCGATGATTTAGCCTTTACTCAAAAATTATGGCAAAAGGCTGCAATCAGGGTATTACCGGGTCGCTATCTTGCACGCAATACACCTCATGGCAACGCTGGTGCCGGTTATGTCCGCATTGCATTGGTTTCCAGTGTAGAAGAATGCATTGAGGCAGCTAATCGAATGGTTAATTTGTCTTTCTAACAACATCTTTAAACAAATAATTAATAACATAAAACCAGAAATGCATGTATTGAATACAAATATTTCTGGTTTTAATTTTATAATGCTATAGCAATTATTCTACATTCTGTACCTGTTCACGCATTTGTTCAATCAGCACTTTCAGCCCTACTGAAGCCTGAGTACATTCAATGGCAATGGCTTTACTACCCAGCGTATTCGCTTCACGGTTTAGTTCCTGCATCAGAAAGTCTAGACGCTTACCTACACTACCATTATGCTCCTGCAGAAGACGTCTTGTTTCAGCGATATGTGTATTCAGCCGATTCAGCTCTTCATCCACATCAGCCTTTTGCATAAACAGTACAAATTCTTGTTTCAGACGTTCCGCATCTACCTGTGCCACAGCTTCGCGTAAGCGTGTTTCGGACTTATTCATATAATCCTGCAACAATTGAGGAAACAGCTGCTGTATTGCAGCCACAATATCGCTCATATCATTTAGCCTGTTCAACAGATGCTGTTGCAGTTTCTCTCCTTCTCGAGCCCTTGCAGCCTTAAGTTCGGATAATACTTGCTTGAGCAATGTCTGCACACCATTTAATAAGACATCATCATCCTCTGAAGTGGCCATAAGCACACCAGGGAAATGAAGAATATCGGCCACTGTTAACTTACCCAAATCCTTATGCTGGCGACGCAACTGATGATTAAATGCAGCCAGCTGCTCTACCAATTGATGATTGATAGGCAGACTTTCTGTATTCTGATTAGGTAATGCCTGAATCTGTATGCGGCATTCCAGTTTCCCACGAGCCACTTCCGCACTGATTAATTCACGCATCTGTCCTTCAAAAGGACGTAATTCCTCTGGTACTTTAAACTGAATGTCTAGATAACGATGATTTACAGCCCTAAGCTCAATGTTGATTTGACGACTACCAAATTGTCCTGAACCGTTTGCATAGCCAGTCATACTGTATAACATATTATTTTCCTTAAAACGTTTTTTCCTGCCTGCTATTATTCAAACTGGCAATTAAATCAAGTATAACGAAATCCGCTTAATTCTTAAAAGACCTAATTAGTATGATGAACAGCATACAAGTAATATAATATTTGCTTTATCACTCTTTCCTGTCCTGCCAGCATGAAAACCAATACAGTACCTAACCGCACCAACCGTGCAAACGATGAACCGCGTCAACTGACGATTGTTCCGCATTTTTTGCCTCATGCTGATGGTTCCGTACTTATCAGCTGCGGTAATACCAAAGTTATCTGCACAGCCACCATCGATGAAAATGTACCTCCTTTTTTGAAAGAAAGCGGACGTGGCTGGGTGACTGCAGAATATGGCATGCTGCCCGCTTCTGCCAACGGGCGCATGCGCCGTGAAGCAGTAGCTGGTAAACAGACTGGTCGAACACAGGAAATCCAGCGCCTGATTGGCCGTTCCTTACGGGCAGTAGTAGACATGAAAAAGCTGGGCAGCCGCCAAATACTGATTGATTGTGATGTAATTCAGGCTGATGGAGGTACCCGGACCGCTAGCATAAGTGGTGCTTTCGTCGCGATGTCTCTGGCTATAAGCAAACTGCTTAACCAAGGCGTCATCATAGAAAATCCCATCCGTGAAGCAGTTGCCGCTATTTCTGTTGGTATGCTTGACAACACATTGTTACTTGACCTGGATTATCCAGAAGATTCAAACTGCGATGCTGACATCAACATTGTTATGACTGCATCAGAACAATTAGTGGAAATTCAGGGTACCGCAGAGGGTGCCACATTTAGTATCCAGCAGTTGAATCAATTAATCAGTCTGGCACAAAAAGGCATTCGTTCTATTCTTGCTGCTCAGCAGCAAGCATTAAAAGCCTATTAATTCAAACAAATACAACTAACTATTATCTAAATTTAAAGATAATTTAAAACAAGCCGCTTGAATCTGACAAAATACTGATTCAGCGGCTTGTTTTTACATGATAAAAATGCTACAAAGAACGCCCTGACTGGATAAATAAGCAGATAGTGTTTACACAGTCTCTCCTTTTTTGACAATAAAACAACTCAGAAAGCAAGCAGTATTATGGCGTTAATCGTACAGAAATACGGCGGTACCTCAGTAGGTTCAGTAGAACGCATTAAAAACGTAGCGCGTCGGGTAGCACAGGCCAAAGCCAATGGTGATGATGTTGTCGTAGTGGTTTCCGCAATGAGTGGCGAAACCAATCGTTTAGTTGCACTGGCTCATGAAATACAGGAAAAACCCAATCCACGTGAAATGGATGTTGTACTTTCAACCGGAGAGCAAGTTACGATCGGCCTTCTAGCCATGGCTTTACACAGCATTGGAGTAGATGCCAAAAGCTATACCGGCTGGCAGGTAGCGGTAAAAACCGATTGCGCTCACACCAAAGCCAGAATCGATGCAATTGACGAAATTCGCATTCGTAGCGATCTGAATGCAGGTAAGGTTGTCATCATAGCAGGCTTTCAGGGTGTAAACGCGAACAACGACATCACTACGCTAGGCAGAGGCGGTTCTGATACCTCAGCTGTGGCTCTGGCCGCAGCATTGAAAGCAGACGAATGCCAGATATATACCGATGTAGACGGCGTCTACACAACCGACCCGCGGGTCGTACCAGAAGCACGGCGTCTAGAAACCATTTCATTTGAAGAAATGCTAGAACTGGCTAGTTTGGGGAGCAAGGTTTTGCAAATCCGTTCGGTAGAATTTGCCGGCAAATACAAAGTGCGGCTGCGCGTCTTAAGCAGTTTGGAAAACAGTGGCAAAGGTACTTTAATAACGTTTGAAGAGGATCAAGATATGATGGAACATGCGGCAGTATCCGGTATTGCTTTTGATAAAAATCAGGCACGAATTAATGTGCGTGGTGTGCCGGATACACCGGGAATGGCTTCTCAGATACTCGGTGCCGTAGCCGATGCCAATATTGAAGTAGACATGATTATCCAGAATGTAGGTTCTGCAGGCACCACAGATTTCTCTTTCACCGTACCACGTAGCGATTATCAAAATACATTGGATATTCTGCATGAAGTGCAGAAAACTATCGGTGCCCGCGAAGTTTGCGGCGATGATACCGTATGCAAAGTTTCCATTGTTGGCATGGGCATGCGTTCACATGTAGGCATTGCCTCCACCATGTTCCGCACATTAGCGAAAGAAAACATCAATATCCAAATGATTTCTACTTCTGAAATCAAAGTATCCGTGTTAATTGATGAAAAATATCTGGAGCTGGCTACGCGCGTGCTGCATCAAGTATTTGAGCTTGATAAAGAACCATCCCAAAGAAGTTAAAACATCTATTTAATTCTTGTAAAGTTCACAAACGGCCGGCCGAGTCACATCAGTCGGCCTTTAATTATTGTACAATGGCAGCTATTTGTTTAAATTATTGCTGCATCCATGTCCCATACACCAAAACACGAATACGAAAACAACAAGCTGGTCAAACGGCTCCGTCATCAGGTTGGTGCTGCTATCAATGATTTTCAGATGATTGCAGACGGCGACAAAATCATGGTTTGCCTCTCTGGTGGCAAGGATAGCTATGCATTGCTGGATATCCTGCTGCGATTACAGAAATCCGCTCCTGTACGGTTTGAGATTCTGGCCGTTAATCTGGATCAGAAGCAACCAGGCTTTCCAGCGCATATTTTGCCGAATTATCTGAGCAGTCTGGATGTCCCGTTTAAAATCATTGAAGAAGATACATATAGTGTTGTCAAACGCGTGATCAATGAAGGTAAAACCACCTGCGGGCTGTGTAGCCGTTTACGGCGCGGCATTCTGTACCGAGTAGCAAAAGAAAATGGCTGTACCAAAATCGCTTTAGGTCACCATCGCGACGACATTTTGGAAACCCTGTTTCTTAATATGTTCTATGGTGGCAAGCTTAAAGCCATGCCTCCCAAACTGTTATCAGATAATGGCGAGCACATCATCATCCGTCCTCTGGCTTATGTTAAAGAAAAAGACCTCATTCGCTTTGCACAAATCCAGAATTTCCCCATTATTCCATGCAATCTTTGTGGCTCTCAGCCCAATCTGCAAAGACAGGTAATTAAAGATATGCTGCAACAGTGGGATAAAACATTTCCCGGACGGATTGAATCCATGTTTTCCGCCTTGCAGAACGTCATACCCTCTCATTTGGCAGACACTCAGTTATTTAACTTCGTAGCGTTGCAACAAGGACAAAAACTGCCACATGGTGGCGATACAGCTTTTGACCGTGAATATTATCCAACTACACCAACGCTGGCACAGACCGGCGAATTTACACAGCTTGCAACCACAGTAAAACCTATTATTAACATTTTAGATTCCCGACATTAAGCCCCTATGAATCAATCAAGAAAAAAATTAACTCCCGCAAAAGCCATGGTCGCCGCCATTAGTGGCTACGCCATGGATGGTTTCGACCTATTGATACTGGGTTTTATGCTCAGCGCCATTAGCACAGACCTTGGTCTCAACGCTTCTCAGGCCGGTTCTCTCGTCACATGGACCCTAATTGGCTCAGTTGTTGGCGGCATTGTATTTGGTCACCTAAGCGACCGATTCGGCCGTGTGCGCATGCTCTCACTGACTATTCTTATGTTTGCCGTATTCACTGGCCTATGCGCCATTGCACAGGGCTACTATGATCTGCTGATATATCGAGCACTAGCTGGCATGGGCCTAGGCGGTGAATTCGGTATCGGCATGGCCATGATTGCAGAAGTCTGGCCAGCAGCAAAGCGCAATCGTGCCTCAGCATTTGTCGGCATAGGCTGGCAGCTCGGCGTACTGGCTGCCGCATTCATTACCCCATTCTTGCTCAGCATTATTGGCTGGCGCGGTATGTTCCTAGTCGGATTGTTTCCTGCTGTGGCCTCCTACTTCATCCGTCACGATACCAGCGAACCAGAGCAGTTTACCCGTGAACACAAAGCCAAAGGTGAGCTGTCCTTTTCAGGTCGCCTGTGTTTACTGATCAAAGACCGTCAGACGGCCAAAACCAGCCTTGGCATCTTCATTCTCTGTGCAGTACAAAATTTTGGCTACTACGGTTTAATGATATGGATGCCCAGCTATCTGGCCAACAAACTGGGCTTCAGCCTCACTGCATCCGGTAATTGGACAGCAGTCACCGTAATCGGAATGATTATCGGCATCTGGCTATTTGGATTTCTCGCCGACCATTTTGCACGCTGGAAAATTTTTCTGATTTACCAAATAGGTGCCTTTATTATGGTGGCACAGTATGCCCAATTACAGGATCCTGCCGCCCTGCTAATCTGTGGAGCAATAATGGGATTGTTTGTTAATGGCATGATTGGTGGTTATGGCGCCCTCATATCCGATAATTTCCCACCACATGTACGCGCCACAGCTCAGAACGTCCTCTTCAACCTTGGTCGCGGAGTTGGCGGTTTTGGACCACTTGTTATAGGTTTTTTTGTAAAAGAATGGTCTTTCTATGCCGCCTTGTGCTTACTAGCGTCCATCTATCTGTTAGACATCATTGCAACCCTGTGGCTGATACCTAAACACAACCAAACCCCATCCAAAGACGACAGCCTTGGCGTAATAGGCTGATAAACCAGCCTGACTGATTAATTTTTCCATCAGTGCAGTGGTACAATACCCTGCACTGATTTTTTAGCCATTATTCAACAAATAAACATGACCACACTAAACAAAATTATTCTCTTTACTGACAAAGACGGCTTTGCCCGTTTTAAGGAAGAAAAAATCGAATTAAGCGAAGGCAATGAAAAAAGCCGCTTATCCATATGGATGAATGCGGAAGGTCTACAATTACGCCAAAGTCCGGTTGGCTTTGCCAGCGACTTTCACTGTACCGGCAAACCGCAATGGCTATTTGTACTACAGGGCATCATGGAAATCGGCTTGCGTGATGGTACAACCCGCCGCTTCGGACCTGGTGAATATTTCTATTCTGCAGACACCCTACCAACAGGTGTCTCATTTGATACAAACATTCACGGACATTGCAGCCGCCTGATTGGCGATAAACCACTGATTACCGCTTTTATCCGTGACTAAATTAACAGCATAAATATCCATACAAAGGAAAATATAATATGTCAGAATCAATGCTTTTCACTCTGCCCGACGCTGAAGACAACAGCTTCAGCATCGCCGAACACCTACCCGCCGTTGTCTATTTTTATCCCAAAGACAACACCCCGGGCTGTACAACTGAGGCACAGGAATTCAGCGCCTTACTACCTCAATTCAAACAACTTGGTTACAGCGTAGTGGGCATATCCCGCGATACAGAAAAAAGTCATCACAATTTCATCTGCAAATATCAACTCAACGTCACCTTGTTATCCGATTGCGAAGAAAAGGTGTGCCGACAGTTTGACGTACTCAAAGAAAAAAACATGTATGGCAAAAAAGTATTCGGTATAGAAAGAAGCACCTTCATTCTAGATAAAAATGGCAACATTGTGCAGGAATGGCGCAAAGTCAAAGCAGCCGGCCATGCTCAGACCGTTTTAGATACCTTACAAAACCATGTCTAGTTACCTCTACCATGCCCCTTGCTGCCCGCTAATTATAGATTGCCACCCGCTGAATTACATACAAAGCATACGCTGGCAAAAAGACACAACAGAAAAAATGCCCGAATTAACCGGTTTCTGGGCACAACAGCTTGACGCTTACTTTGACGGCACCTTACACAATTTCAATCTTTCACCCTCATCCGCAGGTACTGAATTTCAGCAGCGCGTGTGGCAGGTTATCGCCTCCATACCATATGGGCAGGTAGTCACCTACGGCGACATAGCGCGCCAATTGGGCAGCGCCCCCAGAGCTGTGGGGCAAGCTTGTGGTAAAAATCCTTTACCTATTATCATTCCCTGTCACCGAGTAATTTCAGCTACTGGTCTAGGTGGATTCAGTCTGAGCAACGATAGTTTCGAACTGGGTATCAAACGCTGGCTACTTACCCATGAAAATGCCACATGGTAACCCAAGCCTTACCAGCAGAATTGCTCGAACCAATTGAATCATTACTAGAGCATTTATGGCTGAGCGAACAACTGGCTTTTAACACTCTCGAAAGCTACCGACGCGATCTAAGCAAAATAGCCCGACGCTTACATGCACAGCAACTGAACTGGTCCAACGTAGACGCGTTATCACTGGCCACTGCCCTATTTATAGATACAGAAAAGCCATCATCACAAGCGCGCGCCTTATCAGCATGCAAACGACTGTTTAGTTGGATGCAAGAATACAATCGGCGGCAGGATTTACCCACAGAGCAACTTCAGATGCCGAAAAAAGGGCAGCATCTGCCCGATATCATATCTGAAAGCCAGATAGATGCCTTGCTGGCAGCTCCAGATACTGAATCGATACATGGTTTGCGCGATAAAGCTTTACTCGAACTAATGTACGCCACCGGATTACGTGTCAGCGAAGCTGTCAACCTGCACATAAACGAAATTGATTTACAAAACGGCTTACTTAGCACCATCGGTAAAGGCAACAAGCAACGCATGGTACCTCTTGGCGAAGAAGCCACAGACTGGCTACAAAACTACTTTACACATGCCAGACCTGCCTTACTTAAAAGAAAAGCATGTGATGCCGTATTTGTCAGCCAGAAAAAAACCGCCATCAGCCGCCAGCTTGCTTGGATGATTGTAACCAAATATGCAAGCGCTGCCGGTATTCATCACCTTAGTCCGCATGGATTACGCCATGCCTTTGCCACACATCTGGTTAATCACGGAGCCGATTTGCGCGTCGTCCAGCTTCTGCTGGGACATGCAGACATAGGGACCACCCAAATCTATACTCACGTTGCCAATGAACGCCTGAAACAACTGGTACATGAGCACCACCCACGTGGCTAAAACAATTTATATTCAAGTGAAAATTTTATTTTATATAAATATCTTACCAATCAGTCAACCAGTTGCCTAATCTGAAAGCGCCGGAATCAGTTTATCTAATACATCATAATGACATCAAAAAATAATTAGAAGCTAACTATTAAAATCTTTTATTTAACCTGCTTAATCCAACATTTTTTTATGCTGATCCCAAACGGACACATAATGCATCATCCAATAAAATAGCCAGCACGCATTGCATACTGGCCACACTGTATTCGAACTAATAATACAAACACCAAATAATATTAAAATAAACCTAAGCTAGATCCAATATTCACAGAATTCTGTGGCGTAGGCTGCATCGTAAATTTCGGACTTCCGGTATAGTCAAACTTGATCCGATAGTCCATTTTAATTGCTTGCTTAAATTCTTTAACTTTATCCAAAGGGATTTCCATTTCAGTTCTCATCCCAGTAATACGTCCCTTAGAATCCAGATAAAAATTATATATAATCGGTGAAGAGTTATTTTTCAACTGCTGAATAAAATAAGCAGCTGGTACACCAGACCTGCCATTATCATCACCAGTATAGATAGCCGTCAAACCATCAACAACATTTTGTAAAACCGCATAATCCTGTGGTTGATATTTACTATCCGATCCGGCTTTAGCAGCAGCCTGCTTCAAACTTTCAGAAATGCTTTTCAGCATAGCTATATCATACTTCAAACTCATTGCATAGTTTGAATTCAGCCTAACCTGATATTTAGCTTCCAGATTTTTACCGAATTCATCTACATCAACCTTTGTAAATGCATTTGCATCAATAGCAGCATAACCATCATCTACAGATTTAGGTAGGCTTTTAAGCAAATCTTCAACCGGTAAATGCACCAGTCGTTCTTGTGGTACGGCTACTTGCAAATATCTGTCCCCCACTACTCGAGTAGGATTTGATTGCTCATTCATAATATCTGAGATATTAGTTATCGCAGAGGCATCCACATACACTGCTAAATTATTAAAATCAATATAGGTTGGAAATTTATAAGAAACTAAAGCATTTTTGTTTTCATAGCGCAATTCCGGAATAACTTCCACACGTCCTTTCGGCATATCCACTGCACCGGTGAAAGGAATGGTAAAAGATTTACTCAATAAATTTAGTACCCTATTTAACGACTTCATTTGCTTCTTATAGAAATCTCTTTCATCTGCAACTTCTGCTTCTTCATCCGAATTCGAATCTAAATCCATGTCAAAGGCATCACTTGCTTTATGTTCAATTACATCAGAATTTTTATCAGCTATATCTGCATTAACCTGATTTGGTACATCTAGTTTAAGCGTGCCCGAAAAATTGTACTGATTGTCCTCCTTCATCATCCGCTGCATACCAGCGCGAACCATCCTATCAGGAGATTGTTCTATCTTAGAAGACCCACATGCAGATAACAATCCGCCCACTGTAAGCGCCAAAATTAATTTAGTCATTTGTAATTGCATAGTTTTCCCTTGAAAACAAAATTCAAAAAAATTTAAATACGTTAATTATTGTAAATGATATACGCAAACTATACCAGCACATCATAAATTTCATGTATGGCTAAAATCAAATATGATTTATCACCATATAATCAACTACAAACAAACCTATCTGTAATTATATTTAATAAATACCTAATAAACAGCAAATTACCTGAAACATCATTTTACTTATAACTTCTGACTACATTAAACAATGACATCAATACACACCTTGTCCCCTTATTTCTGATTTTCGCATACATCATAAAATGGCACTCATCAATCACGATAGATTAAAAACCGACAATTGCTCATAATCATAAAAAAACATGACATAAAAATATTTGAATTTTTTTTCTGGATATAAAAAAACAGACAGAAAAATCTGCCTGTTTTTTTGAATAAGACATATCAGCCCATACAATTAGAACTAACTACTCTGTAAACACTTACGCCAGCGAGCCACCTGTGCCCGAACCTGCTCAGGTGCCGTACCACCTATATGATTACGAGCATTCAAACTGCCTTCCGGCGATAATACCTGATAAACATCTTCCTCAATCAAACCAGAGAAAGACTGCAGCACAACCAGAGGTAATTCGCTTAATTCTTTTTGCTGTTCTTCAGCAAGACGTACAGCACGTGCCACCACCTCATGACTGTCACGAAATGGTAAACCCTTTTTCACCAAATAATCAGCTAGATCAGTTGCCGTAGCAAAACCCTGTGAAACCGCTGCTCGAAGATTTTTAGGCTTCACACTCACACCACGCATCATATCGGCATAAATCCGTAGTGTGTCAACCAACGTATCTACCGTATCAAAAAGAGGTTCCTTGTCTTCTTGATTATCTTTGTTATAAGCCAATGGCTGCGATTTCATCAAGGTGATCAGCCCCATCAAATGTCCGACCACCCGCGCACTTTTTCCGCGCACAAGTTCCGGTACATCCGGATTTTTCTTTTGCGGCATAATGCTCGACCCTGTACAGAAACGGTCGGCAATATCAATAAAGCCGAAGCACGGACTCATCCAATATATCAGTTCCTCACTCAGCCTTGAAAGATGCATCATAAGAATCGATGCGGCTGCAGTAAACTCAATAGCAAAATCCCGATCTGATACTGCATCCAAAGAATTTTGACATATAGCCTCAAAGCCCAGTAATCGCGCTGTCACTTCCCGATTTATCGGAAAAGTTGTCCCTGCCAGCGCGGCCGCACCCAGAGGCATCCGGTTTACTCGATGGCGGCAATCTTGCATTCGCTCGCAGTCTCGTCCCAGCATCTCCACATACGCCAGCATATGATGCCCAAAGCTTACAGGCTGAGCCACCTGCATATGCGTAAAGCCAGGCATCACCACCTCTGCATTTTTTTCAGCCAAATCAACCAGCGCAGACTGCAAATCAATGATAAGCAACACAATGCGGTCAATTTCCTCACGCAGCCATAAACGGATATCCGTCGCTACCTGATCATTGCGACTTCGACCGGTATGTAGACGTTTACCGGCATCACCGACTTTCTGCGTAAGCAGATGTTCCACATTCATATGAACATCTTCCAAATCAACTGACCAGTTGATTTTACCGGCAGCAATTTCATGTAGAATTTCCCGCATACCCTGCTGAATTGCGTTCAAATCTTCCGCACTAAGCACACCAGCCTGCTGCAACATCTGCGCATGTGCCAGAGAACCCTCAATATCACATTGAGCAAGACGCTGATCAAAAGTAATCGATGCAGTGTACTGCTTTACCAGCTCACTAACCGGCTCATGAAAACGGCCCGACCAGGCTTTTTCACCCATACAACTTTCTCCACTATATTCTATAAAAACACAAAACATTGCTGACAAACTTCAACTATCAGCAACAAATTATATACACTTACAAAACAGCACCACTCCCGACAGACACAAACCTACAAAACACCTCGGGCACGATCAGCATGAAAACGCATTTGAAATTCACTAAATTTACCCGCTTCAATAGCCAGACGCATTTCTGCAGTCAGAATCTGATAATAGCGTAAATTATGAATTGTATTTAATTGAGCACCCAGAATCTCACCCACACGCTGCAAATGATGCAGATAAGCACGACTGAAATGCTGGCAAGTGTAACAATCGCAGCTTTCATCCAGCGGGCGCTGGTCATGGCGATAGATTGCATTACGGATTTTCACATCTCCAAAACGTGTAAACAGCCATCCATTACGCGCATTTCGCGTTGGCATCACACAATCAAACATATCAATACCATACGCCACACCATATACTAAATCTTCAGGTGTACCCACACCCATCAGATAGTGCGGTTTATTCGCCGGAAGTTTAGGTCCAATAGCGCGTAAAATACGATACATTTCAGGTTTTGGCTCTCCCACCGAAAGACCACCTACAGAGAGACCGGGAAAACCGATTTCTTCCAAACCAGCAAGCGACTGCTCACGCAGGTCTTCATACATTCCGCCTTGCACAATACCAAACAAAGCATTCGGATTATTCAGACGTTCAAATTCGTTTTTACTACGCTCTGCCCAGCGCAAACTCATCTGCAAAGATTTTTCTGCTTCTCTTGCATCCACATTTCCATCAGGGCATTCATCCAGCTGCATCACAATATCAGAATTCAGCACCGTCTGAATCTGCATAGATATTTCAGGTGATAAAAACAGCTTGTCGCCGTTAATAGGACTGCGGAAGGTACACCCTTCTTCTGTTAGCTTCCGCATTTGCGCCAGCGAAAACACTTGAAAACCACCTGAATCCGTCAATATCGGCCGCTTCCAACCTATAAAATCATGCAGACCACCAAAATCACGGATAACATCCAAACCCGGTCGCAGCCAAAGATGAAACGTATTACCCAGAATAATCTGCGCCTTAATTTCCTCTAGAGTACGTGGCGACATTGCCTTTACTGAACCATAAGTTCCCACCGGCATAAAAACCGGCGTCTCCACCGTACCATGATTCAATTCAAGCGTACCACGGCGCGCAAAACCATCCGTACGCTGTAAAGTAAATTTCAGCATATAACTTATTTAATATCAAAAAATATGACAGAATTTCCCATTATAGCCCAAACCTACACATTTCGCCGGGCAAGCATTGCCAAGCAAAAACCAAATCGTTAAAATAAATTCCTTAACTGAAGCGAAAGTTCATCAGAACTGACGCATTAAATTATCCCATTAATTTATAAATATAAACAAAAGCGGCCATCTGATATTCTCACTCGTAACAAACGAGACCGGTCTGTTGTTTGTGGAGTATGCATGTTAAACATTACCTTGCCAGACGGCTCAGTTCGTCAGTTTGAAGCGCCTTTAAGCATTGCCGACATTGCCGCTTCCATAGGTACAGGCTTAGCCAAAGCCGCCATTGCCGGTAAAATTAATGGTAAATTGGTAGATACATGTGATCAAGTAACAGAAGATGCTCAAGTCAGCATCATTACTGCCAAAGATAAAGAAGGTGTAGAAATTATTCGTCACTCCTGTGCTCATCTGGTTGGCCATGCTGTAAAGCAACTGTATCCTGATGCCAAAATGGTTATCGGCCCAGTAATCGAAGATGGGTTTTATTACGACATCTGGTACGAACGTCCCTTTACGCCCGAAGATATTGCAGCAATTGAAGCCCGCATGAAAGAACTGATTGCACAGAATTATGACGTAGTCAAAAAAGTTACACCGCGGGATGAAGTTATCAAAGTATTCACTCAGCGGCACGAAGATTACAAACTGCGCCTGATTGAAGACATGCCTGATGAAAAAGCCATGGGTCTATATTATCATCAGGAATATGTAGACATGTGTCGCGGCCCGCATGTTCCCAACACCCGCTTTCTTAAAAACTTCAAACTCACAAAACTTTCAGGCGCCTATTGGCGTGGTGATGCTAAAAACGAACAGTTACAGCGTATTTACGGCACCGCATGGGCTACCAAGGAAGATTTGAACGCCTACATCCAGCGTATAGAAGAAGCAGAAAAACGTGACCACCGCAAACTGGCCAAACAAATGGATTTATTCCATTTGCAGGACGAAGCACCGGGTATGGTATTCTGGCATCCCAAGGGCTGGTCACTATGGCAGATAATCGAACAACACCTGCGTCGTGAACTAGCAGCTGCTGGCTATCAGGAAATCAAAACCCCAATGATTATGGATCGCAGCCTTTGGGAAAAATCCGGTCACTGGGATAATTACAAAGAAAACATGTTTATTACCGAATCGGAAAAACGTGTTTACGCAGTAAAACCCATGAACTGTCCTGGTCATATCCAAATTTTCAATCAGGGTTTACGCTCTTATCGCGACCTTCCCTTGCGTCTGGCCGAATTCGGTTCTTGTCACCGAAATGAACCTTCTGGCGCCCTACACGGCCTGATGCGCGTACGTGGTTTTACACAAGACGACGCTCATATTTTCTGCACCGAAGACCAGATAGTCAGTGAAGCCAAAGCATTCAACGAACTGGTCATGCGCATTTACCGCCAGTTTGAATTCAATGATGTATCGGTTAAATTATCCCTTCGGCCTGAAAAACGTGCCGGTTCTGATGCCATATGGGACAAAGCGGAACAGGGTTTACGCGAAGCTCTGACTGCCTGTGGCGTTACATGGGAAGAATTACCCGGTGAAGGCGCATTCTACGGCCCGAAAGTAGAATATCACATTAAAGATGCATTAGGCCGTTCGTGGCAATGTGGCACTATCCAGCTGGATTTTGTATTACCAGAACGTCTTGGTGCAGAATATGTCACCGAAGAAAACGGCCGTGCCCGACCAGTAATGCTACATCGAGCCATTTTAGGTTCATTAGAACGTTTTATTGGTATTCTGATTGAACATCATGCCGGCGCATTTCCGCTTTGGTTAGCACCGGTACAAATGGTGATTATGAATATCACTGAAGCACAGACAGAATATTGTCAACAACTTGCCACGCGATTAACCGCAGAAGGCTTCCGCGTGCATTTAGACTTGCGTAATGAGAAAATTGGATACAAAATCCGAGATAACAGTACGCAACGCCTTCCCTATCAACTGGTTATAGGCGAGAAAGAAAAACAGGACAACAAGGTTGCCGTACGCAAACGCGGCGGCGAAGATTTGGGTCAGATGGATATTGAAACATTCATTAGCCAGCTGAAACAAGAAGCCTTGTCTCTTCATTAAACGTGAATAAGGAGTACGACCATCGCTCAAGAACGCGAAGCACGCATCAACGGTGAAATCACCATTAAAGAAGTGCGTTTGATTGGTCCAACTGGCGAACAGTTGGGTGTAGTATCTACTCAGCAGGCCATGAAACTGGCTGAAGAGAACGATGTGGATCTGGTGGAAATTGCCCCTACCGCCAAACCACCCGTCTGCAAATTAATGGATTTTGGTAAATACAAATACGAACAATCCAAAAAACGCGACGAACAGCGCAAAAAGCAAAAACAGGTGCAGGTAAAAGAAATCAAATTCCGCCCTGGTACTGATGAAGGTGACTATCAGATTAAAATGCGCAACATTGTTCGCTTTTTAACAGATGGCGATAAAGTAAAAGTCACGCTGCGCTTTCGTGGACGTGAAATGGCTCATCAACATTTAGGAGCAGAACTACTCAAACGCATTCAAGCTGATTTGATTGAAATCGGCACTGTTGAGCAGTTTCCAAAAATGGAAGGTCGCCAAATGGTGATGATAATCGCACCGAAAAAGAAATAATTATCAAACTCAGCCTGTCTTATAAAAACCTCATTTTACTCACCTGAAATGAGGTTTTTCATATATTGACTCAAGCAACCTAAATAATCACAACATGACTGTGTCGGCAGAAGCATACTACAGCGATATTGTCTTAACGACACAGATATATTATAATCCTCGTCCTTGTGCATCGCCGCTGTGCGCAAAGCAATATTCAGGCGGCAAAAACCGTGGTGTGCGGGTCAAAGTGCTGTATACAGCCACCCCTCGCCTGATCAAACAACAATGGAGTTTTCCCATGCCGAAAATGAAATCCAAATCTAGCGCAAAAAAACGCTTTAAAGTATTGGGTAACGGTGGTGTAAAACGCGCTCATGCGTTCAAACGTCACATCCTGACGAAAAAAACCACTAAAAACAAACGCCAATTGCGTGGCACCTCTTTGGTGAATGAACGCGATATGGCTTCTATCCACAAAATGTTACCCTACGCTTAAGGAGTTTGAACTATGCCTCGCGTAAAACGTGGTGTTACCGCTCGTGCACGTCATAAAAAAGTTTTAGCGTTAGCCAAAGGCTACCGCGGCCGTCGTAAAAACGTCTATCGTATTGCCAAACAGGCAGTAATGAAAGCCGGTCAGTACGCCTATCGTGACCGTCGTCAACGCAAACGTCAATTCCGCCAGTTATGGATTGTACGTATCAATGCTGCAGCACGTCAGAACGGTTTGTCTTACAGCAAATTCATGAATGGTCTGAAAAAGGCGGCTATTGTTATCGACCGCAAAGTACTGGCTGATCTGGCCGTATTTGATCAAGCTGCATTTGCTCAGCTGGCCGCACAGGCAAAAGCTGCTTTAGCCTGATAAGCAGATTCTGGAAAAAAGGAAACTTCGGTTTCCTTTTTTTTCATTCCTGATTTATCAAACTTTTTAATTATATTTAAACTGATAGCTTAACATTGTTTACCGCATGAATTTCGCGTTAAAATAAGCTTTTAGCAAAAAATATATTATAGCGTGTTATATACCTCGTTTTGTCCGCTTCAGATTCGGTATTATTCACAATTCCAGTATTTTTAAGAGCAAGACAAAGCATTACACATCTCTTCGGTTTATATTTAAGTAAAGAATCTTGTTATGGAAAACGCCAACCGCATCGTTGCCGAAGGCATCGCTGCTGTTCAATCAGCTACTGATTTACCTGCATTAGAATTGGTAAAAGCCCGTTATCTGGGCAAGACAGGTGAACTCAACGCCCTATTAAAAACACTAGGAAAAATGACACCGGAAGAACGCAAAACCACCGGTGCGCACATAAATGAGTGCAAAAATCAGTTTCAATCTGCCTATAACCAGCAACGTGATGCACTGCACGAAGCCAAACTGCAACAACAGCTGGCGGCCGAAGCACTGGATGTGACTCTGCCCGGTCGCGGCGAAAATATAGGTGGTTTACATCCTGTAACCTTAACCTTACAGCGGATTGTAGAACTGTTTCACAGCATGGGATTCACCGTAGCCGATGGGCCGGAAATCGAAGATGATTTTCATAATTTTCAAGCATTGAATATTCCACCAAACCATCCTGCTCGCGCCATGCAAGACACATTCTATGTCGAAAATGGCAACGTACTACGTACCCATACATCTCCTATTCAGATACGCTACATGCTGGACAAAAAAGAGCCGCCGATTCGCATTATTGCTCCAGGACGCGTATATCGGGTAGACTCAGATGCCACCCACTCACCAATGTTTCATCAGGCAGAAGGATTGTGGATTGAGGAAGGTGTGACCATGGCCGACCTTAAAGCGGTATTTACCGATTTTATCCGTCGCTTTTTTGAACGTGATGATTTACAGGTACGTTTCCGCCCTTCATTTTTCCCATTTACCGAACCATCAGCTGAAATTGATATCATGGGTGAGCGAGGTTGGCTCGAAGTCGGCGGATGCGGCATGGTGCATCCAAATGTATTAAAAAACGTCAATATAGATGCTGAAAAATATACAGGTTTTGCCTTTGGCATTGGTCTGGACAGATTTGCCATGCTGCGCTACGGAATTAATGATTTGCGCCTTTTTTTCGACAATGACTTGAATTTTCTGAAACAGTTTCAGGATTAACTACAAAGTGTCTGTTAAAAGTAATGAACTTGTTTTAAGCCAATCCCTGAATTATCCAATTCAGGCATAGCCGAAACAAAACAACATTCATTACCACTGATATAAGATTAACATCAAAGCGTAATCATCTCACTAGTGAACGACTGATGAATTTTTATGGTTAAAAAATTATTCACCCTATAACAAACTAGAATAATTCATCTTAACCTAATACGAATTCCAAAAGCGAAGTTACATAAATTACAGATTAAACAATCCTGTAACAACTGCAGACCAGCAAACCCAACACTTTTGGATGAAACTGCAACAGAATACATACTGGAAGCATTATGCAATTTTCTCAACAATGGTTATATTCATGGGTCAATCCAGACCTGTCAGCAGACCAGCTGGCACATTTACTCACCATGGCCGGACTTGAAGTAGAAGAAACCAGACTGGCTGCTCCCACCTTCACAGGTGTAGTAATTGCTGAAGTAAAATCAGTCATTAAACATCCTGATGCTGACCGGCTCAATATCACACAAGTAGATGCCGGCACAGGCGAACTGATACAAATTGTATGTGGTGCTCCCAATGTACAGCCAGGAATCAAAGTACCTTGCGCGTTACCAGGCGCCATTTTGCCAGGCGATTTTAAAATCAAACCCACCAAAATGCGCGGTCAGGTATCCAATGGAATGCTGTGCTCAGCAAAAGAATTAGGTCTGCCAGATGAAGTTAATGGTCTGCTGATTCTGCCTGCAGATGCACCTATCGGTGAAAACATCCGCAACTATCTGGAATTAGATGATCATCTGCTCACCCTCAAAATCACACCTAACCGTGCAGACTGCCTCAGTATAAAAGGAATAGCACGTGAAGTAGGTGCATTAACTCAGTCTAAGTTACATCCGATTGAAATTGTGCCTGTCCAAGCAAACATCGAAGCCAGCCAACCAGCCAGCATCGAAGCACCACAAGACTGTGGCCGCTTTCTTACCCGAGTTATCCGTGGCGTTAATTCACAATCAGCTACACCGGCATGGCTAAAACAACGACTGGAACGCAGTGGATTGCGGAGTATCAATGCTTTAGTTGATATCGGCAACTATGTCATGCTAGAGCTTGGGCAGCCAATGCACATGTTTGATGCTGATAAAATTACCGGTAAGCTGAATATTCGTCGTGCTCATGATGGTGAAACTATTACCTGTCTTAATGACAAAACTGTCACCCTCTGCAGCAATACACTTGTAGTAGCTGATGAAAAACAGGTATTGAGCATTGCTGGGCTGATGGGTGGTATAGAAAGCTCAGTTACTAACGATACCCATAATGTAGTCATCGAAAGTGCATGGTTTACTCCAGACATCATTGCCGGCAAAGCTCGACAGTATGGTTTTGGTTCAGACTCATCATTTCGTTTTGAGCGAGGTGTGGATTTCAATTTACAGCAACAAGCCATCGAACGTGCCACAGCCCTAATACAAGAAATCTGCGGAGGTGATATCGGTAATATCACTGAAGCAACAGGAAACCTGCCTGACACCAAAAAAGTCCGAGTACGCACCAACAGAGTAGCCAAAGTACTGGGAGTAAATATTTCTGCAGAGAATATAGGAATTATTCTGCAACATCTAGGTCTGAATCCACAAATATGCGAAGACGGTTTCACGGTTACATCACCCAGCTTTCGCTTTGATATTGAAATTGAAGCAGATCTTATTGAAGAAATCGGCCGCGTTTTCGGATATGACAATATTCCAGACAACCATACCAATGGCAAACTGAACATGGTAGCCCTGCCGGAAACACAGAAACCATTATTCAGTGTCTACCACCAGCTTGCCAATAACGGCTATCAGGAAGTTGTCAGCTACGCCTTTGTAGAAGAAGCATGGGAACAAGATTTAGCCGGCAATACTAATCCGATTCGCCTGCAAAACCCGATTGCCAGTCAGCTAAGTGTCATGCGCTCTACCTTGTTTGGTGGCTTGATAGAAATTCTGCACAATAATCTAAACCGTAAACAAAACCGGGTAAGATTATTCGAAGTGGCACGCGTGTTTCACAAACAGAATGAAGCATATGTCCAGACCAAAAAAATTGCTGGTCTTGCTTATGGTTCTGCCCTGCCAGAACAGTGGGCCGCAACCACACGTAATGTGGATTTCTATGATGTCAAAAACGATATTGCCGGTTTAATCAGTGCTGATACTGTTGAATATCGCGCAGCAGAACATCCGGCACTGCATCCGGGCAGAACGGCAGAAATCATCATTGCTGATAAAGTAGTCGGTGTTATCGGAGAACTGCATCCACGCTGGACACAAAAATACGATTTACCTCAATCACCGATTCTATTTGAGCTAAATCTAAGTGCTGTATTATCGCAAGACAGAATTACTTACCAACCAGTATCCAAATTTCAGCCCGTACGACGTGATCTGGCTTTTATCCTCCCAGAGCAAATAACTGCTGAACAGTTACTTAACACTCTGACCAGTGTTAAACATTCTTCCATACAGGAAATCGCTATTTTTGACGTTTATCGAGGTAAAGGTGTCCCTGAAAACATGAAAAGTCTGGCTGTAAAAATTATTCTGCAAAGCCCTGAGCAAACACTGACCGATGAAGAAGTAGACTCAGTAATAACAAAACTCATAGATACAGCAGGTACAATTGACGCAAAATTACGCGTTTAGAATTTTACCCAGACATCCTAAACGATTAAAATTTTACTTACTTGATAACACAAATCAATTTGTGGATAATATCGCCCTCTTTAATGAAAGAAACTTTAATATGACGCTGACAAAAGCTGAACTTGCAGATATTTTGGTAGAAAAAGTAGCCGGCATGAGCAAACACGATGCCAAAGAAATAGTAGAATTGTTTTTTGAAGAAATTCGCAGTACCCTAGAACAAGGCGAACAAATCAAAATCTCTGGTTTTGGTAACTTCCAGCTGCGCGATAAACCGCAGCGCCCTGGCCGTAATCCCAAAACCGGCGAAGAAGTCCCTATTTCTGCTAGACGCGTGGTAACATTCCATGCATCACAAAAATTGAAAGGCATGGTTGATCACTATAATGGAAAACAAGCCTAAGCAACTGTTACCCATTCCAGCACAGCGGTACTTTACCCTAGAAGAGCTGTGCCAGCTTGCTGACATTAGTAAGGAGCAGTTTACTGCATGGCAGCAGATTCACGGCGTAGTGATTGGCTATGGCGGCCAGCATTATACCCGTGCTGATGTAATTAAAATTCGACAATTGCGCGATAGCTTTACTCCCTATATCGATCCATTTACACGTAATCAGGTGGATGCTGAAGGTAATCCGGCCATTGATGCTCTAGAAACACGGCAGCACATTGAGAAGATAATGGACAACCTGAATAGCGTACTTGCCAAGTAAAACGATTACTTTTATAATCGCCTCCTTTACAGAGTCGGAGTGTGGCGCAGTCTGGTAGCGCACTTGCATGGGGTGCAAGGGGTCGAAGGTTCGAATCCTTTCACTCCGACCAAAATTAAAAATACAGCCTAGAAGGGCTGTATTTTTTTATACAAATAGAGTAAATATCAGTATCAGATTCTCACAGTATCAAAATAAAAATTCAGATAATATGCTTTCGAATCAATAAAGATGTTAAAAAAGAAAATCCAATTCTTTGCTTATTAAAATTCTAGCAATTCATTCCAAATTCTCAAAGGCCCGTTACTAGTCCAATAAACTGCAATAATTTATTCAATCAGATGCTTAAATAATAAGATTATTAACCTGTTAATTGCTGCAGCTGTTTCAATATCTGTCTACTGAGGATACCGTCTGGTAGACGGAAATCAAGTAGCATGCGAGTCAGCCGAAGAGCTTCCTGATGCCATTCAGGCTGTGATGCCAGAGACTGGTTGGTTAGCGCATTAAGAGTATGTCCATGGACCACAATGCCTTTCTCTTGAGCAGATAGCTGCTGTGCCTGCATCAATAATACCGGTGCGTGCTCAGCACGCAACCAGTAACGTTCATGACAGACAATTGCTTGTTCTAGATTGTCCTGCGAGATATCCGGAGCCACACCTAAAGTATGCAGAAGGCTCCACTCAAAATAACGTAAAGCTGCCAGATGCTCACCACCGCAGATACTTTGCAAAACGGCGTACATGGCATGATAGATAGATGGTAAAGAATCCTCGCGTGCTGTAAGTTTCAAAACTAACTCATTCACATACATTGCACTGAACAAAGCTTGATTTTGTGGCTGAGGCCACCCACCTACCCATTCTGCACGATGAAGAGTTTTCAGTTCATTATTGCCATACCAAGAAATCTGCAAAGGTACAAATGGTACCAACACGCCGCGCAGTTCACTTTGGCGCCGTCGTGCACTGCGAGCCAGCATCACCACTCTGCCATAGTCTCGTGAAAATATTTCTATTTGAAGACTGCTTTCACTCCACGGACGTGATGAAAGCAAAAAAGCTGGTTGATGATTGATACGATTATCAGACATGAGTAGTTGTTACATCGGATAGATTTGCTGATTATTATAGCCCGATATGGCATGACAATTGACCATATTCGCCAAAAAGCGGATAATTCCTTTAAAAATAGATATTTTACTTTCAGGCAGCCGGTTTTTTTCAGCCGGCTGCCTGAAAGCATTCAAAACTATCAGGAAAGTTTGCACACTCATGAAAGCACCGGAATTATTATTACCTGCTGGCGGTCTGGAACGGATGCGTGCTGCGTTTGATTACGGCGCAGATGCAGTCTATGCGGGTACGCCACGCTATTCTCTACGTGCACGCAATAATGAATTTGCCCATCTTCCAGTACTGGAGCAGGGAATTTCTGAAGCACACGCTCGTGGCAAGAAATTTTTTCTGGCCAGTAATATTCTGCCACACAATGCCAAACTGAAAACGTATCTGGCTGATATGGAACCAATTATTGCCATGCAGCCAGACGCACTGATTATGGCCGACCCTGGGCTGATTATGAAAGTTCGCGAAAAATGGCCGGAAATACCGGTGCATCTGTCCGTACAGGCCAATACGACTAATGCTTGGGGTGTACAGTTTTGGCAAAGCATTGGTATTGAACGTATTATTTTATCACGTGAGCTAAGTATCAATGAGATTGCTGAAATCCGGCAGCAATGTCCAGATATTGAGCTAGAAGTATTTGTGCACGGTGCTTTATGCATCGCCTATTCCGGCCGCTGTCTGCTATCTGGATACTTTAACCATCGTGATCCCAATCAGGGTACCTGCACTAATGCCTGCCGCTGGGATTATAAAGTACATAACACGTCGGATAGTGACAGCGGTGACGCCCAGCTATTACGCGATTTTGATTTCAAGCATGCTCAATCTCTGGCAGATGAGAACCTGTTGGGCCCGAATGAGCAACAACGCCACCCCTTAGCTAATAAAGTATATTTAATCGAAGAGGCTAATCGACCCGGTGATATGATGCCGATTATGGAAGATGAGCACGGTACCTATATCATGAATTCCAAAGATTTACGTGCAGTGGAGCAAGTTGCGAAACTAGCTGAGATCGGTGTGGATTCACTGAAAGTAGAAGGCCGCACCAAATCGGTTTATTATGTAGCCCGTGCCGCACAAGTATATCGGCGTGCCATTGATGATGCAGTTGCTGGAAAACCTTTTGATTACTCGCTGCTGGCCGAACTTGAAGGACTGGCAAATCGCGGATATACCACTGGATTTTTGGAACGTCATCAAACTCAGGAATATCAAAATTATTTGTCTGGACATTCTTTATCCAAACAAAGCCAATACGTTGGCAAGGTAACGGATATTGATGCTGATGGGTGGGCAACGATTGAGGTGAAAAATAAATTCAGTGTGGGTGATCAGTTGGAAATTATTCACCCCAGCGGTAATCGAATTATTCGGCTAGAACAAATGACACGTAAAGGTTATCCGATAGAAGTGGCTGCTGGAAATGGTTTCAAAGTAAAAATTCCACAAATGCAAGGTAAAGACAAGGCTTTGATCGCACGAATTATGATGCAGAACGAAGCAGTTTAAACAAATAAATAAAAAGCCATAGAATCAAATTCTATGGCTTTTTATTGGATACCAGAAACTTACAGCCAGCCTTGCAGATTCTGATTGATTAAAGGTATTAGTATTTTTACCCATTCATTTTCACTGCTCATACATGGAATATAATGAAATTGTTCACCCCCATGAGCCAGAAAATCAGCTTTACCCCTAATATTAATCTCTTCTAGTGTTTCCAGACAATCAGTAACAAATCCGGGACATACTACATCAAGTTTTTTTATTCCAGCCTGTGGTAGCTGGTTGAATAAATCCTGAGTACTGGGACCCACCCATGGCGCGTAACCAAACCGGCTCTGAAATGCCAGTCGGTATTCATTATCTTTCAATCCGAGCTCACTAACCAAATGCTGGGTAGTGGTGCGGCAATGCTCAACATAAACATCACCAGCCTGTTGCTGAGCTAATGGAATACCATGAAAACTCAACAACAAACATTCCCCGCGTCCATGCTGTTTCCAGTGCGTATGGATATGAGCTGCCAAGGTCTTTATATAATTGGTATCTGCACAAAAACTAGTGATACTTCGTACCGCCATCTGCACGCGCTGTTTAAGTAAAGCTCGCCATAGCTGATCAAGTGCCGCACCACTACTTGAACTTGCATATTGAGGATACAAAGGTACTACCAGCAGATTTGCTACACCTTGCTTCTTCATTTCCTGCACCACATCCACCACACTTGGCTGACCATAAGTCATAGCAAAACAGGTAACAACACTTTCAGGTAAAGCTTTAGACAATGCTTGAGTGAGGGACCGTGTACCAATTAGAAGCGGAGAACCATTGTCTTGCCAAATGGATTGATAAGCATGAGCACTTTTCCTTGACCTTAAAGGCAGGATGATGCCACGTAATAGCAGCTGCCATAAAAATCGTGGCAACTCAACCACACGCTGATCGGATAAAAACTCTCGCAAATAGGGACGTACAGCCTGAGGTGTTGGTGCTTCGGGCGTACCAAGATTCAGCAGTAATACACCTGTGTCTGTGGTAGATGTTTCAGGTTCGCTAAGAAATGGTTTTGACATAATAAGAGCGCCGGCAAAGGATAAGCAGGTTTATGATTGAGCTTCACAAGTATAGCTGATTACGTTATTACTACTATTCATGCTGCTTCAGATTAAATTTATTCAGAATAATCTTTCTCTTCAATTGGGTAAGAATGACAAAAATTGTACCGCTCTTTATTCTTTCCAAAGAGCCTGAAAAGCTTTTACCACCTTTTCTGGTTCAGCCGCATCTGTTACCGCTCGCACTACTGCCAGAGAACTAACACCTGTGGCCAGAACATCAGGCGCATTACTCAGATCGATGCCACCGATGGCTACCGTCGGGGTACTTCCGGCCTGAAGCACGTATTGTCTAAGTTTATCCAATCCCTGAGGCTGTGTAGGCATGGTCTTAGTTTTGGTAAGAAATATTGCCCCACAGGCTACATAGCTTGGCTTTACTGAAAGTGCAAGAGCAAGCTCTTCAGAAGAATGAGTGCTCACTCCTAACCGTAAACCGGCACTCTGTATCATCACCAAATCAGCACTTTCCAAATCTTCCTGTCCAAGATGTACACCGTAGGCACCACAATCTACCGCTTCCCACCAATAATCGTTGATAAATAATTGTGTAGGTGAATCCTTTGCATAGGCCACACTGCGTTCAATTTCACGGTACAATGACGAACCAATCTGGCTTTTATTGCGTAGCTGCACGGTATTAGCGCCTGCATCCACCATTCGGGCTACCCAGTCTGCAGAAGGAACGACTGCATAAAATTTAAGCGGAGCGGCAATGGGTAAAAACGGATTCGTAAACATAATTTACTCCTTTTGAAACAAAAATCTTTATAATGGCACTTTTTTACGTAGCATGGCACACGTCGGATAGCTTGTTTACGTGCCGGCTCTGAATTTTCCACTTTAAAATACATTATGGCCGCAGACACATCTTTTGCACGTTCGCCCTTGATTACACGGGTTAATTACGCTTTTGCTGCATTGCTACTTGGCACCATTGCCTATTTCATTTACTGGGGACTAGGCTATACCAATCATCATGCGCCGCTATTATTCATTGTAGCTACCCTCTTTGGTGCCTTTATGGCTTTCAATATCGGTGGCAATGATGTAGCCAATTCTTTTGGCACCAGCGTAGGTGCCGGCACCCTTACAATACCACAAGCTCTGGGTATAGCTGCAGTGTTTGAAGTTTCCGGTGCCGTCATTGCCGGTGGCGAAGTAACTAAAACCATCAGACACGGTATTATAGACCTTGGTGCCATGCATTTGACACCGTCACAATGTATAAATGTAATGCTAGCTGCATTGCTGGCAGCAGCCATCTGGTTACTGATTGCTTCGAAAAAAGGACTTCCGGTTTCAACTACCCACTCTCTGATTGGCGGTCTGGTTGGTGCCGGACTGTGTCTGGGCTATCTGGTCACCGGTAACAGCAGTGCACTAGATTTAATCCAGTGGAACAAAATGGGCGAAATCGGTCTATCATGGGTGATTTCTCCTGTGCTTGGCGGAGCATTGTCATTCATTCTTTTCAGCCAAATTAAAAAGCATGTACTTGATTACAATGAGCGTATGAACATAGCTCTGAAAGAAATCAAACAAGAAAAAAAAGCGTACAAGGAAAAGCACAAAGCGTGGTTTGAACAACTGAGTGAGACAGAAAAAATCAAAATTTCTTCTGCCATTGCACGCGATGCGGAAAATTATAGTGATCCAGACTACAGCGTAGATGAACTAGAATCGGATTATTATAAAAAGCTAGCTGATATAGAAAGCCGTAAAAACAGTATAGATGCGTTTAAAGCTCTACATAGCTGGGTGCCTCTGATTTCTGCCTGCGGTGGCATGATGATTACAGCTATGCTGTTATTCAAGGGATTAACCAATCTGCATCTGGGCTTGTCCGTAGTAACCAATTTTTTGCTAATCATCATGATTGGTGCCCTGATCTGGATGGCAACATTTATTTATGCCAAAACACTGAAGCGTAAAGATTTAAGCAAATCCACTTTTTTAATGTTCAGTTGGATGCAAGTATTTACAGCTGCTGGTTTTGCTTTCAGCCATGGAGCCAATGATATATCCAATGCAGTAGGCCCGTTTGCAGCCATTATGGACATAATTAGAACTGGTGATATTGCTATGGATGCCAATGCCATGATTCCAGCACCTGTGATGATTACTTTTGGTGTTGCCCTGATTGTTGGCCTTTGGTTTATCGGCAAAGAAGTGATTCAAACTGTGGGCACCAATCTTGCTAAAATGCATCCGGCTTCAGGATTTACCGCCGAACTATCTTCAGCAGCCATTGTAATGCTGGCTACGCTAATGGGCTTACCGGTATCCAGTACACATATTTTAGTCGGTGCCGTACTTGGAATTGGACTGGTTAACCACAATGCCAACTGGAAGCTGATGAAACCAATAGCACTTGCCTGGGTTATTACCCTTCCTTCTGCAGCAATTCTGTCGGTTTTGATATTTCTCGGACTCAATTCTTTTTTCTGACCTCAGCAATAATATAGCGCGCCAGTCATATACAGGCTGGCGTTTTTGTTCATCCACATCAAAATTAAACCATTGTTGATAATTTATTTATTTTATCAATTATGTTGTCTATCATAAGTTTTAAATCTCTTTCTAAATTGGTTGCCTTGAACATTTGGTGATTGTCTTAAAGGTAATTAAAAGCAATTATGGAATCGGATTAATGCTTTTTAACTCAGCTAGCAGCTGTTTGTGAAGAGGACTTTTCGTTAAAATATTGCCTTTTGTAATTACGTACGCAAATGCTGAGCTGCCATGAACAATTTGCTTAAAAAATTCTATATAGACCCGTTTTTACTGGCTATGCTATTGGTTGTCGGTACTGCTACTATTCTTCCGTGTCAGGGCAGCGTCAAAACTTTTTTTAGCTATCTAACTACCATCGCTATTGCACTACTTTTTTTTATGCATGGTGCCAAGCTGTCTCGACAGGCTGTCACTGAAGGAATCAAACATTGGCGGTTGCATCTATTGGTCTTTTGCAGCACATTTATCCTGTTTCCGCTAATTGGTCTATGTCTAAGAATACTGGTACCAAACTGGCTTTCTCCCGAACTTTATCTTGGCTTTCTATATTTATGCGCCCTACCCGCCACTGTGCAATCCGCAATTGCCTTTACCTCCGTTGCTGGCGGAAATGTGGCTGCTGCTGTTTGCAGTGCTTCTGCCTCAAGTATCCTCGGTGTTTTTCTATCACCTGTTCTGGTAGGACTGATGATGCCAACCAGTGGCAACAGCGTTGATACCGCAGCAGCGATAGAATCCATTTTGATGCAGTTAATGCTACCTTTTGTAATCGGACACCTTGCACGCCCTTTATTAGCCAATTGGATTCATCAGCACAAAGTCTGGATTAACCGCACAGACCGTAGTTCCATTCTGCTGGTTGTGTATGTGGCTTTCAGTGATGCAGTGGTTGAAGGCTTATGGCACAAAGTAAATCTGGGTTCAATTGGTATGATTGTGATGCTGAGCCTAGTGATTCTATTTCTGGTAATTACGATCAATACACTGGTAGCACGGTTACTAGGTTTTAAACGAGCCGATGAAATTACAATTGTGTTTTGCGGCTCCAAAAAAAGCTTGGCCAATGGCGTACCTATGGCTAACGTTCTGTTTCCTGCCAATATGGTAGGTATAATGCTCTTACCATTGATGATTTTTCACCAGCTACAATTGATGATTTGCGCTGTACTGGCGCAACGCTATGCTCGCACAAATAAACCAGTTTCATAACGGTTACCTAGTACTATTGCGACAGATTATAATTGGTTTAAATATTTTTTATTTTAGAAAAACTGAACCAAATGAGTAATAGTTTTTCAGATGTATGCAAATACAACTTTTAGGTTCAGTAGTAAGCTTACTATTAGCACAAATTTTTGTTTTAATAATAAATACTTGTGATTTATTTGCCTGTGATTAGAATACATTCAGTATATTTATCATCAAGTTAATGGTTGCGATAAATATAAAATGCTTAATTCAAAGAATGACGAAACAATTAAGGGAATTTAAGTTGGAATAAGTGACGCAGATTTGTCACAAGATAATTGATATAATGAATTATTGTGGTGCCAGTAATATGCAATATTACATACTTGTCACATAACACTACTTACTGCCACATATTGCCCCAAACGCCCGTTTTAT
>NZ_JAFNPG010000035.1:0-43731 GCF_026535815.1 Snodgrassella sp. B3088
CACTGGTGTAATTAATAGTGCGATTAGTAACTCTTCCACCGGTGCTATTAAGATTGTTAATGATAATGTTCTGGGCGGCACTATAACGAATACTGGGGCTAAAGGGCTTTCTGATACTAATAATATTAATATTATTAATAACAGAAAAATTACCGGCAATATCACTAACCAAGGAACGGGTAGTATTGAGGTTACCAATAATGCTGATGGTGAGCTAGATGGTGATATCTCTAATGAAAGTTCCGGAATGATATCTCTGATAAACAACGGTAATATTGATAACCAAGCTACAGGAGTCAGCAGCAGTACCGGAAAAATTAACAATTTGAATAACGGCACTTTAAAGATTACCAATAACAATACTATGAGCAGAGCATTTGATAATAATGGTACCGGTACGCTTATAGTAGAAAATAATGGTCAAATGAATGGAAATAAGATTACTAACAATGATGAAGGTACTATAGAAATTCATAATAATCTGAGTGGTCATCTTGATAGCGAAATTACGAATACCAAAAAAGGTAATATCCAAATTACAAACGATGATGTTTTGGGTGGTTTAATAGCTAATTTGGGTGAACGCAAAGGATCAGATGAAAATAATATTGAGATTATCAATAGAAAGACACTAACAAGTACTATCCGTAACGATGCTTCAGGGGCAATCAAAATCAGCAATGAAAGCTCAGGTAATCTCAGCAGTAATATTATTAATAACCGCTCTGGTAAGATCAGTTTTATCAATCAGGGGGTAAGCTCTCCTGCACAGATTACCAACTCTGGAACTGGTGAAGTTTCGGTCATCAATAATCATATACTTCGAACAGATGTAACTAATGATGCAACTAGTTCCGGTTTGATATCATTTAGTAACACCGCTGATTTTGATGGTAATCTTATCAATGCCAATTCTGGTTCAATTATAGGCGTAAACACTGGAAACTTTACCGGTACCACCAGTAATTCAGGTTTTGCCAAAAACGGAAAAATTGATCTTGATAACCAGGGTATTTGGACAAATACCGGCAATTCTGTGCTTACCAATCTGACAAACAGCAAAGGAACGATTAAATTTCCAGAGATTCCTTCAGTAGATGCTGCTGATAAAGATAAATACCATAGCATAACAGTAAAAGGTGACTATACGGGTGGTGGTCAGATGTACGTTAATACGTTCTGGAATAAGGATGGCACCACTTACAGTGACCGTGTAGACATTGCTGGAAATGTAATCGGGAATAAACCGACAACTGTACATACAGCCAATAAAAATGGAATCTATGGTGATGTAACGCAGAAAGAAATACCTATCCATTCTGCTGTCGTTGTACACGTAGACGGACAAACAACAGGAAGTGACTTTACAGGTAAAGCTCCAACTACAAATGCCGGTGAAGCACAGCTTGAAAAAATCAACACCACCCGTGCGGATGGTTCAGCAGGAACAGATTATGCATGGACTTTAAAAGCTAAGGGCAAAACTGCTCCAGACAAACCCAATCCACCTGAAGTACCCATTTATGCAGAACCGGTATCAGGCTATGTACAAATGCCTACAGCAGATATGGAACTAGGCTTTACTACGATCGGTACATTGCATGAACGTCGTAGTGAAAATCAGACTTACAATATCAACGGTTCCAATAATACGGCTCTAGGTGAAGACCAACAGCAAACTTGGGCCAGAGTAGTTGTAAAACATCTGGATAAAGATGGTAAGAAACGTTTGGATACTGCCGGAAATCAGTCTGTTCTTCAAATTGGTCACGATTTTATATTGGATGAAAACGATAAAAATGGTACACGCCGACATGTTGGTGGCTATGTAGCTTATGGTCATAATGAAAATGACTTCCGAGATCAATATCGCGCAGAAAACGGTAGAGTTGTAGATGACCACTACAATGGTAAAGGCCGTACGGATGCAGTAAGTGTTGGTGGCTATGGTACATTCTACGGTATTAATGGTGGCTATGTAGATCTTGTAGGCCAGGTAACTTATCTACGTAATAAATATAGTGCACGCTCTAATGAGTCCGAGCATCAAAATGGCTGGGGTGCAGCATTATCCGCTGAAACTGGAAAATCCTTCATTGTTTATGGTAACAACTGGTTTATCGAACCACAGGCTCAGTTGGTTTATCAGTATTTGTCTCTGGATGATTTTAATGACCGTATTCGCCATGTTGATCAGCACGACCCATCTGCATTGCGCGGTCGTGTAGGTATGCGCTTTGGCTATAACGGTGATGTAACGGATAATTTACCACCTTCATCATTCTATGGCGTTGCGAATATCTGGCATGATTTTGTTAATCCAAAATCTGTTGATATTGGCCGCGATAGCTTGAAAGAAGAATATGCTAAAACCTGGGGAGAGCTCGGTTTGGGTATTCAACTGCCAATTACCAAACAGAGTGATTTTTACGGAGATGTACGTTACGAGAAAAACTTCGGTAGCGACAAACGCAAAGGTTTCAAGGGCACAATGGGTTATAAATATACCTGGTTATAAACCTGTAATTGCAAAATTGACAGTATGATGCAATAAAAGGTTCGCAACAGGACAAAACTGCAAAAGGTTTTGTCCTGTTTTTTTAATTTCAGAAAAAATTTTGGCAGAATAGCTTGACCTTACCTACACGTAAAGGTTTAAGCTATTTATTTTTATAGAGGAATTATCATGAACAGACGTGATTTTCTCAGATATTCCACATTATTAGGAGCAGCAGCCGGCCTGCCATGGCCGGCTTTTGCCAAGGGAAATGCAGCCTTACCGAAGCTGATAATCCCGCCTTTGCTGGACACTGCCAAACAAACTAAAATTCAACTTACGGTACAGCAAGGCCAAAGCCAGTTTGGCAAAAATCTGATTACCACATGGGGCTACAATGGTGCTTTACTCGGCCCTGTAATTCGCTTGTACCGAAACAAACCTGTGCAGATTACAGTACATAACCGTCTTAACGAAGCCACTACAGTACACTGGCATGGAATGGAAATATCAGGTATCGCTGATGGTGGGCCACAAGCAAGCATTGAAGCCGGACAAACACGGCAAATCAACCTTACTTCAATACAACAGGCTGCAACCTGCTGGTATCATCCGCATCCGCATATGCATTCTGGAAAACAAGTAGCCATGGGGCTGGCCGGTATGCTTTTGCTAGAAGATGCCAACAGCACCAGCTTGCCATTACCTAAAAACTGGGGAATAGATGATATTCCGCTGATAATTCAGGATAAAAAATTTGATGAGAATGGGCAGATTGATTATCAGCTTAATGTACTAAGTGCTGCTGTGGGCTGGTTTGGCGATACTCTGCTGTGTAATGGGCAGCTGTATCCTCAACATTATGCGCCACGTGGCTGGCTACGACTGCGTCTGCTCAACGGCTGTAACGCCAGAAGCCTGAATCTGGCATGCAGTGATAACCGGTCGATGTATGTTATTGCCAGTGATGGAGGCTTTCTGCCTGAACCGGTAGCAGTGCAGAATCTGTACATGTTGCCGGCTGAACGTTTTGAAGTACTGATTGATACAAGCAACGCACAGGCATTTGACCTACTGACATTGCCAGTAAAGCAAATGGGTATGAATCTTGCTCCCTTTGATCAACCCTACCCAATTATCCAAGTGGCCACCGTATCTACTCGAAACAACGCCAGTTTGCCGGAACAGCTTAACAATAAGCTACCAGCCATCCCCTCTGTAGATATTCTAACTAATAGACAATTTAAATTGTCTATGGATTCACAGCTGGACACTCTGGGTATGCAGGCTTTACAGCAACTTTCTGGCGACTCATCCATGCATCACATGCCTGCAAACCACGGACATATGGCTGTGATGCATCATAATATGCAGGCAAACATGGCTGATTTAGATTTGATGCATGCAAATCGGATTAACGGACAGACTTTTGATATCCACAAACCAGCCTTTAAAGCTAATAAAGGACAGTATGAATGCTGGGAAATATCCGGTGTAGGCGATATGATGCTACACCCCTTCCATATACACGGTACTCAATTCAGGATATTAAGTGAAAACGGTAAAATTCCGCCAGCTCATCGTGCAGGGTGGAAAGATATAGTCAGTGTAGAAGGTGCTGTAAGCAAAGTATTGGTCAAATTCAACCACCCTGCTCCATCTAGTTTTCCCTACATGGCACATTGTCATATACTCGAACATGAGGATACTGGCATGATGCTAAGTTTTACAGTATGAATCAAATAATAACTTCAAAAAATGGAACAATTTATACTAAATTAGAAACGAAAGAACACAGCTGATAAATATTATTATCATATCTTCGCTACTCAGTTGCACATACGAGAATAGATTTATTACTGCTGCGATTTTTTTCAAACAAGGTTTGTTGAATACTCTCGGAAAGCTGCAGGCAATCCGAAACAATCTTTATTTGGCTAGAATAGAAATATCCCTCAAAACAGCAAATTTTGAGGGATAAATAATAAAAAACAGTTATTGTGGTGCACTGGTGCGAATTAGATAATCGAAAGCACTTAAGGCTGCTTTTGCCCCTTCACCGGCAGCAATAATAATTTGTTTATAAGGTACATTAGAACAATCACCGGCAGCAAAAACACCGGGTACGCTCGTTTTACCATAGCGGTCAATCGCAATTTCATGCATTGGTTCAGTTAACTCAACGGTACCCTGCAAAAAGCTGGTATTGGGCAGCAGACCAATCTGAACAAAAATACCCTCTAAAGCTAGATGATGAGCTGTATTGGTAGTTCTGTCCTGATAATTCAAACCATTAACCTTACCTTCAGCACCGGTAACTTCAGTTGTCTGGGCATTTAAGATAACTTTTACATTGGGCAAACTGTTTAGTTTATGCTGCAAAACTTCATCTGCACGCATTTTATCGGAAAATTCGAGCAAGGTGACGCTCTTCACCACACCAGCCAGATCAATGGCAGCTTCTACTCCAGAATTACCACCGCCTATTACAGCTACATCTTTACCCTTAAATAACGGGCCATCGCAATGCGGACAATAGGTAACACCTTTAGTTCGGTACTCCTGTTCACCCGGTACATTCATCGAACGCCAGTGAGCACCTGTAGAAAGAATTACTGTACGAGATTTCAGCACAGCACCACTTTCGGTATGTACTTCAATCAGTCCACCTTCAGTTTTAGCCGGTACCAGTGCACTGACTTTTTGCAGATTCATAATATCGACATCATAACTGCGGACATGGCTTTCCAGATCACGAGCAAACCGCGGACCATCTGTTGTCAATACCGAAATATAATTTTCAATCTCAAGCGTATCCAGTACCTGCCCACCAAAACGTTCTGCCACTATTCCTGTACGGATACCCTTACGTGCAGCATATACTCCAGCTGCTGCACCCGCTGGTCCGCCACCAACAATCAACACATCAAAGGGTGCCTTGGCATTCAATTCATCTACAACATCACTGGCGGCATTGCTATCCAGTTTAGCTACTATTTCAGCAAGCTCCATCCGCCCCTGACCAAAGGATTCGCCATTCAGAAAAACTGCCGGCACACCCATAATCTGTTTGGCTTCAATTTCATCCTGAAACAGAGCTCCGTCAATTGCTGTATGTGTGATATTCGGATTAAGAATAGTCATCAGATTCAGCGCCTGAATTACATCTGGACAATTATGACATGTAATTGAATAATAAGTTTCAAAGTGATAGTTGCCTTGCAGATTTTTAATCTGCTGCTGCAAAGATTCTGCTTCTTTAGAAGGATGTCCGCCTACCTGTAATAAGGCCAGCACCAGTGAACTAAACTCATGCCCCATTGGGTTACCGGCGAATATCAGTCCGGTATGTGTACCCGGATTGGTAATTTCAAAACTGGGCTTACGTTCAGACTCACCATCAGTGCGTAAGGAAATTTTATCACTAAGTGTTTCTACCTCTTGTAACAGTGCCAGCATGTCGCGAGCACCTGCACTTTCATCCAGAGTTGCTATGATTTCAACCGGTCTGGTTACATATTCTAAATAAGCTTTTAATTGGCTTTTCAGGGTGTCGTCTAACATATTACTGCTCCATTACATTAAAAATAACAATCGATATTCTATTTTTGATAGCCTGTATATTTATTTTACTAAAAAGCCCAGATACCGCAGCCGGTATCCGGACTGAATGGCTGCTAATTAACAGCAGATAAGATGTGTGTGTTTAAGTGCTTAAATTTTACCAACCAGTTCCAAAGAAGGAGCCAGTGTTTTATCGCCTTCTTTCCATTTAGCCGGACATACTTCACCCGGATGAGATGCTACATACTGGGCAGCTTTAACTTTACGTACCAAATCAGATGCTTCACGTCCGATACCTTCAGCAGTCACTTCCACACTCTGAATGATACCTTGAGGGTCTACCAAGAAAGTAGCACGGTCAGCAGAACCTTGACCTTCGCGCATTACACCAAAATTGGTAGCCAGCGTACCATTACGGTCACCCAGCATAAAATATTTGATTTTAGCAATGGTATCAGAAGTATCATGCCAAGCTTTATGAGTGAAATGTGTATCGGTAGATACAGAGTAAACTTCCACACCCATTTTTTGCAATTCATCATAATGATCAGCTAGATCACCTAATTCAGTCGGGCAAACAAAAGTAAAGTCAGCTGGGTAGAAAAAGAAAACAGACCATTTACCTTTCACATCAGCATCACTGATATCAACAAATTTACCATTATGAAAAGCAGTGGTATTAAAAGGTTTAATTTCGGTATTTACATTAGCAACCATAAGTATCTCCTTAAAAAAGGTTGAATTAATTAATGAAGGTATAGTACACAAAATTCCTTAATAAATATAATCAAATGATTTTATGTAAGCGATAGTTTTTTTTATTTATAAAAATCATATATTTGATTTTTTTAACCCCTGACAATTATCAAAAAGCATTGAGAAAATGATTATTTAATCCATTCTACTGAGAAGATAATGGAAACTGAAACTAAGACGACTTTTGAAATCATTGTTTTTCTGAGTATTTCACTCACAATTAAAACCAGACTATAATAATTAATCAAGCCTATATATTTGATTACATATTGAAAAATATAGGTATTGGTTTAGATCAGTACGGGACAGACTTGACTGTACATCCTAACCAGTCATATGCAGGGGCTGAAACCTATGAAAAGTCATATTCTGCAATTAGCCTTATTCCTAGTAGTTTTAGTGTGGTCTGGCTATCAGCCACATGACTATCCCACTTGGGGGCTAGAAGTATTTCCGGCTTTGATAGGTGTTACAATACTTATATGTACCTATTCCCGTTTCCGCTTCAGTGAATTGATGTACTGGGTCGTACTGATTCATGCATTAATTTTACTGGTCGGAGGTCATTACACCTATGCACAAGAACCATTATTTAATTACCTGTGCAGCTTGTTTGGCTGGTCACGAAATAATTACGATAAATTAGGCCATTTTTTTCAGGGTTTCTCACCAGCCATTATCGCCAGCGAATTACTCTGGGGCTTACACATCGTACGCCAACGTAGTTGGGTAGTCTTTCTAAGTGGCTGTGTATGTATGGCTATCAGTGCCATTTATGAGCTATTCGAATGGATGGTAGCAGAAATCAGTAATCAGGAAGCTGTCGCTTTTCTGGGTACACAAGGCGATGTATGGGATACTCAGAAAGATATGCTATGGTGTCTAATCGGCGCCAGCAGCATGCTGATTTATCTCTACTTCAGTAAACGTCATTTACAGCCAGAGAACGAAGAAAAAACCTTCCACTCCATGTATCCAAGTGAATAATGTTTATTTATCCTAAAATAGTTTATGCTCTATTTTGTTCAAATAAGAGTACAGAAACAATATCCACTAATCAAAAAAGAGTCAAATATTAACTGATGCACTTTTTTCCAGCTTGATTTTGATTTCTTTGATATCTTCTTCAAAAATCATAATCACCCCCAGATAAGCCATACCAAACATCATCGCTGTGATAAATGAACTGGCTATAGCCATAACATTCATCCACACCAAACCCAAAGCAAAAACGATAAAGCATAAAGCAAAAATTGCATTAAAATAAAATTTTACCCGTTTAAATTTTTTTTCTTTATGCGTCAGCTGTTCACTTAAATCCTTACCAACTGCAGCAGATTCAGTAGTTTGGTTCATAAGTTCAAACTCCAGTACATGTAAAGCAGAGGAAATCAATTGTAAAATTTAATTACTTAATGGTACTTATTCTAACCTATATTACTTTTACAATGAAGTATCATTCATTTAAATATGATTTTAAAAACAGGCAATAATATATATTTTACTTCCTCATAGTGATGATTAAAAATTGTCGTGAAAACAACCATCAAAAATACTAGTTGCTTGAAATCAAAATGTTTAGTATTAATTGATTTGATTGTGATTGTAAAAAATTTATTAAAAATAAATTTATTTCCGATTACTTAAATATTTTTGAGTGATTAGAGTGTAACACTTGCTGGAAAAAACATTTGAATATAAAAATCAAAAAAGGCTGAAATTAATCCATTTCAGCCTTTTGCATCTGATAGTCTCAAAAATTAGTAAATAAATTCATTTATTTGACAATTTTTAGCCCTTTTTTCCCGCCAGACTGATTACTTTCAGCAGCCGGAATTTTTTCGGAGCTATTTTTCGTATCAAAAGTCTCTTCGGATGTAGAAATCGATGCTTTTTCATCAGTAAGCGGCTCTAATTCGAAGCCCATTCCCTCACCAGTTTCCCGAGCAAACAGACTAGTAACATGTCCAACTGGAATCCAGATATCATGCGATATACCATTGAAACGAGCTGCAAAGCTTACCCACTCATTATCAATATTCAGATTATGCGCTGCCACAGCACCGATATTGAGCACAATCTCATTATCTCGAACATACTGAAGAGGGACTTGGGTTTTATTATTTACCCATGCAACAATGTGCGGTGTATAACCACTGTCCAGCGCCCATTCGTACAGAGCGCGTAGAATGTAAGGTTTAGTACTCAGTTTGCTCATTGTGTTCTCCCTTTATCAAGAATGCTTAACGACGCATGGCCTTTTCTGCCGGTGTTAATGCATCAATGAAGGCTTCACGCTGGAAAATACGTTCTGCATATTTCAGCAAAGGTGCTGCCGATTTTGGCAACTTAATGTCATAGTGATCCAAGCGCCATAACAACGGCGCCAGTGCCACATCAATCATGGAAAAATCATCACCAATAATGTATTTATTCTTGCTAAATGCTGGTGCCAGCATAGTCAGCCCCTGTGTAATGGCTTCGCGGGCTTTATTCATTTCTTTATTACTGGATTCTGGATTTTCCAATACCAGTACATGGCTGAACAGTTCCTTTTCCAGCCGATACAAAACCAGACGGCCGCGGCCACGCATAACCGGATCTGCCGGCATCAGCTGCGGATGAGGAAAGCGTTCATCAATGTATTCATTAATAATATTGGATTCATACAGAATCAGGTCACGCTCCACTAGCACGGGTACCTGATTATAAGGGTTCATCACAGCCAAATCTTCAGGCTTATTGTAAACGTCTACATCTTTTATTTCAAAATCCATGCCCTTTTCATACAGGACAAAGCTGCAACGCTGACTAAACGGGCAGGTAATACCCGCATATAATGTCATCATGATTAATTTCCCAGAATTACCGTATAATATCAATACAGTGTGGTGTCAAAAAAATTATCTAATTATAGACAAATGACTCTATTTTTACCAGAAAAATAGCTTAAGTTTATGTTTATTAAAATTTTTTCCAAAAAAACTTACTTCTGTACAACTATAGCACCTATGCAGGATTGGGTTCATCAAAAAACTGTTGGTGGATGTTAAACTGTGCTGCCAAAGCCTGCGCCAGAGCCTGAATACCATAGCGTTCAGTTGCATGATGCCCGGCAGCGATAAACACAACACCGTACTCCTGTGCCAAATGGTATTGTGGTTCGGATACTTCACCGGTGATATAAGCATCTACTCCTGTATCAATGGCCTGCTGAAAAAAACTTTGACCCCCACCAGTGCACCAGCCCAGTTTACGAATCTGCTGTTGTGGCTTGGTACTTAACAGCAACGGTTTTCGACCAAGATTTTGTGCCAGCTGCTCAGCAAGCTCTACCGGAGTTTGTGGATGAGTCAGATTACCAAATTGCAGCAGGTTCTGTTCCCCACCACATCCGTCAAGCTGCCAGCCCAAACGTAACCCCAATTGCACGTTATTACCCCAGCGTTGGTGTGCATCCAGTGGCAAATGATAGCCAGCAAGATTAATATCATGGCATAACAGCGTCTGAATGCGACGTTTTTTCCAGCCGGTAATCACCACATTTTCGTTTTTCCAAAACATACCGTGATGTACCAGTAGCATATCTGCTTGCTGAGCGACGGCAAAATCAATCGCAGCCTGACTGGCAGTGACTGCACAAACAATCCTATTCACCTCATTCTTGCCCTCTATCTGCAGTCCATTCGGGCAAAAATCACGAAACTGGTTTATATCAAGTTGCGTAGCACACCAGTCTAAAATCTCATTTCTATTGGCCATGAATTACCTTATATCAATATGAATACGACTTTTTCTTAATAATATATTCTAGGTTAAACAATTGATTGAATTGAAACCTAATAGCGCTGGCTATATTATTCATTTTATAAATTGTACAAAGAAATTTCATGTATTAATTTTAAAATCATGTTTTGAATAACATATAAATAAATTTCAATACATTGATCTACAAATACAATTTAAAAAATTCTTGTTTAAAAGGAAATGTAATGGGTTTGCATAAATTTTATTTACTTAATAAGCTAAATTAATAGCAGTAGCGAAACGCAAAAATAAATACTACAGGATAAACTTACTATGACAAAAACTACACCAATACTATCTACATCTTTAAACAGTTACAAAAATCTTGCTCTTATTTTGCCTCAATGTTTTCAGGGAAAAACTACTGATTTAAATTTTTGAGTTTTTTATAAAACAAACATATTAGGAAAGTTTGGATTAAACTAGTATGAAAATACATCTAAAAGCGTATTTATAATTAAAAGAAAACACACTGAACACTGTAATCATTTCCTGCTGCAAATCTGGTAAAACAGTTGACCTGACAATAGTATATAAGTCTACCGGTAATTTCGAAAATTCAAACTTGCATGTACAAGCCAATCTTATACATCATGCAGCATTGACAAAAGCATACATAAAAGCTTATTTCAATTAATACATACAAAGCTTTTTCTAGCATTTAAATGCTTTATATATTATGAGAGCTAATTTATTAATTGAACACAAAATAAACCAATATAAATTGGATATGTATAACTTATATTTAAAAGCCATTAACTGTTATAAATACAGCTAATGGCCTTATTCTTTATAAAATTATCTTAAATTATGATTTATTTAACACGTTGATGCAGATTCTGAATACTGTACACTTGGGTATGAGACAACTGGCTGACACCTTCGCTCATGGCCAGCGCGCCTGCAATAGTAGTATACAGAGGCACGCGCATATTGAGTGCACTGCGGCGGATCGAGTGGCTGTCTTGGATGGATTGCATATCACTGCTAACAGTGTTTACTACCAGTGCAATTTCGCCATTTTTGATGGCATCGACTATATGCGGTCTGCCTTCGGTAACTTTGTTAACTACCTGTACATTAATCCCATGTTGTGCCAGAAAAGCTGCAGTACCGCGCGTGGCACAAAGGCCATAGCCGAGTGACTGAAAATTAGTGGCTACCTGCACGACAGAGGACTTGTCTTCATCCCGTACAGCTAAGAAAACTTTGCCGATGGCCGGCATACGTTCACCAGCACCAAGCTGTGCTTTCAGATAAGCTTCGGCAAAAGTTTCACCTACGCCCATCACTTCACCAGTTGAACGCATTTCTGGCCCCAGAATGGTATCGACACCGGGGAATTTAATGAATGGGAACACAGCTTCTTTCACTGCATAGAATTCTGGAATAATTTCCTGCGTGAAGCCCTGCTCTGCAAGTGATATGCCAGCCATAACCCGTGCACCGATTTTAGCCAGTGATACGCTGGTGGCTTTAGATACAAAAGGTACGGTACGTGAAGCACGCGGGTTGACTTCTAAAACGTAGACAACATCATCCTGTACCGCAAATTGCACGTTCATCAGCCCAACAACTTTTAATTCTTTAGCCATAGCAGCTGTTTGACGACGAATTTCATCCTGAATGGCAGGCGACAAAGAATATGGCGGAATGGAGCAGGCAGAATCACCACTATGTACGCCAGCCTGTTCTACGTGCTGCATAATGCCGCCAATTACCACCTGCTGCCCATCGCAGACACAATCTACATCTACTTCGATGGCATGACTGAGGAAATAATCGAGTAATACCGGACTGTCGTTGGATACCTGCACAGCTTCGCGCATATAGGTTTGTAGTTCGTTAGCTGAATGTACCACCTGCATGGCACGGCCACCAAGTACGTAAGAAGGACGTACCACCAACGGATAACCAACTTCTTCTGCTAGCTGTAATGCTTCGCCTTCAGTACGTGCGGTACGGTTTTCCGGCTGACGCAATTTCAAAGTATACAAAATCTTCTGGAAACGTTCTCTGTCTTCTGCTGCATCAATGGCATCTGCCGAAGTTCCGATGATGTTTACTCCATTGGCTACTAGTTCATTCGCCAGTTTAAGGGGCGTTTGACCACCATAATGTACAATCAGGCCGTCTGGTTGCTCAGTATGGCAAATTTCGAGCACATCTTCGAGTGTGAGTGGTTCGAAATACAGACGATCGGAAGTATCGTAATCTGTAGACACAGTTTCAGGATTACAGTTAACCATGATGGTTTCAAAACCAGATTCACGCAAAGCCAAAGCGGCATGCACACAGCAATAATCAAATTCGATACCCTGCCCAATACGGTTTGGTCCACCACCCAGAATCATGATTTTTTTTCGCTGACTCGGCTCAGCCTCACACTCTTCTTCATAAGTGGAATACAGATAGGCAGTGTCGGTAGCAAATTCAGCTGCACAGGTATCAACACGTTTGTATACTGGATGGAGCTTCAGCTGATGCCGATGCTGTCGCACGCTAGTTTCATCAGAAGCCAGCAACTGAGCCAGACGTTTATCTGAAAAACCTTTGCGCTTCAGCCTACGCAAGCTGGCGTAATCAATGTTATCAAGCTTCTGGCCAGATAGTTTCTGTTCTTCTGTAATTAAATCAGCAATTTGAGCCAGAAACCATGGATCAATAGCGCAAATCTGCTGGATTTCGTTAAGAGAAAAACCGGCTCGGAAGGCGTCGGCGACATACAGAATACGTTCTGGGCCAGGATTGGCCAATTCACGCTGAATCACTGCCCTATCATTACTGCGGCTGGTAAAACCGCTCAAACCTACTTCTAGACCGCGTAAAGCTTTATGAATAGATTCCTGAAAAGTACGGCCGATGGCCATAACTTCACCTACTGATTTCATCTGAGTAGTCAGACGATCATCTGCTGCAGGAAATTTTTCAAAAGCAAAACGCGGCACTTTGGTCACAACATAATCAATTGCTGGCTCAAAGGAAGCAGGAGTTCGGCCACCGGTGATGTCGTTCTGTAATTCATGCAGGGTATAGCCAACAGCTAATTTGGCAGCAATTTTGGCGATTGGGAAACCCGTGGCTTTAGAAGCGAGCGCTGATGAACGGCTAACACGCGGATTCATTTCAATCACTATCATCTCGCCATTATTCGGATTAATGGCAAACTGGACGTTAGAACCTCCTGTATCGACCCCTATTTCACGTAATACAGCCAACGATGCATCACGCATAAGCTGGTATTCTTTGTCGGTAAGAGTCTGTGCCGGCGCCACAGTAATAGAATCTCCGGTATGGACTCCGCATGGATCAAAGTTTTCAATCGAGCAAATGATGATGCAATTGTCGGCACGGTCGCGCACGACTTCCATCTCATACTCTTTCCACCCCAGTACGGACTGTTCGACCAACAGTTCATGTGTAGGTGAAGCATCAAAACCGCGTTCACAGATGCTGATAAATTCATCTTTGTTATAAGCGATACCGCCGCCGCTGCCACCCATAGTGAAAGATGGCCGAATGAGTGCCGGAAATCCCACTTGTGTTTGCGCGTCTAGTGCCTGCTCCATACTGTGGCAGATAAAGGATTTCGGTGTATTCAAACCGATTTTATTCATAGCCTCTTTGAAACGGCCACGGTCTTCTGCTTTATCGATCGCATCCTCTGAAGCACCAATCAACTCTACCTGATATTGTTTCAGGATACCATGGTGCGCTAAGTCTAGCGCACAGTTGAGTGCTGTTTGCCCACCCATGGTTGGCAAGATGGCATCCGGACGTTCTTTTTCGATAATTTTTGCGACCGTTTGCCACATAATGGGCTCTATATAAGTAACATCGGCCATGTCCGGATCGGTCATGATAGTGGCAGGATTGGAGTTCACAAGGATGACTTTATAGCCTTCTTCGCGTAATGCTTTGCATGCTTGTGCACCGGAATAGTCAAACTCACATGCCTGACCGATTACAATGGGGCCGGCACCAATAATAAGAATAGATTTTAGGTCTGTGCGCTTGGGCATATTGATACCTTTATCAATGATTATCTGTTTAATTTAGCAGTACGGCAGCATTTTTTACTGATAGAGTGCTTCAGTCTATGCTGGCCATCCATAATTTCAGTGCAAACGCCATAAATAACAGTCCGATGCTGGCTACTGCACCCGCAGCCAGTCGCTGATAATGACGAAACCATTTAACCAATGACAATCCGCTGAAAATAAGCATGCTCAGATAGGTCATACTGCATAGCTGCAGAATGATTGCCAGCAGCAGAAAGCTGATTGCAGGATAAGCGTAATGCGGGTCAACAAACTGGACAAAGAAAGCCAAAAAAAACAGTATGGCTTTCGGATTTAACAAGCTCAACAACAGTGCATGCTGAAATACATAGCGTGCTGATGGCGAGGGTTCCGTACTGGTTGATTCATACAATGATTCTCTGAAAGCCGTGGCAGCCTGCCGACGGTGGTGCCATTGTCTGAGTGCCGAACGTAAAAGCTGACACCCCAAATAAAACAAATACACACCACCAACCAGCTTCAGCAACATAAACAAGACAGGAATGGTTTTAATGATGGACGCTGCACCGGTAGCTGAAAGCAGCATAAGCACGCTGTCGCCTAAAAATATACCGGCGACGGCACAATATGCTGTTCTCACGCCATATTTTCCAGCCATGGCCAAACAATACATTGAATTAGGACCAGGAAGCAAAATGATGGCAACAGCACCAACTATGTACGTTCCCAGCTCAGTAATACCAAACACGGGTGTTCCTGTCTATTTATACTAATTATCAATTTTGTAGTGAATAAAATTAAATTATTTGCTCTGTCTGGCTGTCTGCATGTGTTCGATAAAACGGTCAAATAAGTAGGAAACATCATGCGGTCCGGGGCTTGCTTCAGGATGCCCCTGAAAAGAAAACGCCGGCTGGTTAATCAGGCTGATGCCTTGCAGGGAACCATCAAACAATGATTTATGGGTGATACGAACATTGTCCGGTAAGGTAGCAGCATCCACTTCGAAGCCATGGTTCTGGCTAGTAATCACTACACGCCCTGTATCCATATCCTGTACAGGATGGTTAGCACCATGATGACCAAAAGGCATTTTACGCGTCTGAGCACCCAGTGCCAGGCCAAGAAGCTGATGTCCCAAACAAATACCAAATAGCGGCAGTTTATGAACCAATATCTCTTGCACTGCATTGATAGCATAATCACAGGGCTCTGGGTCGCCGGGGCCATTAGAGAGAAATACGCCATCCGGATTCAACGCCAGCACATCTGCTGCTGGTGTGGTTGCAGGTACAACAGTTAATCGGCATCCACGTTCACTCAACATGCGCAGGATATTAGTTTTAACCCCAAAATCATAAGCAACCACATGAAACTTAGCTGCCGGCGGCTGTGTAAAACCCTGTCCAAGCTGCCATTCTCCCTGTGTAAATTCATACTGAGTAGTGCAGCTTACTTGTTGCGCTAAATCTTTACCTGCCATGCTGCCGAAAGTTCGTGCTAGCTCCAGTGCTTGGTCAATGCCGGTATCATTACCAGTGATAATACAGCCGGCTTGTGTACCTTTATCACGCAGCAAACGAGTAAGACGACGTGTATCAATATCGGCAATTGCCACAGTGTTATGACGTTTTAAATAATCAGCCAAACTTTCTTCAGCTCGGAAATTACTGTGCAGGAGAGGTAAATCACGAACAATCAAACCAGCAGCATAAATTTGTTTGCTTTCTGTATCTTCACTGTTCACACCGGTATTACCAATATGCGGATAAGTGAGCGTTACCATCTGCTGAGTATAAGACGGGTCAGTAAGAATTTCCTGATAGCCAGTCATGCTGGTGTTGAAGACAACTTCACCAACTGCCTGCCCTGCTGCACCAATGCTGACACCATGAAATACGGAACCATCAGCCAACACCAAAATTGCGTTTGTAGTCATGGATGAGTCCTTTGGTTTAATCAGACTGTTGCTATAGCGACAGTCAGTTTTTATGGGTAATGAATTGTGCTTTCCTTTACCATTTGCAGGCAAAAAAAAACACGCCACTTCACGCAAAAATACGTGAGCTACGTGCTTGAATATGACAGCAGAATCTGCTTCTTACACTGCCATGAAAGCAATGCATTTTAGCTAATCCTTCCTGCTTTGGCAATGCAGGTATCAATAATAAAAGAGAAAATATTTATTAAGTTACCGGACAGCCCGAAAGCTGTCCTTTACACGAGTATCAAATCTTACAACAATTTGTCAGCGAACATGGTAATTCGGTGCTTCTTTGGTAATCTGTACATCATGTACATGCGATTCGCTCATACCGGCGGCGGTAATTTCCACAAATTCCGCTTTCTCATGCATATCATGAATGGTTTTACATCCTAGATAACCCATGCTTGAACGTAATCCACCTACCAGTTGATGGATAATCTGGCTGATAGGCCCTTTATAAGGAACTCGCCCTTCTATACCTTCCGGCACATATTTGTCAGCACTGGATACATTATCTTGAAAATAGCGGTCAGAAGAACCCTGACTCATAGCACCCATTGAACCCATACCGCGGTAAGATTTATAAGAGCGTCCTTGATACAGTTCTATCTCACCAGGGGCTTCTTCAGTACCGGCAAACATACCACCAAGCATCACAGACGATGCTCCAGCAGCTAGAGCTTTGGCCAAATCACCAGAAAAACGGATACCACCATCAGCAATTAGCGGTACTCCCGTTCCGGCCAGCGCAGTGGCCACATTATGAATAGCTGTCAATTGCGGCACACCCACACCGGCTACAATGCGTGTGGTACAGATAGAACCGGGGCCAATACCTACTTTTATTGCATCCGCTCCTGCTGCCACGAGATCGCGTGCAGCGGCAGCGGTGGCAATATTACCACCGATAACATCTACTTCTGGATAATGCTCTTTTACCCAGCGTACACGCTCAATCACACCTTGGCTGTGTCCATGGGCAGTATCTACAACCAGTACATCAACACCAGCCTGTACCAGAGCTGCTACGCGCTCTTCTGTATCATGACCTACGCCTACAGCCGCACCGACACGCAAACGGCCTTCACTGTCTTTATTGGCATTAGGAAAAGCAGTATTTTTCAGAATATCTTTAACAGTAATCAGACCTTTTAATTCCCAGTCAGCATTAACCACCAGTACACGTTCGATTTTATGCGTATGCATTAGTTCACGTGCATCATTGATGCTGGTGGTTTCACTGACTGTAACCAGACGCTCACGCGGTGTCATGATGCTGGCTACTTTTTGTTGTAGATTGCGTTCAAAGCGCAAATCACGGTTGGTGACCAGTCCGACTACTTTACCGTTTTCCAATACCGGTAAGCTAGATACTTTATATTTGCGACCAGGGCCGATTAAATCCCCTATCAACGTGTCTGGACTGATAGTAACAGGGTCTTTAACCACGCCACTTTCATAACGTTTTACATTAGCAACAGCGCGTGCCTGCCGTTCCGGGCTCATGTTTTTATGAATTATGCCAATTCCGCCTTCCTGTGCCATAGAAATAGCCAGTTTAGCTTCTGTTACCGTATCCATTGCCGCAGAAACAAGTGGCAGATTCAGGCTAATATGACGGGTAAGAGGGGTTTTAAGTATAACGTCGCGCGGCAGTACTTCAGAATGAGCAGGTACGAGTAGCACGTCGTCAAAAGTGTAAGCTTTTTCGACTATACGCATTTTAGGGCTTCTTTATTTGAAGAAAGAGGAAGATTCAGATGGAAGAACTGGCGTGCAATTCTAACAAATCCGCGACATACTGGCAAAATATACTTTTACACATTCTGTACAATCTGGTGTATTGGTAATCAAAAAGTTTTTTTATCGTATAATAGTCAAAACATATATTTTCAAACGCGAAGGAAAAGTAAACATGCGTCACAAAATACTGAAAATGTCACTGGCAGTAGTACTGATGGGCAGCACGATTATGGCAGGTGCGGTAGAAGTTTACACCTGGCGTGATAAGAAAGGCGTAAATGAATATTCAGACGCACCAGTACAACTGACTCCGGCCAAAACCCAGCGTTTTAATGTACGCACACAAGTTGTCACCCCGCTGGCTGCACCGCAGCCCAGCGCTCAGGCTGGTTCGGACACCCTAACTGAGCAACAAGCACAACTGAACCGCAAAATTGAAGAACAAAATAAAAAGACCGATGAACAGAATAAGAGAATTGAAGCACAAAATAAGAAAAACCGTGAATCTGCCTGTAAAACAGCACAGATGAATCGCAAAATGGCCGACAGCCTACGTACCAATAACCGCGATGCGCTGATTCAGCGATATGATGAAGATGTGCGGCTGAATTGTAATTAATTTTTTACTCTTGACTATTTCACTCATCATCCATAAGTTGTGTATGCAGCTTATGGACTTTTTTTATGGCTGCACAGTTGCTAACCTGAATGAATCACCACCATGACCGATATTGCTGACACTTCATCCAGCTCTGAAGATAAAAATCAATTTGATATAGCCCTGTTTCTAAAAAACCTGCCATTGGTGCCGGGGGTATATCGCATGTTGGATACTCATGACAAAGTATTATATGTTGGCAAAGCAGTAAATTTGAAACGCCGCGTAAGCAGTTATTTTCAAAAAACCGACCTGTCCCCGCGCATTCAGCTAATGGTAAAACAGGTAGCACGAATAGAGGTCACGGCTACTCATTCGGAAACCGAAGCATTGATACTGGAAAATAATTTTATCAAGGCTTTGTCTCCCAAATATAATATTTTATTCCGCGATGATAAAAGCTACCCCTACCTGATGCTTACCGGTCACCGTTTTCCGCAGATGGCTTATTATCGCGGTAATCTGAAAAAACCAAACCAATACTTTGGTCCCTATCCGAATGGCTACGCGGTCAGAAACAGTATCCAAACTTTGCAAAAGGTTTTCCGGCTGCGCACCTGTGAAGATAGCGTATTTGAACATCGTGACCGTGCTTGTCTTCTGTATCAAATCAAACGATGCTCCGGCCCCTGTGTCGGCCATATCAGTGCAGAAGACTACCAGAGTAGCGTTAAAGCTGCTGTTAGTTTTTTACAAGGCAAGACCCGAGAATTAACAGCCACACTACATGAAAAAATGCAGCAGGCTGCTCAGCAACTGGATTTTGAAACAGCGGCGCAAGTACGAGATCAAATTCAAGCATTAGGGCTGATGCAATCCCAGCAATTTATTGACAGCAAGCAAGCCAATCAGAATGATATTGATATACTTGCCCTATCTGAAGAAAACGATATTGTTTGTATCCATTGGGTAAGTATCCGCGGTGGCCGTCATGTTGGGGATAAAAATTTTTTCCCAGATACACGCTTCCGTGTCACTGAAAAGCTCAATCATTACGGTGAAGCTTTTGTGGCTCAACATTATTTAGGTAAAAACAAACCAGATATTATAATCAGTAACTTTCAATTACCTAAAAGTTTATGTGATGCACTGAATGCAGAAAACAGCCGGCAAATTCAGTTTATACATAATACTGTCGGAGAAAGACGTGTTTGGTTACAGATGGCAGAACGTAATGCACAAATGGCCATTGAACAATATCGGTTGCAACAACATAGCCAACAACACCGTATTGAAGCACTGGCACAATTACTGGATATGGATGCAGAAAGTCTGAATCGCATTGAATGTTTTGATATCAGCCATACACAGGGGGAAGCTACAATTGCATCTTGTGTAGTATATGAGGATGAGGCTATGCAGCCAGCTAAGTACCGCCGCTATAATATTACTACAGCAAAAGCCGGTGATGATTATGCAGCTATGCGAGAAGTATTAACCCGTCGCTATGGACGGCTGGCTGATAATGATGACAGCATTGGCGCTTGGCCAGATTTAGTATTGATTGATGGCGGTAAAGGTCAGGTACATATGGCTCTAGATGTGTGGCAGGAACTGGGTATTCATATTCCGATTGTAGGTATCGCCAAAGGTCCGGAACGCAAAGCCGGTCTCGAAGAACTTATTATTCCACATCAACAGCGCAATATCCGTGTGGAACCACATAATCCAGCACTTCATTTATTGCAGACAGTACGTGACGAGTCACATCGTTTTGCCATCACTGGCCATCGCCAGAAACGAGCCAAAGCCAGAGTCACTTCTTCACTAAACAATATTCCTGGTATCGGCAGCAAACGCAGACAAGCCCTTTTAACAAGGTTTGGTGGGTTGCGTGGTGTAGTAGCTGCAAGTGTGCATGACTTAAGCCAAACAGAAGGAATCAGTCAGGCACTGGCTGAAAAAATATATGCTGCCTTACATTAATACAAACATATAATTAGTATAGATTTATATTACATAAATAATTAAGTACTTTTTAATTAACAGCCTAATATAAAAATATTGCCAAACACAGAAATCATTACAGGTCAGCAATTTAAATTTATTATTTCATCCGTTATCCATATTGCTTGGTTAGATATGAATAAATTGGTTGCTGTTTCTTTGTGTGCCATGTGATTGATTATTTATTTATCTTTAATTATTGCTGATATACATTATTATAAAATAAATGCTTATAATCAATCAAAATGATTGCTAGCTCAAACAAAAAATCACTTCGTTGTATGGAAGTGATTTGTGTGAACTAAATGTATAGATTCAAAAGAAAAGACATTTTAAATACCCGCTTTGCCTTCTTCATCTCTTTTCTTAAATACTTCTTTAGCTACATTAACTGCATTCAGTACTCTGGGAAAACCCACATATGGTAAAGCCTGAATGAAGGTTTCAATGATTTCTTCTCGAGTCAGACCCACATTCAAAGAACTATTGATGTGAAAGTGTAATTGCGGTACTGTATCGCCTTGCGTAAGCAAGCTAGTGATAGTAATCATTTCTCTTTGTTTTAAATCCAGAACCCCACGTTCATAGATGTCACCAAAAGCAAATTCAATGATATATTTACCTACATCTTCATACAGACCTGCTAATGAATCAATTACAGCCTGACCACCCACTTCGTCCACTTTTGCCAGATTTTTTAAACCTGTTTCAAAACGATTTAATTCAGCCATTTTGTTTCCCTTTTAAGTTTTGATTACAGATTTAGGATAAATGCTGGAGTTCACTCCACGTCAACACCATTTTTTAGTAATTTGAAAATTTCAAAATATAATAGCGATTACATAAAGTAATTAAAATATAGATAGCTAATATGCAATATTCAATTGGTCAATTTTCAAAAATGTGTGGTCTATCCATTGATACACTTCGCTTTTACGAAAAACAAGGATTAATATTTTCAACTAGAGATCAAAATAATCGCCGTGTGTATACGGAAAAAGATATTGATTGGGTAAAGTTTATACTCAGACTGAAAAAAACTGATATGAGTATAAAAAAAATGCAGGAATACGCCAGGTTGCGCTATCAGGGAAATAAAACCATACCACAAAGACTAGTTCTACTTTTTGAGCAATTGGATTCTTTACATCAGGAACAGGATAAGCTTAATGAAAACATTAAATTTATCGAACATAAAATTAAAAGTTATCTCGAGTTGACCAAATAAATATAACTAAAGAATGTAAATTCTAAATCTTAAAAAGGTTAATAATGTAGTAAAGAAAACTGCTACTAAAAATGTAAATTAAAAAATGCGTTAACTTCCCAACTATGGAGGATACTTTATTAAAAATGATACTGTATATCCAGAATAGCAGATAATATCTATGCATATATCATAAAATACTAATCCATTATTTTGGTACCTGTCTGGAAATGTTAAAAGCTTATAAAATAGTCAGATGCGGATTGCTGGCCGTAATGGTCAGGTACATATGCCACTGATGAGAGGCAGAAACTCTGTATATAAATCCTGATTGTCAGCCTTTTTATAAGCTATCCAAAAGTAAAACCACTTTGCCAGGATATTTACACATCAACAGTGCAATATCCACGATGAATCGCGCTATTCGACTCTACGTGTATATTACAGACAATGCATAAAAATCTTATCGAATATTCGCCATCCCCTAAACGAGCTAAACTCAAGTCGCTTTTCCAAAACAATATTCCCATTTTGGCGGTTTATTTAGAGTATGTATCCAGTGTACAAGATTGAAGCTAGACAGAGATGGCAACAGGCATTAGCTGATCATTTTATATAACCTTACATTAAAACATATTTGTAAATATAATTACTTTTTCTATTTATATTCGTAATAGATAATTATGCCCAAAAATATATTGGCCTTTTTTAACAAAGGAAAACTAGCTAAACAATTACTGATTTTAGTTGCTAGTTATACTGTTTTTATTATTGGTATTTTAGGATGGTATTTTTTCGATACTTGTGATCAGGCCGGCTCTTGTGCGTTTATTGCTATATGCGCACTAATATGTTTTTTTGTCTACCTCATTATTATTAATGTCAGTAATTTCAAAGCTATTTTTTTTCAATCAGAGATGAATCCATCGCCCACTTTAAAAACATTGTCTGTGTGTCTGATTCTGTCTGTCATCCTGCTTTTCTCATCTTGGTATGGTGGAAAGTATTTAATAATCAGGTCAGGTTTTGAAATCAGCCCAGATTCAATAATAATATTTGTTTTTACGGCAATCCTTTTCTTTTTCTTATGCGCTAGTATCAGTTCTTTTATGCTGATTCTGGCCAAACTTGCTAATACTATTTATCTGCACATTACACATAAATGTCTGCCTCACTAAACCAAAACATACAGCCTGCCTAATTTTATTTGTTACAAACAATCCTATAGTTAATCAACATTCAACATACTTTATAATTCCTATAGTATATTGCATTAAGACAATATACTGAATATAAACCTTTAATGCATAATATTAAAAAAATAATGCTAAATAATTTGAAATTATAATATTTTATATTAGATATTGCTTAATATAATTTTAGTTATATAATGTATTACCTTTTCTTGAAAACATAACTTCAGACTTGTTTGCATCCAGAGAAGGAAAAACAAATTACAAAGGAGAAAATAGAATGTATTCTATTGATTACAATAGTTACCGCTCTGTTGGCGGTTTTAACCAGCGCGTACGCTTTCTAGTATTACACTATACGGCAGAAAATTTTGCAGATTCTGTGAAATCTTTGAGTGGCTCAGCTACCAGTATTCATTATCTCATACCTGATGATACTGAACTCAGCTATCAAGCAGCAGGTTTTAATGAAATGCGGATTTTTAATTTAGTCTCAGAAACAGACCGTGCATGGCATGCTGGAGTTAGTAGCTGGCAAGGACGTAATAATCTTAACGATACATCAATTGGGATCGAAATAGTTAATTTAGCTACTGATAATAACGGCATTTTTACTTTTCCACCTTATAAGCTCAATCAGTTTAAAGCGATTAAAGAGCTTTGTTTGAACATTCTGCAGCGTTATCCGGACATCAGTCCGACGAATGTTGTTGGTCACTCTGATATTGCACCTCAGCGTAAAAGCGACCCCGGGGCAGCTTTCCCATGGAAAGAACTGTACGAAGCCGGTATAGGCGCTTGGTACGAGACAAAAACAAAATTACATTTCGAAACTCGATTCAGAAAACAAGGTATTCCAGACAATTCAGAAGTATTAAAACAGTTAAGCCGCTATGGCTATGATATTACCGGAGCAGATACCAATGCAGAACAGTTCAGTAAGTTAATCCGAGCTTTCCAGCTTCACTTTCGCCCAAAAAAATATGACGGAAAACTAGACTGTGAAACAGCAGCTATTTTATATGCACTGGTAAATAAGTATTTACCTGCACAATAAGCCATTGCTGTATAGAAAAAAACGTTAAAAGCAATTATTTTTATTCCACGAACCGCTAGGTATGGTTCGTGGTTTTTTTAATAATTCTGCAACTTTTCTAAATTCCAATCCCTACTTTACAAGCGTGTTACCGATAATACGCCTTTAACATCACTTAAACTGCTCAACACGCGCGGTAAATCATTTACCTGATGTACTTCAACAGTAAAACGCAACTGAGCTTCAAGATCACGTGAAAGGGTTTGTACAGCGGTAACATTAAGACGGTTCCGTGCCAGTGTTTCTGAAATATCACGCAGTAGCCCACTGCGATCACGTGCACGAATTTCAATATCGATAGCAAAGACCTGATTAGCTGAATCATTGGCCCAAGAAGCAGGTAATACCTTATCAGGTGAAATTTGCGCCAGATACTGAAATGAAGAGCAGTTACTGCGATGAATGGAGATACCTCGTTCACGAGTCACGAAACCGATAATGTCATCTCCAAAGGCTGGTTTGCAGCATTTGGCGAGTGTGGTATAGAGACCGGCCTCACCATCCACCAGCACACCACCGAAATTGTTTTTAATTTTACTGCGTTTGACCAGATGGTTTTCTGTAACCGGTGTTTCCGGTTTTTCCATCATGGTATCAACCGCTTTCTGAATCATGCGGCCGGAAACCTCTCCATGCCCCATAGCCAGATATAAATCATCTACACTGCTAAATCCAAGCGCTTCCGCCAATTTGTGCGTGTTGGGCTGTACCTGTAGTTTAACCAGCTGCTTTTCCAGTGCTGTACGACCGGATTCTCGTATCGATTCTCCATTCTGCTGACGGATAAACGCCCTGATTTTGCTAATAGCTTTATTGCTCTTCACCCATCCGTCATGCAACCAGTTTACAGAGGGCTTACCTTCACGTGCAGTGATGATTTCCACGCGTTGGCCATTTTCAAGCGGTGTGGATAAAGGCACAATCTGTCCGTCCACTTTTGCGCCCCGGCAGCGATTACCGATATCAGTATGCAAAGCATAGGCAAAATCAATCGGGGTAGCACCGGCAGGTAAAGAAAATACTTTGCCATGCGGCGACAGCACATAAATGGTATCGTTAAAGAGTTCTGTCTGAAATGCACGAGACAAGTCTTCACGATCGTTGCCGTTTTCGGCTAAATTTTCACGCCAATCGAGTAGCTGACGCAGCCAGGCAATTTTGTGCTCGTAAGCCTCATTGCCTTTACCACCCTCTTTATAGCGCCAGTGTGCAGCCACGCCGAATTCGGCATAGCGGTGCATATCAAAAGTACGTATCTGGATTTCCACCCCTTTGTCTTCCGGCCCCACCACAACAGTATGCAGGCTCTGATAATCATTGGGTTTGGGATGGGCAATATAATCGTCAAACTCGCCCGGAATAGGCTGCCACAGGCTGTGTACGATACCCAGCGTTGCATAACAGTCGGCTACAGTATCGACTAGAATACGCACAGCACGAATATCATACAATCCGTCAAAACTTAGTTTCTTCTTTACCATTTTGCGGTAAATAGAATAGATATGTTTCGGCCGGCCCGCTACTTCAAAATGCATATTCAGGCGACTAAGCTGTTGTTTAAGGGTATCTACAAAGTGCTCAATATAATCCAGCCGCTCAGTGCGCTTTTCATCTAGCAAACGTGCAATTTTTTTGTATTCGTCTGGATTCTGATAACGGAAACTTAAATCCTCAAGCTGCCATTTCAGTTGCCATACACCAAGCCGATTGGCCAGTGGGGCAAATACGGTCATGGTCTCCTTGGCCACAGCCTTTTTCAACGCTTCATCGGTTACCTTGCTCAGATAATTCATGGTCTGCGCACGCATTGCCAGCTTAATCAGCACCACGCGAATATCAGATACCATTGCAAGCAGCATCTGGCGCATGGCTTCTGCCTGCTGCTGGCGCTCTTCCGTTGTAGCCAGCGGGCTGATACTGACAAAATAGGTTAGCTTCTGCACCTGATACAAACCAGCCACCAGTTGCATTACACTCTCACCACACTGCTCTTTTACGATGGTTTTCCAGTCAGTCACGTAGTTGGGCAGGCAACTCAGTAAAGTAGCGGCCACTGCATCGGCCATTAAATCCATATCCGCTACGCTTTTGGCGGCTATCATCAGATTGCTGCACAAGTTTTCACCACAAAAGGTAACTGCATTCTGCGGATACCCACTATCCATCAAAGCCTGAGCATGCCGTAGCATTGTCGCCATAGCTGGAGGCAAAGTGGCAATATATTCATCTAACCAAACACATGGCGCATGGGCGGGTGTGGCGAGAAGAGTATCAGGCGTGCTAACCATGTTATCAACCTGTTGATTTGTGTAAATTATGCTGGCAATTGTACCAAAAGCCACAAGTTTCTGCTTCAGTATGGGCTGTAGAAAAACTCGAATAGTGATATTATGCGCACCTTTCGCATACACTATATGCAGATAACCTCGCTCGTCCTGCGTTTATAGCTTTCGCATATAGTCTTTATTTTTAAAGGATTTATAATGCAGACTCACCCTGAAGTCATAGGTGTTGAAGCGCTGGCTGCAAAAATTCGCAAAATTCCAAACTGGCCGCAGGAAGGAATTTTATTTCATGACATTACACCGGTATTGCAAAGTCCGCAGTATTTCCGCCTACTGGTTGATTTAATGGTCTATCGTTATATGGATCAGAAAATTGATGTAGTAGCCGGTCTGGATGCACGAGGATTTATTATCGGTGCAGCATTAGCTTACCAGCTTAATGTTGGGTTTGTTCCCATCAGAAAAAAAGGCAAATTACCTTTCACAACGATTGCTGAAAGTTATGAACTGGAATACGGCCATGCTACTATCGAAATGCATACAGATGCTGTAAAACCCGGTACTCGAGTACTGCTGGTTGATGATCTGGTAGCGACCGGCGGCACCATGACTGCAGGTGCCAAACTCATTCGCAAACTAGGTGCAGAAGTTGTTGAGGCTGCAGCCATAATCGAATTCACTGATTTACCTGGTGGAAAAAGAATCCGCAATGAAGGTGTTCCTTTATTTACCCTGTATCAGAATTCAGGTTCTGTGGAGCAATAAATTTTTAAGCCAGTTTTACTGAGATGCAAAAAAGCAGAGATAAATATCTCTGCTTTTTTATTGATATATGATCAATCAGTTAATCTCAAGTACAGGCATAGTTTTTACTAACTCATCCACCGCTTTAACCTGAGCCAAAAATGGTTCCAGCATGTCTAGCGGCAAGGCACTCGGACCATCACAACGTGCTTTATCTGGATCAGGATGAGCTTCAAGAAATAATCCAGCCAGCCGTGTGGCCATACCGGCCAGAGCCAAATCCAGCACTTGACTGCGACGACCACCAGAAGCGGCTGCATCTGCCTGCCGTTGCTGCAACGCATGGGTAACATCAAATATAATCGGCAGATCGGCACAGACTTTTTTCATCACCCCAAAGCCAAGCATATCTACCACCAGATTGTCATAACCGAAGTTGCTGCCTCGTTCACACAGGATCAGCTGCTGATTGCCCGCTTCGTAGAATTTATCAACAATATTCTTCATCTGGTGCGGACTCAAAAACTGCGGCTTTTTGATATTCACCACTTTACCCGTCTGCGCCAGTGCCACCACCAAATCAGTCTGGCGAGCAAGAAATGCCGGCAACTGCAAAACATCTGCCACTTCTGCTACCGGTGCAGCCTGATACGGTTCATGTACATCCGTAATTACTGGTACACCAAATTCTTGTTTTACCGCGGTAAAAATTTTCATACCTTCATCCAAACCCACACCACGGTAGGAATGAATCGAAGAACGATTGGCTTTATCAAATGATGCCTTGAACACCAGCGGAATGCCCAGTTTCCGAGTTACTTCAACATAATGCGCACAAGTACGTAAAGTCAGATCCAGATTTTCTAGTACATTCAGACCACCAAACAGCACCAGTGGTAAATCATTGGCTACTGAAATATTACCAACATGAACAATCTTGGTCACAATCAATCCTCACTCAGTTTCCGGTACGTGGACATCAGTGCCCAGACCAACATAAACCCGCATTCTACAAAATACTTTGCTCAGCGTCCAAATCTCATTAACCCCGATAATCGTTAACTCGATTCAAAATTAACATACAAAAATAGCGTTAGTTTTACATTTTCATAACATCACCATCGTTTTCAGTATAGGTTTGACTACTATTTTCGCGCTACAATAGCTAAAATAACCGGCCAGTAATCACACGACATACCTTTTATCTTTAGAAAACGCCACACTAAACATAACCCTACAGGATTAATCTTGATATATATCTCGCAGAAACGCCTGCACGGGCTGCTACAGAGTATATTGCTCACCACCCTTACCTCAATGGTATGGGCGGCCAGTCTGCCAGCAGACAGCGATGATATAGAAGACGACATTCCACCACCGAAAACCGGCTTACTGCACCGATTACTGCATCCGCACCAGTATCGCGAAGAACACAAGCATCAACCGCCGAAAATTCCGCGGGTACCTGTCACTATTGATGTCAATAATTCTGCGCTGCAAAAATTAATTACAGACCATCTGCCACTGATTACTCAGCAATTGATCGAAGACCTTGATGATGAGCAGCTTGGATTCTTGGCGGAGGAAGCACCTCAGCAAACGCAGACCATGCTTGAAACAGAGGGATATTTCAATGCAAAAGTCAATCTCGAAAAACAAAGAGATGGCTATCTGATACATATCGACCCTGGCCCCCGTACTCAAATTGAAAATGTCAATATTTCGTTGAGCGGCAACGTTACAGCAGATGACGACCTGACCAATTACTACAAAAGCGCCGTTGACAACTGGGTGCTGCCTGTTGGTGACCCTTTTACTCAGAGCAACTGGTCAGCCAGCAAATCATCGGTACTCACCGCCATTGTGCGTAAAAAATATCCATTGGCCACCATCAGTGCCAGCCGCGCCACTATTGACCCGCAAAAAAATTTGGCCGACCTTTCTCTAACTGTAGACAGCAAACAGCCTATCTATTTCGGCGATATACAGGTAAGCGGCAACGAGCGCTATCCGGTGTCTATTGTTACCGGAATGGCCGGTTTCGGCCCCGGTTCACCTTATGATCTGGACAAACTGCTTGATTATCAACAAGCGTTGGAACAAGACAGCCATTATGGCAACGCCGTAGTCAGTGCCGATTTCGACCACATGGTAAATGACCACGTACCTGTACTGGTAAAAGTAAGCGAAATGCGTCGTCAGAAACTGACCTTTGGTTTACGTTACGACACCAAAAATGGTCCCGGATTCCGCGGTGGCTATGACCATTACAATGTGTTCCATAAAGGCTTTGTCGGCTCCACCTTGCTAGATACCGACCGCTACGAAACCACCTTTGGTTTTGGCCTGAGCCAGCCGCGCAACAGCCGTGGCCATTACTGGACCAGTAATCTCAACTATACCTACTCTACCGTACAGCATCTGGAAAGCCGTGCCCTGTCTAGCGGCATCTGGAAAGTACGAGATCGCAACGGCATAGACTCCCGTATTGGCGTAGAATATATTACTGAAAGCAGCAAAATCGAAGATGGTCCTGAGCTTGGTCATAGCTATGCCACTATGCTTACCGCTTCTTGGAAGCGTCAGAATATTCAGACCCAGCTAAGGCCAGCCAATGGCTATTATCTGGAAGGGAAAATCGGCACAACGCTGGGAAAACTATTGGCATCCGCTTCCATGCAGCGGGTAACGGCCAGCGGTGGCTATTACTACACACCGGAAAACAAAAAATACGGCACCTGGGTGCTACGCAGTCAAATTGGCTATGTGCATACCGGTGATGCTGTCAATGTCCCTTCGATTCTCATGTTTCGTGCCGGTGGTGCCGGCAGCGTTAGAGGCTATGAGCTCGATAGCATTGGTATCAAAAGCTCACATAATTCCGTATTACCCAACCGTACACTGGCCGTAGCCAGCGTGGAATACCAAATTCCGGTGTACAAAGATTTTGCTCTGGCTCTATTTCACGATGCCGGTTCAGTGTCCAAAAATTTCAGCGACATGCAATGGCGTCATGGCTCTGGTTTAGGCGTACGCTGGTTTAGCCCCGTCGCCCCCTTTGCCTTCGATATCGCCTACGGCCATCATGATAAAAAATGGCGCTGGTCTATCAGTTTGGGAACAAAATTCTAATGGCTGAAACCATACTTCACTCAGGCGAAACTTCAGCCAAACCCGCAACCACTCCACAGCCACCGCTCAGGCCACGTTGGAAAAGCTGGCTAAAAGCCAGCCTATTCACACTGCTTGGCCTCATAATCATCATCATCACCTTAATGTGCTGGCTGGCCGGCACCGAATCCGGTCTTCGTTTCAGCGTTCATACCGTACCTAAATGGTTTGGTGTACACATCAGCACCCAAAAACTGAACGGCACAATTTGGCAAGGCTTTGCCGGTTCAGACATCCATGTCAGCCATCGCGATTTTGATTTAACCATTGATAAGCTCCAGCTAAACTGGAACAACCGCGAATTATGGCAACGACGATTTCACGTGCGGCTGCTGGATGTTGGCAAAATCAACTACACCGACCACAGCGTCCCCACCCCGAAACCAGTTCCCACACTGCCCAATAGCATCAATCTGCCTTTACAAATTCAAATTGATAGCATTCAGCTTGGCAGCTTCACCCTCGGTAAAAAACAGACTCCAATTTTGCTCAATAGTCAGGCCAGCTATACATATAATTACCGCAAGCATCAGCTTGTCCTCAACCAACTAAATACTCCATGGCAGAACCTTCAAGGCAATATTGCCATTGCCACTCAAACACCGTTTGCACTGAACGGACAACTTAATGGCAACGGCACGCTGGATAAAACCGCTGTAGAAAGTGCCGCCTTGATTAAAGGCAGCCTACAACAGCCCGACCTATTTGCCCGTCTGGATGGTGGAGATATCCATTTTCGCACTCATGCCATTCTCAGACCTTACGCCTTACAACTCAACCGCAAAATAGTCAGCTTCAACCTACAAAGCCGCCATATCAATCCTGCTGCCTTTAGCAGCAGCCTTCCTTTTGCTGATCTTAATCTCAACTTAGACCTCACTCCCGTTAAAAACAGCCAGAACCAACTGGCCGGCCACATCAAACTAGGTAACGAACAGCCACGTGCCTATAATGATGCTAAAAGCTCCGGTTTACCTATCCGCAATATTGAAGGCGATATCAACATCGACAGTAATGGCAAGCTTCAGTTACCTGCCCTGACCACACGCCTGCTTCGGCAAGGGCAAATCATTACCCGCGGCAGCATAGACAGCGCTGCAAAGCAGCTGGACATCAATAGCCAGTTGTTACGAATCTACGCAGATGACGTCTTGACTACACCATTGCCTGGTTCGCTCAATGGACACATCCGCGTATCTGGCAGCTTTAACGGCTTAAACACCCAATGGCTGCTGTCCAGCGAAAAAGGCAGCAGCGATGGTTCCATTCAAATCATTACCGATGAACAAAAACATCAACAGACCTTGATACTCGACAAACTGAACCTCACCCCGAATAAAGGTGGTAGCTTTAGTGCCAAAGGCAGCCTAGCACTGTATCAAAATCAAGCCCTGCAACTGGCTATAAACAGCAATAATTTCAATCCGTCCAAAGTCAACTCCAGCTTTCCTGCCGGCAGCATCAATGGCCATATCAACGTCAGCGGTCAGCTGGCACAGCAACCGGACATTCAAGCAGACATGCTGTGGCACAACAGCATACTCTCCGGTGCAGCACTTTCCGGCAAAGCCATAATCCGCTATCGCAACCAGCATCTGGAGCAAGCCAACATCAATCTCAACGCTGGCCGCAACCGTATACTTACCAATGGCAGCTTCGGCAAAACCGGCGATAAACTCAATCTCGATATCAACGCTCCTGATATCGGTCTTTTTGGATTCGGCCTCAAAGGACTACTCAACACCAAAGGCTTTATTGCCGGTGAACCGAAAAAAATTACCGCCAACCTTAGCGGTGCAGCCCGTAACCTACAAATCGCAAAACTGCTTAACATCAGCCAGCTGGATTTCAAAATTATTGGTTCTCCCGATATTACCCAGCCATTACAGCTAAACATGGCTGCAGACCACATATACATAGCCGGTGGCAACGGCAGCAAACCAACTATAATCAACAACACCGGCATCAAAATTAACGGCCGCGGCAACCAGCATCAGCTACAAGGCAACAGCAGTCTGTCACTCGATGGCAAATCCTATCATCTGAGCATTAATGCCTATGGCGGAATGGATAAAAATTATCAGTGGCGAGGCCGTGTCAACGCACTAGATATCAACGGTGCCCTCAATCTCAAACTGCTCAGCCCCATTCAACTTGAAGCCGGAGCTGAACGCGTCAATATGCAGAACGCACGTTGGGCAGCACTTGGTGGCAGCCTCAGTCTTAACAACCTCAATTGGGACAAAAACAAAGGACTGATTACCCGCGGCACAGCCAGCAATCTTGCTTTGCGCGAGTTACACAGCATTGTCGAATTGCCCGTCGAACAAAACCTGATAATTGGTGGCGACTGGAATTTCAGCTATAGCCGCAACATGCAGGGCTATCTGAAACTGTATCAGCAGGGCGGCGATATCATTCTACCGCAGCACCAGCAGAAACTGGGTCTGCAAAATGTCCGACTCGATACCCGTTTCCAGAATGGTCACATCGATAACCACCTCAGCGGCCTCACCCGCTATGGCACCACCGATGCCCTACTCATCATTACCCCTGCCGCCAACGGACAAATTAGTAATGCGCCCATCAGCGGCCATATTAAAATAGACAGTCCTGATCTCAGCAGCGTACGCAATCTACTGCCCATTGGCATGCAACTCAATGGTAGCATGCACACCAACGCAACCATCAGCGGCCATCTGAACGAACCATTACTAAACGGCACACTCATCGGCAACAACCTTTATTATCGTGATCAGTCTAATGGCACTATTCTCGAAAATGGCAGTCTTAGAAGTCATTTTCAGGGTCGTCGCTGGCTTATAGACAGCCTCACCTTCGCCCGCCGCGACGGTACTATTAAACTTAATGGTGTCGTTGACATGACCAAACTTACTCCAGATATTAACGTTACCGCCCATTTTGACCACTACAACATCTTTGACCAGATTAACCGCCGTCTTACCCTCAGCGGCAATACGCAGCTGCTGTATACCATCGCCCATGGCATCGTCCTGAATGGCAAACTCAAAGTAGACAAAGGTTTATTCGGCATGCAGAAATCCGGCATGCCACAGCTTGATGACGACGTAGTTGTTCTAGGCCGTGAAAAAACCACCGAACAGCAGCGCGCCACATCCATCCGTCTCAATCTGGATTTAGATATGAACAATGCCTTCAGATTCAGCGGCGAAGGATTAGATGTTTTACTAGGTGGTCAGCTCAACGCCAGCGCCAATCCCGGTAGCACCATCCAGATTGTCGGCACTGTGAATGTCGTGCGCGGACAGTACAAAGCCTACGGACAAGATCTGGTCATTCAGCATGGCAGTACCATTTCCTTCGTCGGTCCGATGGACAACCCCAACCTGAAAATCCGTGCCAAACGCCGATATTCTCAGGTAGGAGCAGGAGTTGAAGCACTGGGTCGCCTCGACAGCCCACGTATCAACCTTATCGCCAACGAAGCCATGAGCGAAAAAGACAAACTTTCATGGCTGATACTCAACCGTCCCAGCAGCGGCAGCGCCGGCGATGAAGCAGCCATTGCCGCAGCTGCCAGCGCATGGCTGGCTGGCGGTCTCAACGATAAACTTGGCCTGCTGGATGAAATTGGCCTAACCAGCCAGCAAACCCGCAATAGCCAAACTGGCGAAATGAATCCGGCCGAACAAGCCATTACCATTGGCAAACATCTTTCCAACAACCTGTATATTAGTTACCTTTACGGAATCGAAAGTGCTACGCAAACAGTTAGCATTACCTATCAGATCAGCCGAGCTCTGCAAAGCATCATACGTGTAGGAACAGGCTCTGCAGGTGGCGAAATCCGATATACACGACGTTTTGATTAATTATTAACTTGAATTAAAGTTAAATTTATGTCGAAAATTAATCTGCTTATTTAGCATCGAACTGCTGTATCCATCAAAAATTATAGTATATTATTAATATAACCTTTAAATTTGATTTCAAGGGCACATTATTAATTATGTTAAAGAAACTAGATTTACATAATCAAGATAAAAATTTTTGGATTGGGACCTTAATAAGCGCTATGTTGAGTATACTAGCCATATATTATGCTACTTATTATTACAGAGTTCATATACATGGCATAGAAACCTCAGCCACTGTAGAAACCGTTTATAAATATCAAAAAAAGGGGACAGATTATTATGAATTAACAGCCAAATATCTCGATAAAAACAATAACGTTGTTATTAGCAAAGATATTACAACCGGGATAAATGTTCACGAAGGAGAGAAAATCAAAATTCTTTATAATAGATATTCTCCTGAAATTGCAGATATTAAAGACAACAATCTAACTAAAATAAATTTTTGGGTGTATTTTGTTAGCGCAATTTTATTGAGTTGCTGCACTGCATCTGTATACAGGGAAAACAAACAAAAACATAATTAGTTTCTACAAACATTCAAATATAGACACTAAGCCTCAGTAAACACCAGTATGAAAAAACTTTAATCCCAGATCACTAAAATATTAAATTTTTAAAAGCCACTCTATAAGCAAGAGCAAGATTAAATAAAATATCCTATTGAAATATAAAATTATCTCAAATATTTACAAAAATCACCATAGTTCATAATTACGTATTTATATACTAGTTAAATATTCTGTCTAATTAAATATTCTGTCTAAGCCAAACCTACTAGCCAAACAGAATATTTATGAACCAATCATAGCCAGATAGTCAAAAAGCCACCTACTTTAAAAGTGATTTAAACCGGTTATCTAGCGCCAGTCGCCCGCCACCAGCCATAAAGAGAAACAAAAAAATAAAACAATATAATACTGCCTGCTCCCCATTATTTAACTGAGGAGTAAGTAAAGTATGCAAACCAGCAGACCGCGTATGAAAAAACAAATAAGCTACCGCCATCTGTCCACTCAGAACAAAAGCAGCTGGCCTCACAAACAAACCCAATAGCAACAAAACACTGCCCGTTAATTCCAGAACACCGGCCGCTCCCATCAGCGAAAACAGTGCCACAGACCCATGACCGTCAGTCATGGATAACGGCCACTGCCAAAATTTTGCTGTAGCATGCTGAATATATAAAAAAGCCGTAACCAGACGCAACACAGTCAAAGCATAACCATTGAAATCAGTATCAATTGTTTTCGTATTAATCATGGCCACTCCATTACTCTATTGAAAAGATAACGACAGTGTATTGAATTTACCATTGAGAAACGATATCATTTTTATAGAATAATTATTTCCTGTAAAGAAACTAAATGGACACCTTACAAAGCATGTGGGTATTTCGCTATGTTGTCGAACTCGGCAGCTTTACCAAAGCGGCTGAATTCATGGATATTTCCACAGCCATGGCGAGTAAGCACCTACATCATCTTGAAAAAAGCATTCAGGCCAAACTGCTCAACCGCACCAGCCGCCGCATCAGCCTCACTGAAGCCGGTCAAGAATACTATCATCGTTGTGTAGAAGCACTAGATACCCTTTCCGAAGCAAAACACATCGCTCAGGCTGGCACCATCAAACCTCAGGGGCTACTCAAAATCACCGCTCCGAACTGGTGTGCCTCTCGCCATTTCGGAGAACTGCTAGCAGAATATCGGCGCCAATATCCTGAAGTCAGCCTGTCTATTAATCTCGACAGCCGCCGCGCCGATTTAGTAGCTGAAGGAATAGACCTTGCACTGCGAGTAACCAATAATCCTGAACCTAATCTAATAGTCAAACCCATCACCAAAATCGATTTCCTATGGGTTGCCAGCCCGCAATACCTGAAAAAATATGGTATGCCGCATACCATGGCCGACCTCAAACAGCACTATGGGCTACTTCCCCAATACGTACATCTCGATCTACCCCTGATACCGGCCTGTACCAGCAACAGTGCCCTGCTGATCCATCAAATGGCACTCAATCATATGGGACTAGCCTATTTACCAGAGTGGATGGTTAAAGAAGATATCGAAAATCAGCGCCTCCAAACCATCGATCACATCGCCTGCCCTGAAAGCCACACCCTCTATGCCGCCTACATGAATCGTGAATTTCTCAGTGCCAAAGTACGCAGCTTTATCGATTTTCTGGCACAGAAATTTGCAAATGAAAAAAACCACTAACATTTATATACAAAGGGGAAATAATATGATTAAAAACGACCAGGCCATCAGCTTTCTACAGCAGCTTTTTCAGTACACCGTGCAAGAAGCCAGCCCAATAAATAAAATGAAAGCATGGTTACCAGCACAAAAACCTACGGGCAAAGTAATAGTAGTCGGTGCCGGCAAAGCTGCCGCCGCCATGGCTGCCGAGTGGGAAAGAATCTGGCCAGAAAACTATCCACCCCTATCCGGAGTGGTTGTAACCCGTTATGGCCATAGTGTACCTACCAAACACATTCGAGTACTGGAAGCCAGCCATCCTCTACCTGATTCCGCAGGGCAGGCGGCTGCCGAAGCATTACTGCAAGCTGTAAGCGGACTAAACCCAAAAGATCAGGTCTATTATTTAGTATCAGGTGGTGCTTCCGCGTTGACCACATTACCGATTGCCGGTATCTCACTGAAAGACAAACAAAACATTAACCGCCAACTGCTTACTCACGGCGTTCCTATCGAAGCCATGAATACCCTGCGCAAACATCTGTCACGCATAAAGGGCGGGCGCCTTGCAGAAGCTGCCGCACCAGCTCACATCACCACACTGGCTATTTCCGATGTGGTTGGCGACGACATCAGCACCATCGGCTCTGGTGCCGCCGTAGCCGATCCCACCACAGTTGCCGACATAAAACAAATCGTCACCCAATATCAGCTCGAACTGCCGCCAAGCGTAGCCACCTATCTAAATTCACCCACAGCAGAAACCCCCAAAAAGCTGGACAACAGTAGCGCTCATATCATCATCACCCCGCATCAGGCATTTAGCGCAGCACAAAAACAGGCACAGAATCAGGGTATCGACGTACTCTATCTGGGCGACCGCATAGGAGGTGAAGCACGCGAAGTAGCTCAGGTAATGGCTGGCATTGCCCAGTATCATCACCAGCAGCCACATAGAAAACCGCTGTTAATTCTCAGTGGCGGAGAAACCACTGTAACCCTCAAACATCAAGGACGCGGCGGACGCAACAGCGAATTCCTCCTTGCACTGGCTATTGCACTGAATGGCGCCTCCGGTATCTACGCATTGGCCGCTGATACCGATGGAATTGATGGCAGCGAGGACAATGCCGGCGCATGGCTCACTCCTGAGAGTCTGCACCATGCGCGAAAAATCGGCCTCAATCCCAATGAATTGTTGCAACAGCACCGAGCTTATAATTTTTTTGCCGCCACCAAACAATTACTGATTACCACCCCTACCCGCACCAACATCAACGACTTCCGCGCCATACTCATACTCTAAAAATAAATCCAGACAAAATTTAGCCCGCTCCAGCATCGATTTAATAATAATTAATTAATAATCAATCTAGCAATACAAAAAGTTAATTATTATAAATCAGTTATTTATATAAAAAATTACTCGCTACAATGAATTATCGGTATATGCCGAATTTTTCTGGAGTAAATGATGCAAACCAATAAAGAAATTGTCACAGCGTTTCACCAACAGGTATTCGTAAATGGTGATTTATCCAACATAAATAAATTTGTCAAAGAAGACTACATTCAGCACAACCCGGAAGTAGCAAATGGCCGTGAAGGCTTCGTCAAATTTCTACATACCTTGTTGCAGCAAAAACTGCAATATGACACTAAAAACATCAGCGCCGATGGCGATATGGTATATGTATTCTATAAAACCACTGATGAAGAAGGTCATCAAAGCAAAACCTGTGATATTTACCGGTTAGAAAACGGCCAGATAGCCGAACACTGGGACGTAATAGAAGAAAATATCGAAAAAATAAAATCGGTCAACGGCAACAGTGTTTTTTAATTATTAACACCTGCCGCTAATTTATCAGGCCATACTGTATGAAATAGTATGGCCTAAAAAGTTAGATAAATACTAAAAGCAAAAACCACATACCTGTGTATACACTAAATTCTCCAGACCTTAGCAATCTAATTTTTTCTGAATTCACTTTTGTGCACACTGCATCGCCAAATGGATGGCAAACTTAGCCAGCGATTTTTTTCCAATAGCAACTAAGTAAAAGAGCGAGTTATTCACCCGCTCTTATTCACACCGATAGTTAGAACCATTGCCCGAAACGGCGAATATACCAGCGCTTCACCGTCTGCGTCACTACACAGTAACACCCCAGAGTCAACACCAGCCATGGGAAATATTGCCATGGCAATGGCGTCAAACCAATCCAGCCACTAATTGGTGAAAATGGGATATAAATACCTACAGCCATAATCAGCACTGTCATCAACAATACCGGTAAAGCAGCGGTACTTTGCACAAACGGTATTTTACGCGTACGCAGCATATGCACCACTAGCGTCTGTGAGAGCAGACCTTCCACAAACCAGCCAGAATGAAACAAATTCTGCACTTCCGGTGCATTGGCATGAAACACAAACCACATCAATGCAAACGTACTGATATCAAAAATAGAGGAAATCGGACCAATAAACAGCATAAAACGGCTAATATTAGAAACATCCCATTTGCGCGGTTTGCGTAGAAATTCCTCATCCATTTTGTCCCATGGCAGGGAAAGCTGAGAAAAATCATACAGCAGATTCTGTATCAGCAATTGAATTGCCAGCATCGGCAGAAACGGTAAGAAAGCACTGGCAAACAATACTGAAAATACATTACCGAAATTGGAGCTCGCCGTCATATTCAGGTATTTAATAATATTGCCGAAGGTCTCGCGCCCTTTAATAACCCCTTCTTCCAGCACCATCAAACTTTTTTCCAGCAGAATAATATCCGCAGATTCCTTAGCAATATCAGTAGCCGTATCCACAGAAATACCCACATCGGCATCACGCAAAGCCGGCGCATCATTAATACCATCGCCCAGAAAACCAACCGTATGCCCATTTTCCTGCAACAAACGAATAATACGCGACTTCTGCAACGGCGTTAGCTTAGCAAACACAGTATGCCGTTCCAGCAGCGGTTTCAGAGCCTCATCGCTCAAAGCTTCTATTTCATTACCCAGTAGTGGCTGGCCAGCTTCAATACCCACCTCATGACAGATTTTGCGCGTCACAATAGCATTGTCACCCGTCAGCACTTTCACCGCTACGCCATTTTCACTTAAAGCAGCAATCGCCTGTGCCGCACTGTCTTTTGGTGGATCAAGGAAAGTCAGAAAGCCGTATAAAGTTAGTTCAGTTTCATCTGCCACCGCATACTGTGCCTTCTGTTCCCCTTCTGGAATATACTTTTTACCAATAGCCAGTACGCGAAAACCTTCCTTATTGTAGCTTTCAGCCAGTGCCAGCAACTGTTCACGTCGTGCAGCATTCAATGTCAGATGTTTGCCCTGTTCATACACACAGCTGGAAATAGACAACATCTCTTCCACTGCACCCTTGCAAATCAGCACATGACGCTGCTTATCATCACGTAGCACCACAGACAGACGCCGGCGTACAAAATCAAACGGCAACTCATCAATCTTACGATAACCACCATCGTTAATCACTGCGCTGTTTTCCGGTTCCTGCGCAAAGCGCACAATGGCCTTATCCATCAGATTTTTCATACCACTCTGATAGGAGCTGTTCAGCCATGCCAACTGCAATACTTCATTATCATTATTACCGTTAATATCAGTGTAATGTTCGAGGATGATTTTATCTTGAGTCAACGTACCGGTTTTATCAGTACATAATACGTCCATAGAGCCAAAATTCTGAATGGCACTCAGACGCTTCACCACCACTTTACGCCGTGCCATTGCCATCGCCCCCTTGGCCAGATTGGCGCTGACAATCATTGGTAACATTTCCGGTGTCAGCCCCACAGCCACAGCCAGAGCAAACAAAGCAGCATCACCCCAGTCACCTTTGGTAAAACCATTAATCAACAGCACCACCGGTACCAGAATCAGCATAAAACGAATCAGCAAATGGCTGACACTGTTTACACCGCGGTCAAAAGCAGTCTGGCTGCGAGTACCCACAATCGATTTAGCCAGTGAGCCAAAATAAGTATCACTGCCCGTGGCAACCACCACAGCTTTAGCGTTACCACTGACAATATTGGTTCCCATAAAGCAGATATTTTCTGCATCCAGCGGATTAGCAGAGACAGGCTTGTCGGCTGCCACCGTGCCATGCATATTCACCGTATCGGATTTTTCTACCGGAATAGATTCACCTGTCAGCACAGCTTGACTAATAAACAAATCGCGAGACTCAATTAAGCGCACATCGGCAGGTACCATATCCCCAGCAGAAAGCAAGATAATATCCCCTGGCACCACTTCCTTAATAGGTACTTCTAGCTGCTCAGTACTGATATCACGGTGGCTACGGCGCAATACCGTGGCAGTAGTACTGATCATGGATTTCAGCGCCTGCGCAGCCTTATTAGAACGATATTCTTGCCAAAAGCTCAGCAAACCACTCAGCAGCACCATCACCACAATAATAAAAAGGCCACTTAAACTGGTTTCTTCACCATGACGCAAAGGAATCAGATAATCAGTAAAAAAGCTTACACCAGCCAGCGCCAGCAAGACGAAGATAAAAGGATTTTTAAATGCCAGCAACAATTGCAGATACGCAGACGGAGCTTTATCGTGCACCACATCATTGCGACCAAAATTGGCCAGCCGTTCCTTAACGTCATGCTCGGTCAAACCACTCAGACTGGTCTGTAAATTAGACAGCGTACCATCAAGACTGTTGCGCGACTCCAGCACAGCCTTAATATCCACTGGTTGAGAAATGATTTTTTTTAATTTTTTCATAAACAGTACCTCACCGGCCATGCAGTTTCCCGGTCGGTAGATACTGTAGACTAACCCGGAAACCTCAACGGCCTAGTTGCAGTTGTGGTATCAATAAAATAAACGGTCGACTCGAATCTTCTTCCATTGTTTTATTCCCGGTTAAATAATCAGAAACTCAATGCATCGCATTAAGCTCAGCAAATACTAAAACATCCATCTCTTAAGCATTATGCCTTTTGCGTATAATTACTTAAAAGACAGAAATATTTCAGCAAGATAGCGTTTATACGGATTTGCAATGATAGCGTCAACAAAATTTACGCTATTCAAAACAAAAAACAATATTATTCACACTACACAAAATTCATTACAGTATATTCACCCAATCCAAACATACATAAAATAAGTATGACCACCCATTATTACAGAGAAAACCTAAAACCATCAGATTAAAAAAGACTGTTTTGCACCGCATTCAGATAGCTGTGCAATGGTTTAGGAATACCATAAACAGCCAGATTTTCTGGTGCCACCCACTCACCTGCTATCCTTGCCGATACCGGCGCTTGCTCACCAGCCACAGCTGCGAACGGCAGAATCATCAACTGCCGGTGCGTCAGACGATGCTTAATTTCTGTGCCTTCAGTCAAATCTTCCGCCTGTATACCGAAATCACAGGCAAGTGCATACAAATCATCCAGACTCTCGCTACAGGGTACACACCATAAACCACCCCAGATCCCTTTAGCCGGCCGCTTAGTTAAAAACACCGCTCCAGCACGATTACGCAATACTAGCCAGTAAAGCGCCACATCCTTAACTGCTACTGCCGCTTTCCTACGTGGCAACTCAGCCGTGCGGCCTTGCAGATGTGCCAGACAAATATCATTCATCGGGCAAACAGCACATACCGGTTTCAATCGTTTACATACAGTAGCACCTAAATCCATCAACCCCTGAGTATAAGCCGGCATATCTGCAGCATTCCGTGGCAGCAGAGCTTCAGCCGTTGTCCACAGTTTTGCCTCAAAAGCTTTATTGGCCGGATCACCATCCAACGCAAACAAACGGCACAACACCCGCTTTACATTGCCATCTAAAATAGTTTCCCGTGCATTAAAACAGAACGCAGCAATTGCTGCTGCAGTACTGCGCCCCACTCCACAAAGCCTTTGCAGCTCTTTTCGCTCAGACGGAAACACACCACCAAACTCATTTACCACCTGTTGCGCAGCTTTGTGCAAATTGCGGGCACGGCTGTAATAGCCAAGTCCCTGCCATAGACCCAGCACCGCGTCTTCTTCTGCAGCTGCCAGTGCCTGCACATCTGGAAAAGTAGTCACAAACCGCGGGTAATAATCCAGCACCGTCGCCACCTGAGTCTGTTGCAACATAATTTCCGAGAGCCATACCCGATACGGCTCCTGCGTCTGCCACGGTAAACCATGCCGGCCATGTTGCCGCTGCCATTGCACCAACCGCGGAGCAAATTCAGACTTCAAAACTTCCTCATTTCGCATACAACCAAATCTTAAAATTTATCTATTAATTAATGAAATATCAATCTCAGACCTTAGACCACCAATACTGGTAACCATAACCCTAAAACAAGCAGCCATACCTGAAAAAGTAAATTGATTACCTTCACCTCCACAACATCACAAATAAAGAAAAAACAACATAAGAACAGCAAACCAGCCATATACCAACACCATTCTTATTTATACATAATATCAAACATGATAAAATGTAATGTAATGTTAATTTAACAGTGTATTTTACAGTTTATTGTAAACAACAAACAAAGCATCGAACTCAAAAAACAAACATAGCAATACACATCTATATTTTCATCAAGGGGTTTAACGAATGGGCAATGCGTATTGGGCCGCCCGCGAAGAGGACATCCTTTTACACACCTCCATGCTCGCAGACATCGTTGGTGCGGCTGTAGAAATAGCATGCTATGCAGCCATCACTGCCGCCGTAGGTTTTGCCATTTTCGGCACCATCACCACCGGCGGACTACTCCTAAGTGTCCTTGTCGGCGTACTCATGGCCATTTCAGGTGGTGATACCATCGTATCCAACCTCTCCAACTGGGTCAGTAGCCTTTTTCCGCCCTCCGAAGATGGCAAAATCAAAACCGGCTCGCCCAATACCCGCACCAACAGCA
>NZ_JAFNPG010000036.1:0-46352 GCF_026535815.1 Snodgrassella sp. B3088
AGGCAGTGATCTGCTCTGGCCTGTGCGAACTCCTGGGGCAGGCCGGTGGTTTCCCGGCCGAAGAGGAAATAGATTGCTTGCCTGCTGTTGCTGTAGTCAAATTCTGTGTAGTTACGTGTGCCGTACGTCTCGGTTAGATACACTTGTGCATTGGCTTGCGCTTCGGTCATTTCAATAAAAGCTTCTAGGCTGTCATGATAATGAATATCGACATAAGGCCAGTAATCAAGACCGGCACGTTTAAGCATACGGTCGTCTGTTGAAAAGCCAAGAGGGTGAATTAAATGCAGGCTGGTACCAGTACCAGCACAGGTACGGGCAATGTTGCCTGTATTGGCAGGTATTTGAGGTTGATATAAAACTATGTTCAGGCTCATTTAAATGAATCAATAAATAATATGACCCTTAGTTTATATCAGATAAGACAGATGTTGTATTGCTAAATAATAATTGGTTTGTATTTCTGTGATTGATGATATTATTTGACTGATTTCAATATCAATAGATAATTATCTGAAATAAAAACAGAAAAATGGAATAAACTAAATGATTAATGTAAATGGTATTAATATTAATTATAAAAAATCAGGAAGTGGGGAGGCTTTAATACTATTGCATGGGAACGGTGAAGATCACAGTATTTTTGCTCCACTGATTCAAAAATTTCACCATAATTATACCGTGTATGCAGTGGATAGCCGTAATCATGGTTTAAGTGAAAAAACTACTATCTATGATTATAAAGTGATGGCAGATGATATTTATGCATTGATTATGGCTTTGGCCATTGATCCGGTTAATATTATTGGCTTTAGTGATGGTGCAATTGTTTCTTTATTACTTGCTCTACACGATCAGTCTGTGATTTCCAAGATGGCATTATTAGGAGTGAATCTTTCGCCTGCGGATTTTAATGCTGAAACTTTTGAGTTTATGCAGCAGTACTATGAACAAACAGGTGATCCGTTGTATAAAATGATGTTGGAGCAGCCACAGATTGATATATCTTCTCTGAAGGATGTCACTGTGCCAGCTTTTGTGATTGGGGCGGAAAATGATATTTATCATCCTGAGGTATTTAGCTCAATTGCTGAAGCTTTGCCCCATTCCAAATTAAAAATTGTGCCAGACCATGATCATGGCAGCTATATCATCAATAATGATTTATTGTATTCTGAACTTGCTGATTTTTTTAGTAATTCAGTATAAAGCCAATTTTTAAATGTGTTGTAGGATTCCTGTAAGTCAGTTTTATTGCGCCTTCATGCCAAATGATAACGTTTGGATGGATGTGACAAAAAATGGTAGAGCATGAAACGGTACATAATGAGTATAAATATTTATAAGATAAGAATAATTGCTTTGATTAACTTGGCAACCTAGTATGAAATTTTCTATATGCCTGGGTGTAAAACTGGGCGGTGATAAGCGTAGTAAAAGTCTATAAGCATATAAAGCATGTCTGGAGTCGCAGTAAAACTTGCTTTAATTCGGATATAAGGGGAGCGACAAAAATAAGGATTTGCATAAGAAAATTGCCACTTCAGTTGAATAAATGCTTAGAAGAAAAAAATTGTGTTTTCATGCGAAAATCATTTTTCTGTAAGAATTCGTACGGTCATAAATTGATTAATTTTTCTTAGGGGGAAAAAATAGATAATTTATCAGGTTTCTGTCTGCTAAATTATTTATTATTTTGGTTTATGAATGTGAGGTAGAACCATAAAAAACTAAAATATTCCATTCATTAATATTTAATAATTTTTTAAGAAGTTGCTTCGATGGCCAGTAATTTTATTTCTCTCTAAACCATATTATGCATAATCTATTCTGGCAAGTTTGCAACTAAAGAGTCATTTTGGATAGTGAGTGCCACGGGTGATTGATGCCATCACAAAATCCGTTATGGTAGCAGTTAAATTGCTTCAGGATGTGCGTAGTAAATTGCTGTTGGAGGAATGTTCATGTAGATCGTTTACACGAAACCCAGTGTGGATTTGAATGTTGGTGTACTTAAATGTTCCTAATTAAGGCCTCACTGATTTCAAAGTGAGCTTTTTCATTTAAACCCTAAGCAACTATCATCTGTGGTCTAGTATTGTTCAGTCGTTAAAATCTTTTTTGCGATACTGTGGACGCAATGCCAATAAATGGTTTAACAGGTTTGTTTTGAATTGTTCTTTGTCAGGCTGATAATACATCGGTTTACCGATATTGACATCGATAAACAGCGGCAAGGGAATGCGATTTCCTTTTGCCATAATCTGTTCAGTGCCTTGCAACCATACCGGAATAATTGGTACGTCAGGCATGGTGGCACTTAAATACCATAAACCTGATTTTAATGGCTGCATTTTGCCAGGTTCACCACGGGAGCCTTCTGGAAATAAAATCAGAATTTTGTTTTTGCGTAAGGCTTCTTCACAGCCTTGCAAGGGATTACCTTGACCGTTATTCTGGCGTGTAACCGGAATAATATTCAGTACATTGAGCGCAAACCATGCCATCCATTTATTGCTGAGAAAGTAATCTGCTGCTGCAGCTGGATGAATCTGACGCTGTTGCATGGGAGAATACAGTGACATTAATGCAAACACATCCATGTGGCTATTGTGATTGGCAACGAGAATAGCCGGCCCTTGTTTAGGCAGATTCTGGTGCTGGTGGATACGTAAACCCAGCCATAAACGCATAACTGGCCATACGATGCATAAGGCAAATAATGGTTTGAGTAATGATTTCAGCATGGCTTAGTAGTAAAAGTATCGGACAAAATGAAAAAATACTGGTGCCGTAAATATCAATGAATCAAGGCGGTCAAGAATGCCGCCGTGCCCAGGTAGTAGTGTGCCACTGTCTTTGATACCGATATCACGTTTGATGGCTGACATCACAATGTCTCCACAAAAGCCACTGACACTGATAATCAATCCGGCCAGTATGGCCATACTCCAGTTCAAAGGTGTCAGTATAGGGCCTAATAACATGGCTGCTATAGTGGTGCTACCTATGCCGCCAACCAAACCGGCCAGTGTTTTGTTCGGACTAACTTTTGGGGTGATTTTGATTTTCCCAAGTGATTTGCCCCATAGATATTGGGTAATATCGTTGAATTCTGTCAGTCCAACGAGAAACAGAACTAATAAAGCTCCAGTTTGCTGCTTATCATTGGGTAATACCAGCAGACAGGCAACATGGCTGAAAGCAAATACAGTAGTCATTAATCCCCATTGGAGCTGAGAAACTGTGCGCAAAAAATGTCTGGTATCGCCAGCAATAACCATACGAGCTGGTAAAAATAGAAACATATATACTGGTATGAATACGATAAACAATCCGTACCAGTCGATGCCGATTAACCAGTAGTTAATCGGAATGGTAATAAACATCCATAATATGGGCATTCTGTCTGCATGGCGGGCGGGAACCAGAGTTAAATATTCTTTTAAAGCTATAAAGCTCACTAAAGCAAAAAAACTTAATCCAAGCCAGCATGGGCTGATCAGTGCTAGTGAAAACAAAATAACAATTACCCACCATGTGCGGATACGCAGGGTGAGTTCGCGCCAATCTTTATTTTTTTGCAGGCAAACTAGTAGTCCGTTGATTATTGTTGCCAACAGTAAAAGGCTGAAGATAACCAATAGGGATTTTTGTAGCAGCATATTAACGGCCTCCATGTATGGCGCTGCGACAACGGTTAATGCAAGTCCAAATCAATAAGAGGATAGAGGCACACCAGATGAAATTATTCCAAATTGTTAAATTTGGCCAGATAGCTATCAGTAAAGACCAGCTACCAAAAATCAGCGCACGGTCACTTTTTCCCATCGGGCCAGCATAGCTGCGAATGCCGTTAATGGTTTGCGCGAGAATGCCACTGAATTCAGTTAAGGCTGCACAGAACAGCATAACCAGTACGTTGGCTGTATTGCTGTGGGGTAATAATATAAATGGTAAATACAGCGCAATATCAGATAATACATCGCCAAGCTCGTTTAATACCGCACCAAGCCGGCTTTGTTGATTACATTCGCGTGCCAGCATACCATCCAGTGCATTTAACGCCATGCGGATAAACAAAGTAATCGGCAACAGCCAAAATAATTTGGGATAAGGAAACAGAGCGAGGATGGCACCTATTAAAACTGAAAGGCCGATAGCAGTTAGCGTAATGTGGTTGGCTGTAATGCCTTTTCTGTACAGCCAAAACATTAGTGGACGTAGCAATTTTTGAAAAGCAGGTTTGATGCTATAGAGAGTCATGCTTGTGCAGATAAGTTTTGTAATCTTTATATTATAAAATGTATTTAAATTTAATGTTATGTTGTTTAAGAATGGAATTTGCCTTCAGGCTGATAAAAAATGATGCTACGATTCTGTATCGTGGCAAATAACAATAAAATAGATAACCGGTAATACTTGTAAAGTATTACCGGTTATCCTCAGAAAAGAAGTATTATCAGGCAGCTTATTCAGCCTGTGGCATTACCCACATTTGGTTCTGATTGTATTTCTGCATAAATTGTTTAAATTCATCTGACTGATAAGCTGCTTTTAAATCTTTTGCCCATTGTGTGTCTTTGTTTTTTTCATTGATGGTGACCACCATTTCCATTTCCGGAATCACCTTTTCACGCAGAACAGCTTTTTTCGGATCCAGTTTGGACTGATAGGCAATGCCCCCTGAGGCGAACCCGAAGTCCACTTCATTTAATGTGCGCGGAATCATAACTGAATCAATTTCTTTGATTTTTAGTAGTTTAGGATTGCTGGCAATGTCTCGTGTGGTTGCGAGTATTGGATTGGTGTTGGGTTTTAACTGAATTAAGTGGTTATCGGTCAGAATACGTAATGCACGTGAGGTATTAGCCGGATCGCTTGGAATCAGTACGCTGGCACCGTTGGGTGCCTGCTGGATGGAGGTGTATTTATTTGAATAAATGGCAGCTGGTACGGTTGGAATATGCACTAGCGGATATAGATGTGTGCCTTTTTCACGGTTGAAAACATTCAGATAGGCAGTATGCTGATCCAGATTGAAATCAACCTGTCCATTATTTACAGATTGATTATTCACTTCCAGCGTGGAAAAATTCAAGGTTTTAATCTTATAACCCTGTTTTTCCAGAATTGGCTTAACGCCTTGCTCAAATATGGTGGTGTAGGGCATGGCGGATGCACCGAACACGAGTTCTTTTTTAGTAGCCGTTGCGGCGGATGCGTTATCCTGTTGTGTTTTGGAGCAGGCTATCAAGCCTGTGGCTACCAGACAGGTTATAACAAGATAAATAATTTTGTTCATGATGGACCTGCTGAAATTTAATATGGAATATCAGTATATAATTGGAATTACGTTGCGAATATACTGATTTTAAATAACTTTACTACTAAATAGAATAAGTGTTTATGTCATTTGCTTTTGTCTGACTAGTTATGCTCACAGATTTAGAAAAAAACGCGATACGCGAACATTACCAAAATATCGCCAAAAGTCTGCCTAATTTCCGGCCACGTCAGGCACAGCGGGAGATGGTGGCCGCGATTGCTAATGCATTTTCACGCACTCAACAGCAGGAGGATGGTGGAGAAGCACCACAGCGCAATGGAGAATCAATTGTGGTGGTGGAGGGGCCTACAGGTGTAGGCAAAAGTCTGGCCTACCTGTTGGCCGGCGGGATTATGGCGCAGACGCGCGGCAAAATTCTCGTGGTCAGCAGTGCCACTGTAGCTTTACAAGAACAGCTAGTAGGGCGTGATTTACCCTTTGTGGTCAGACACAGTGGTCTGAATCTCAGCTTTGCACTCGCCAAAGGGCGTGGTCGCTATTTGTGTCCCTATAAACTGTATCAATTAACCCAATTGAACGCACAGGATAGTTTACAAGGGTTTGAACCACAGCAGGCGTTGTGGGACCGGAAACCTAAAAGTGAGGAGCTGGCGGTATTACGTGATATGGGCGACCAGTTTGCTGACCGTACTTTTAATGGAGATCGAGATACGTGGCCGCAACAGATTGATGATGGTCTGTGGCAGAAAGTTACCAATGACCGCCACGGCTGTTTGAAAGCTGGGTGTCCCAATCGACCGGAGTGTCCGTTTTTTTTGGCGCGAGAAACGCTGGAAACTGTAAATGTGGTGGTGGCTAACCATGATTTATTGTTGGCTGATATCGGTATGGGCGGTGGCGTTATTTTGCCATCACCTTCCAATAGCTTTTATTGTATAGATGAGGCGCACCATTTGCCACACAAAGCTTTGCAGCAGTTTGCGGCTGAACACAGCTTGAATCAAGCATTATGGTTTTTAGAACGCACTGGTAATGTTGTGGATAAAGTAGCTGGTGTGCTGGATAAAAGTGAACTTGCTGTAATGGCTACAGAAGCAGCCTCCGCTTTGCAGGAAAATTTGCAGGAATGGATGATGCATTTGGCTGATGAACCCAGCCTGGCGGCACAAGATGGCCATGATGAAAGTAGCTGGTTGTGGCCGGATGGCGTCATCCCAGCTACATTGAAAATATTGGTTGATAATACCGCTTTGGCCGCACGCATGCTGCTTAAACACATCAATAGTCTGAATGAGGCTCTATCGGCCGCACGACGTGATAAAAATCAGGACAGCAGTTTGCTTGACCGGCTTAGCGGTGATCTGGGTATGTTGCTGGCGCGTATAGAGCAAGTGGTTGATGTTTGGGATTTACTCGCAACTGAAAATGTTGAAGGGGAAGCACCGCTGGCTAAATGGATTACCCGAACGAGTAAAGATAAAGTTGATTACAGTTTTAATGCTTCTCCGATTACCAGTGCCGGCAAACTGGCCAGTGGTCTATGGCGACGTGCGGCAGGCGCTTTACTGACCTCGGCAACGTTACGCTCGTTAGGTACTTTTGATTTGCTGCTAAAACAAACTGGCCTTAATTGGTTAACAGATACCACTATGCTGGCACTAGATAGCCCGTTTCATTTTGCCGAGCAAGGGGAGCTATATATACCTGCACTGACTGCCAGTCCGAAAGATGCAGCTGCTCATACCAGCGAAATTGTAGAGTGGCTTCCAAAACTGATTAATGAAAACGAAGCCATTGGAACGTTGGTTCTGTTTTCTTCCCGCCGGCAGATGCAAGAAGTGGCATTGAAATTACCCTACAGCCATTTACCTTTGTTGCTGGTGCAGGGAGAACTACCTAAGCAAGTTCTCTTGCAGCGCCATCATCAGGCTATTACCGATGGAAAACCCAGCATTATATTTGGACTCGACAGTTTTGCTGAAGGGTTAGATTTACCGGGTGAAATGTGTGTACAGGTGATCATTGCTAAGTTGCCCTTTGCGATGCCGGATAATCCGATTGAAAAAACCCGTAATCAATGGATAGAAGCTCGTGGCGGCAATCCTTTTATGGAAATTACTGTGCCTGAAGCCAGCATTAAGCTGATACAGGCCGTTGGACGGCTGATTCGTACCGAAACAGATTATGGCCGTGTGACTATTCTGGATAACCGTATTCTGACAGCGCGCTATGGCAAGCAATTACTGGCATGTTTGCCGCCCTTCAGGCGCATCGGTTAAACAGGCCGGCAAGCGTGAAAAGCACAGCCTGCCTATGTTGCTGAGGATAGAGAGATTGTTGTATGACCAAGCTTAGCAATTGACAATCACTTGATTAATCTTTAATATTAGAAGCTTTCGTATATTTATCTGGATTAGCTCCTATGAAAACCTTTTCAGCTAAGCCGCATGAGGTGAAGCGCGATTGGTATGTGGTTGATGCTCAAGACAAAGTTCTGGGTCGTCTGGCTGCTGAAATCGCTCGCCGTCTGCGTGGCAAACATAAGCCAGAATACACGCCACATGTTGATACTGGCGATTACATCATTGTAATCAATGCTGACAAACTGCGTGTAACTGGTCAGAAACAGACTGACAAAAAATACTATCGCCACTCAGGCTTCCCGGGTGGTATTTACGAGCGTACCTTTGCAGAAATGCAAAACCAGTTCCCTGGCCGTGCGCTGGAAAAAGCCGTTAAAGGTATGTTGCCTAAAGGTCCGTTGGGCTACGCTATGATTAAAAAACTGAAAGTATATGCAACTTCAGAACATGGCCATGCTGCTCAACAACCTAAAGTTTTGGAAATCTAAGGACACGCAATGAACGGTAAATATTACTACGGCACGGGTCGCCGCAAAAGTTCAGTGGCTCGTGTTTTCCTGCAAAAAGGTAGCGGTCAGATTATTGTTAATGGCCGTCCGCTGGATGAATTCTTTGGTCGTGAAACCGGCCGCATGATTGTACGTCAGCCATTAGTGCTGACCGAAAATTTGGAATCTTTCGACATTAAAGTAAACGTTGTAGGCGGCGGTGAAACCGGCCAGTCTGGTGCGATTCGTCACGGTATTACCCGTGCATTGATTGACTACGATGCAGCGCTGAAACCAACTCTGTCTGCTGCTGGTCTGGTTACTCGTGATGCACGTGAAGTTGAACGTAAGAAATTCGGTCTGCGTAAAGCACGCCGTGCGAAACAGTTCTCCAAACGTTAATCTGTATTGCCACTGCCAACACAGTTTACAAATACAAAAAAAGAGCCATGTGGCTCTTTTTTTTGTATGCTTGATAAATAGACAGAAAATTAATCTGAAAATTAATACTATTCAGATGGGTTTTCAATATCAGAAATTTCATTAATTTCTTTACAGCAAAAGTCTGCTTTGGCGTATTCTGTTAGAAATTCATAAATAGTAAAATAGGGGACTCTGAACTCTTTGGCTGCATCGGCTAAATAAATTTTTCTAGGTGAAAATGGATTAGATTTTTCCTGAGAAATTATTGAGTAATTAAATGTAGCCGCATATGAGACTAGCCATGGATCCGCAGTTGTCAAATCAGCAAAATTTTTTTTTGCCACTGGCTTAAAACTTGGGTTATTATGAGCCCACTTAATGATTTCAGCATATTTTTCTATAGCGTCATAGTCATCCAGCCAAAATGATTCAGGTATATTTTTTTGTACCCAAATTGCTAACTCATCTTTTTTAACCTCAACTAATTCATGATAAACGGATTTGAGCGAATAAAGAATCTTTTTTTCATGAAGATTTAATAAAAAATTCCAAAATCCTTGACAGAAACAGAATTGATAATGAAAATTTTTTGCCTGAATAAAAACGTTTGCGTCAATTAAGAATTTTCCCATACTAAATACTATCCCTCATATTGCTATATAGCTTCATTACTGAAGGTGATTTCAGGTTTAATAATTTGGCCGCTTCTGATATCAAGATATGTTGATTTATTGTTTGTGTCAGAATTATTTTAGTTAAGCGCGTGCTGTTGCGTAGAGGATAACTTTTATAAGGATTACCGCCTGTATTTGCTTTCTTTGATTGTTGTCCATTATGTTGATTTTTCACACTATTGATGTAAGAACTAGCAATTAATTTCAGTTTTACCGCTTTGATTGTAGTAGCAAGTCTGCTGACTTTAAATATCTTACTAATTACGTTAATAGTGTCGTATATATCAGAATTAGGGAATTTCTTTCTTTCTGTCTGCCATTTTTGCTTAAACATATCATTAGGCATTAAAAAATGAGCTGCTACTTCATTACAAAATGCCTCCGTGGCATTATCGTTAACAGACCAATCAGATACTCCTTCTTTTCCAATCCATAGGTGAGCAACTTCATGAAGCAATGTGAAAATTTGAGCATTTTTTGAATCTTTAGTATTAATAAAAACAGCGGGAGCATAATTGTCGGTAATTGCAAATCCTCTGAATTCATTGACACTTAACGGTTTTTTGGTATTGTTTTTGACAATACCATTTTGAAAAATCAAAATACCAAGATTCTCAAATCGAGTTACTAAGTTTTTAAAATATACACTTTCTTCTCTGAATGAATCTAAATCGGTTTCGATATTAAAATCAATAGACTTTGCTATATTTTGAGCAACGTATTCCGGTTCAGAAATTTTGTAATCAACGCGTTCTACAAAATCAAGTTTATTATATATGTCTTCTTTTTTGAGGAAGTCTTTATACCATTCTATCTTATTATTTATATCTTCAAGAGTATCATAGAAATCAGTACTCAAAGGTACAGCTTGTTGTGTATTTCTGAAATCTGGTAATGTTGGGCGTGTTATTTCTGGTGGTTTATCTAAAAATAAAAATCCGAAAGGAATGTTTGCCAGTTTAGCTAATCTTAAAGCCTGAGCCTTGTTTACTATACCATTGACAAATCTATCAATTTTTTCTTCGGATTTCACGAGTTCCTGCGCGAGAATTCTAACATCCTTAGATTGTGAGTGTGCAATCCATTCTAGTATAGAATTAGAAATTTGGAATTCATATTTCATAATATTTATTCGAATATTTATTGAGATAGTAGAATACTTTATTAAACTACTTGTTTAATTAAAATTTTATTATACTTAATTAAATTCCTCTATATTGATTATTAAAATCTATATTCTTATCAAATCAAATACATTTCTTTTTGTATATATAATTGTTTTTAATTGATTTATATGTAAAATTATTTTAGAATTAGTGTTGTAAAAAACTGAATATTATTTTCAATTTGAAATTGATAATATTCAATTCTAGAATTTGTAAACTTAAGCGTGTATGTAAAACCGAGAATTAATTGATTGAAGTGAATATTTAATCATTTGAGCAGCCAAATTCTGGAAGTATTGGGTACGCTTAGTAAAAAAGATGAAATGCATATCACAAAAGTACTGTATTTTCTCTGGCTACAAAGATTTGTGGTTTTCCAAATTTGTGTAGCAAGTTGTTTAGTGTCTAATCTGTGCTTTTCCTAATAAGGTCGAGAAAAACACAACAAGTACCAACATTGAAAGTTGGTGTGATGTCTTCGTAAGTTAGTTGTATTATATTGTAATTGAGGATTCTGAATATTAGCCGTATGGCAGCAATTTGATACAAAAATTTGTTTCTTGCTCTTACAAAAACTGCTTATGAGTTAACTTGATAAGCAGTTTTTGTAAGAGCAACTAGCAAGGTAAGTTATGTATGGCGCTGCTTTGAATAGCCGGTGTGCTGAGACTTTGGGGTAAGCTGCCTGTAAGACTGACGAGGATGCCGCTGAAGTTTACCATCTGTTCCTGACTGACCTGTTGTGCGATTTCGGGCAGGTGCTGCCGTAATTTGAATGTTGTATCATTGCTTTTATATATTTAAATTAAATATAAATCAATATGTTATGGTAAATGATGATGGTTAATCTATCGACAAACGTATTAATTTGCTAACGCTAACTAATCAAGCACTATAGCGCAAACAAAGGTCAGGAAAACATTTTTTTAGTTCAGTTGTGGTGTGATTGTTTTATGGTGATTATTGGGTTTAATTAATTATCTTGAATGAAAATTTTATTTGTTGAGATGCTATTTTTATAAATTTAATGATAATTAATTATGTTTAAAAGCACATATTTGAATTGTTTTTATGTGCTGCTACAAAGTGTGTTGATGTCAATTTTAATTGAGAAGATTGCCATGTCTGTGTAATTATTTTTTTCAGATAAACAACACGATATTGGAAATTGGCTAAATTTCTATTTATATATAATGATTTAGCCTAGGGTGCGGGTTTGTTATGGCGCTGTTTATAACGATTGTAGCCAAATAGGTATTGGCTGGGAAAACGTTTAACCCACTCTTCAACATTGTTATTAATGATTTGTGCATCATGTTCTCTGTTGCCGGTGAGTGTGCCAGTAAGTGGGGCGATGTGCAGGGCAAAGCCGCGGCCATGGGGTAGGCGTTCGCCGCAAAAGAATAGGGCTGTTACATTAGGCATGATGGCGAGCCGTGAAGCCAGTGTCATGGTATAGGCTGGCCGGTCGAAAAAGTTGGCCCAGACGCCTTCACCTTCTCCAGGCACCTGATCAGGCAAGATGATGGTGGCTTCTTTGTTTTTTAATGCCCGTACTACTTGTTTCACGCCTTGCATGTTGGCTGGTGCGGTGTAGCCGTTGTCACGCACGCGGCCGTTATTCATGACGCTTTCCAGCCAGCTTATTTTGGGTGGCCGGTACATGGCAGTGAGAGGGAATGGTAGTTTTTCGCTCAAGTAGCGGCCGGCAAGGTCGTAATTGCCTAGATGCGGGGTAATAAGGAGCAGCCCGTGTTTATTTGCAATGGCTTCTTCAATGTGTTTCCAGCCGTGCACTTCTTTGAACAAGGATACGATGTGGTTGCTGGAGCGGGTCCATGCGATGGACAGCTCTAATCCGCTCTTGGCAGTTTCAGCAAAAATGGATTTGACTAGTTTTTCTGCTTGTTGGTCGTTGGCAGCAATTTTGCTAAAATGCAGATTTTTGGTTGTGCGTTCACGTTCACTGGTGGCGAAGTAAAAGCCAAGGCGCCCCAGTATTGAGCCGATGCCCTGTAAAACTGGCAAGGGGATTAACGCCAATAAGGAAAATACGAAATAAACCAGCTTTTGCATCTGTTCTGTATCTCAAATCAAAATTTGGGCGACATTGTAACAAAAGCATCTATAACTGCCCATAAAGCAATATTAGCATCAGAAAGTATCCGCCAATTATGAGTGAATTTCTGTTTACTTCTGAGTCGGTTTCGGAAGGACATCCGGATAAAGTTGCCGACCAGATATCCGATTCTATTTTAGACGCTATCCTGACGCAGGATCCTTCAGCGCGCGTAGCTGCTGAAACGTTGGTTAATACCGGTTTGTGTGTGCTGGCCGGCGAAGTGTCCACACGCGCACATATTAATTATATACAAGTTGCCCGCGATACGATTAAGCGTATCGGTTATAACTCATCCGAGCTGGGTTTTGATGCCAGTGGCTGTGCAGTCATGGTTTGTTATGACGAACAGTCGCCTGACATTGCGCAGGGTGTGAATGAGGGTGAGGGGTTGGATCTGGATATGGGTGCCGGTGATCAGGGGCTGATGTTTGGTTATGCCTGTGATGAAACCCCGACGCTGATGCCGTTTGCGATTTATTATGCGCATCGTCTCATGCAGCGCCAGAGTGAAGTACGTAAAAGCGGTGAACTGCCGTGGCTCCGTCCGGATGCAAAGGCGCAGCTGACTTGTGTATATGATAGTGAAACCGGTAAGGTGAAGCGCATTGATACGGTGGTGCTCTCTACGCAGCATGATCCCGAAATCGGGCGTGAAGAACTGGTTGAGGTGGTGAAGGAACTGATTATTAAGCCGGTATTACCTGCTGAAATGCTAACTGAAGATACTCAGTATCTGATTAATCCGACCGGACGTTTTGTGATTGGTGGGCCGCAGGGCGACTGTGGATTAACTGGACGCAAAATTATTGTGGACACTTACGGTGGTGCAGCGCCGCATGGAGGTGGCGCATTTTCGGGTAAGGATCCCACCAAGGTAGACCGTTCTGCTGCTTATGCTTGCCGTTATGTGGCGAAAAATATTGTGGCTGCCGGTCTGGCTAGCCAGTGTCAAATTCAGATTTCCTATGCTATCGGTATTGCGCAGCCGACTTCGATTGCAATCGATACTTTCGGTACCGGTAAGATTGAGGAAAGTCGGCTTATTGAGATTGTGCAACAGCATTTTGATTTGCGTCCGAAAGGAATTATTAAAATGCTGGATTTACAGCGCCCTATTTATGCTAAAACAGCAGCATATGGCCATTTTGGACGTGAAGAGCCGGAATTTACTTGGGAGCGTACGGATAAAGCTCAGTTGCTGCGTGAGGCTGCGGGTATCTGATTTAGATGGGTTGATACAAACAGGTTGCTTTTAAGCAGCCTGTTTTTTATTGTATGCAGCTGATAAGGATATTTGTATAAAAGAGAAAAATAATGCTTAAAGCAGGCTGACGATTGGTCGTGAAATGAGCTGAAGTGACAGTTTGTGTGCGTATTGGTGGTTGGTTTGCTAAGAAAACGAGAGTTTTGTACATAGTGTATGGTGCAATTTTGTTGCCGACTGGTGTGAAAGGTTGTTGACACTAGCCAGAAAAAGCCGGTATCTGGTTAATACGGCGTAAAAAATTTCAAAAACTCTAAATATTTAATCTGTTATTAAATATAATTATGGTCTTAACGAATTAGGGTGGTTTGGGGTGATTGTTTTTTATTTTGTTTAGGAAACACTTATCCGATTGATGTCTGTAGCGGTTTATTAATAAGTTCTATTTGCGAATTGGATAATTTCATTCGGGCTGCTGTTTGGTGTGGTTGAATAGCTTGATGTTTCTTTTCTGCAACGATACAGCTGACGGCAGATGGTTTTTGCTAGTGTTGTCTGGTGGTTCAGTTTGTTGAGCTACTGATTATGCTGATGTAACGGAAAATAACGTTGGTATGGGATGGGTGGTGTAAATTAATTTTGTAGCATGCAGATTGATAAGCAAAAAATTTTAAAATTTTGATGCTTTAGTGACTATTTTGGGGTTGGAATATTCTCTGCCAAACTATAAGCTCCATTTATAATAAGAGATAAATTTATTATAATGGCTTATTTTATGGACTTTGAGGTGCTCTGAAATGGGTTTTTCTCTTCCTGCTGCCGAACTGGAAGCTACTTTGGGGGTGCTGGCAGTGAAAATGCCGAGCATGAATGTTCAGCTGGTAATGCTAAGCCGTCTGGTGCGTTTGGTGCATGCAACGATTCACAATCAGCTGAATGAGCGTTTGCATAAACACCATTTGTCCGAAAGCTTGTGGCATGCGCTGCTGGCTGTGTATGCGCGGCCAAATCATGAGATTTTACCTTCGGAACTAAGCAATATTCTTAATCTCACCCGTACTAGTGCTACGCGTTTGTCTGATGATCTGGTTGTAAATGGCTGGGCTACTCGTTCAACTCATCCTTTAGATCGGCGCAAAATTACGCTGAAATTAACTAAGGCCGGTGAGGATTTGATTCAACGTGTCAGTCCGGAAACCAATGAGGTGCACCGGAGGGTATGGTCAGCCCTGAGTGAACCAGAATATGAACAATTGCAGCAGCTTTTAACAAAGTTATTAACTGCTGCTTAACTTTTTGCTGAGATTTGCATGAAATTAACTGTATTTGCGCGCCGATTGCGTCAGTTATCTCTTGTCAGCCCGCTGGCTTTGCTGTTGTTGTCTGCCTGTGCCAATTTTGGCCGCCAGCCCGAGTTACAAACCCCGCAGGATGCAGCCCAGCTGCATTTGCCAGCCGGTCAAACCATACAGTCAAAGCAGAGCTGGTGGCTTAGTCTGAATCAGCCGTTATTGAATCAGTTGATGGATATGGGTCTTGCTAGTGCCCCGGATTTACGTATTGCCGCTGCTCGTTTTGCTGAGGCTGAAGCGCAATGGCGTGGAACCAAAGGGGAGGCTGGTGTACAGGTAGCTTTGCAGGCTAATGGTGTGGCCGCTTACCTAAATCCGAAACCAGATTCAAACAGAGCGGGTGATGACCCGAATCATGTGTTTAGCAATGAAATGGCTGCGCTGGCAGTTAATTATACTTTTGATTTTTGGGGTAAGCAGCGTAATTTGATTAAGTCAGCACTAGGTGCGCGTGTGGCTGCCGCTTATCAGCAAGAGCAGGCACGGTTGCTACTAAGCCAAAGTATTGTGTCGCAATATACGCAATGGCAGTTGTTGCAAGAGCAGGCTAATGTGTTGCAAAAGCGTATTGCGGTGAATCAAGCGTTGCAGAAACTGGTGGCGAATCGGATTCGTGCTGGTCTGCAACCAGCAAGTGATGAATATGCTGTGTCGCAAAATGTACTGGCTATGCAAAGCGCTTTGCGCCAGACGCAGGCGGATATCGAACGTGCCCGGCACAGTATGGCTGCGCTGATAGGTGTTTCACCTGCTCAGATGCCAGCGATGGTACCGCAGCCGCTGGGGAAAGTACCAGAAGTGGCGGTAAATGGTTTACATGCCGATATTCTGGGGCAGCGACCGGATATTGCGGCGCAACGAGCTTTACTGCAATCGGATTATTTTGGAATTAAAGCGGCACAAGCAGCGTTTTATCCGAATATAGAAATCAAAGGACTGGCAGGTTTGGCGCATGTTGATGCGTTTGACTTGGTGCATTCTTCTTCACGTATGCTGGGTATTGTGCCGGCTATTTCGTTGCCGATATTTACGTCAGGCAGTTTGCAGGCTGCTTTGGCTGGTAAACGTTCTGCTTACAATGAGCAGGTGGCGCAATACGATAAAACGGTGCTGACGGCTTTGCAGCAGGCAGCCGATGCTGTCAGTGACTATCAGCGTAGTTCTGAAGCATTGCCTTTACAGCAGCAGGCGTGGCGGGTGGCGCAGAAAAATGCTGTATCCAGCAATAGACGCCATGCAGCTGGTCTGGAGAATGCGCTTACCAAGTTGCAACGCGAGGATGCAGCTTTAAGTGCACAGGCAGATTTAGCAAAAACCGCTGCGTGGCGGCAACAGAGCTGGAATAACCTGCATGCTGCGCTTGGTGGTGGTTTTAAAATTCCTGCAAGTGGCAATAATCAGTAACTGAGTGTTAATTTCCTATTTTCTTGAGCTATTGACGTATGAGTGAACAAAAGCAAACCAATGAGGCAGTGACTACCTCTCAACCGGCGGTACAACCGCAGTCAGAACGTGTGCCCGCCGGCCGCAAGCGTAAGCTGGTATTGCTGACGGTGGTATTTGTGCTGATTGCGCTGGGCTTTCTGCTGATGTATCTGCTGGTATGGCAGCATGAGGAATCCACTGATGATGCATATGTGAATGGCCATCTGGTGCAGATTACGCCGCAAATTACCGGTACGGTGCAAAAAGTAAACGTGGATGATACACAGACTGTTAAGGCAGGTCAGGTGTTGGTAGAGTTGGATAACAGTGATATGCAGCTGGCGTTTGAGCGGGCGCATGATGAGCTGATTAATGCGATTCGTCAGAATAAGCAGCAGACGGCTCAGTCGCATCAGGCCAGTGCACAGGTGGCGGCACAACAGGCCCAGTTAAAACGTTTGCAAGCTGATTTACAGCGGCGCCAGAGTCTGGCTGGTACCGATGCAATTTCTGCGGAAGAATTAAGCCATGCCCGTGATGCGGTAGTGGAAGCGCAGGCAAACCTGAAGGCCATGCAGGGGCAGGAAAATGCAGCTAAAGCTGTGCTTGGCCATAATGTGCCGCTGCGTCAGCAGCCAGCTGTGATGACCGCGGTTAGCCATCTGAAAAGTGCATGGCTGGATTTACAGCGTACTCAAATCAAGGCTCCGGTGGATGGACAGGTAGCGAAACGCAATGTGCAGGTAGGCCAGAAAGTGGCAACTGGTGCGGCGCTGATGGCGGTGGTGCCACTGAATAATGTCTGGGTAGATGCGAACTTTAAGGAAAGCCAGCTGGCGAAGATACGTATTGGTCAGCCGGTGGAAATTAAAGCGGATGTGTATGGCAGTAAAGTGACTTATCACGGTAAGGTGGCCGGACTGTCTGCCGGTACTGGTGCTGCGTTTTCACTGTTGCCGGCACAGAATGCGACTGGTAACTGGATTAAAGTTGTACAACGTGTGCCGGTGCGGATTGCACTGGATCCTAAAGAGCTGGCTGCGCATCCGCTGCGGGTAGGTCTGTCTATGGATGTAGAAGTGAATACGCGTAATCAGGATGGTCAGGATTTAACTGCTGCTACGGCGATTCCTACTAATGGCAATATGGCTGCGATTGATTGGACGCCAATCAATAATATGATTGAGCAAATTTTTGCCCAGTACGCGCCCTAATTCTGTTCTGCCTAATTATGATTCGATTGCTGCTGGCGCAGGGTGATTGTTCTCGTGCCAGTGGCGGTTACTGCGATGTTGATCTGGCTTGATTTTTATTTTAATTTCAGAAGCTTTCTCTGGTGAGTAGGAATATTCGTGCTCATGAGGCATGAAATGAGCTGACGCTACACCGAGAAGGTTTTTGTATTAAGGCTTTGCTTGAATGACGCATTCTCCCTTGAAAGGTCCGGCTCTTGCTCTGGTTACGGTGGCGCTGTCACTAGCCGTATTTATGCAGGTACTGGATTCCACTATCGCCAATGTGGCTTTGCCCACCATTACTGGTAATTTGGGTGCAGCCAATAGTCAGGGTACGTGGGTAATTACGGCGTTTGCCGTGGCCAATGCTATTTCGGTACCACTCACAGGCTGGCTGGCGCGACGCTTTGGCGAAGTAAAAGTATTTGTGGTGGCGACACTGTCGTTTGTGCTTGCTTCTTTTTTATGTGGTATTGCGCCTAGTCTGGCCTTGCTGGTGTTTTTCCGCGTGGTGCAGGGTGCTGTGGCTGGGCCGATGATTCCGTTGTCACAAAGTCTGCTGATGGCTGCCTATCCGCCGGAAAAACGCCCAATGGCGTTGGCGATGTGGTCGATGGTGATTATTGTGGCACCGATTTTTGGGCCGATTCTAGGCGGTATCATCAGTGACAACTGGCATTGGGGCTGGATTTTCTTTATTAATGTACCAATTGGTTTGGTGGCTGCCGGTATTTCTTGGCAGATGCTTAAAAAACGTGAAACCGAAACTGAGCACCAGCCTATTGACCGTATGGGTCTGTCGCTAATGGTAGTCGGTGTGGGTGCATTGCAGATGATGCTTGACCGTGGTCATGAGCTAGACTGGTTTTCATCCAATGAAATCATTACGCTAGCGGTAATCGCGGTAGTGTGCCTGAGCTACTTTATTATCTGGGAATGGTATGCAAAGTATCCGATTGTGGACTTGCGCTTGTTTAAGGACCGTAATTTTACTGTAGGGGTGATTACGCTCAGTACTGCCTATATGACGTATATGGGGGCCATTGTGCTATTGCCGATGCTGTTGCAGATGCAGCTAGGATATACCGCAACATGGGCAGGGCTGGCAACGGCACCGATTGGTATCTTCCCAGTATTGCTGTCGCCGCTAATTGGTAAGTTTGGCAACCGGCTGGATATGCGGGTATTGGTGACTATCAGTTTCACCGTTTACGCCATCTGTTTCTTCTGGCGGACTAATTTTAATGCCGGTATGAGTTTTATGGATGTATTCTGGCCGCAGTTTGTGCAGGGTATTGGAATGGCGATGTTCTTTATGCCGTTAACCCAAATCACTTTGTCGAATATGTCTGGTTCGCAGATTGCCAGTGCTTCCAGTATTTCTAATTTTGTGCGAATTTTAGCCGGCGGTATTGGTACGTCGATGGTTAATGTATTGTGGGATAAACGCGAAGCATTACACCATACACAATTGGTGGAGAACATTCATCCTTATAACAGTACTATGAATGAGTCGATTCAGGGGATGAATCAGCTGGGTATGAGTGGAATACAGCCATTAGGCTCAATCGAGCAGACCATCGGTCAGCAGTCGCATATTATGGGTGCCAATGATTTATTTTGGCTGTATGGCATGACATTTTTAGTTCTGATTGTGCTGGTGTGGTTTGCTAAACCGCCATTTGGCAGTGGCGGAGGTGGCGGAGCTCATTAAGCTAGTTTGGTTTATCTGATACGGCCTGTGTATTTGCGATACAGGCCGTGTTTTTATGAACTGGTTTTGTTTGGCTGTAAGTGATAAGAAAAGGGCTTAGATACAACTGTGAATGTAAATTGACGGCAGCTTGTGTACAATAGACGGCGTTTAATGCTGGGCTGGTTGAAAAACCAGTAGGTAATATTGTAATGATGATGAAACTGGCTTTTGCTTTTTTATATATGCTGCAGTTGCTACCTTTAGGGGCGATTCATGCGCTGGCACGCTGTGTGGGCTGGCTGAGTTATTATGCAGTTGCTCCACGGCGGCGAATTGGTTTGATTAATCTGCGCCACTGTTTTCCCGAATGGACGGAGCAGCAGCGACGTAAAGTATTGCGCGAACATTTTTATCATATGTCTATGCTGCTGCTGGAATATGGGCTGTACTGGTATGGTGATGCCGCGCGTTTAAAAAAATTGGTGCGCTATCAAGACAAACATTATCTTGATGAAGCGCTGGCCGCCGGTGAAAAAGTAATTTTACTTTATCCGCACTTTACTGCGTTTGAAGCGGCGGTGTATGCGCTCAACCAAGATGTACCCTTAATCAGTGTGTATTCACATCAGAAAAATAAACAGATGGATGAGCAGATTCTCAAGGGACGCCATCGCTATAATAATGTGTTTCTGATAGGGCGCACTGAAGGGCTGCGTGCGATTATTAAAAAAATCAAAAGCAGCAGTGCGCCGTTTTTATATTTGCCCGATCAGGATTTCGGACGAAGAGAATCGATTTTTGTAAACTTTTTCGGCATTCCCACAGCGACGATTGCTGGGCTGAGCCGTATCGCTGCTTTAACCAATGCTAAAGTGGTTCCAGCAATTCCGACACGGGAATCAGATGGCAAGGTTACCTTGCGGTTTTATCCGCAATGGGATAATTTTCCCAGTAAAGATATAGTGGCCGATACGCAACGAATGAATGATTTTATCGAAGCACGAGTACGAGAGCAGCCGTCACAGTATTACTGGCTGCATAAACGGTTTAAAACCCGCCCCGAGGGTGAAGCGTCGTTTTACCAAAAAATTCACAAATAAAAATCCGATTATCTGTTGTGGCAGACAATTGATTAAAATAAAACTGCTGCCAGAGCTTGGCTCTGGCAGCAGTTTTTGTATTCATACGCCAGACAAAGCGACAGACTGGCCGATATAGGCATCATCATGTAACGCTTTTAGCATGAAGTGCGCTACATCGGCACGTGCTATGCGGCCACTGCCTGCTGGTATGCCCCGTGCTGCCTCAGTATATTTTCCGGTTAGGGTATCGTGGGTTAGGCCAAGTGGGCGTACGATGGTTGCGTCTAAACCGGCTGCCTGAATTTGCGCTATGGCGGCACGATGGTCAGCCAGCGGATGGCGTAAAAACTCCATTGCGGCCTGTCCACGTTCACCTTCCAGCTCATTGTCTACGCCGGCGGAGGCACAATAAACGATGCGTTTAATGCCATGCTGTTGCATTTGTGGGGTGATATTGCTCAGCATACGTTCCAAATCATTGCCTGGCTTTATGCCTTGGTTGGTGTTAAGAGCCGAGGCCACTGCGTCGTAATGGCTGTTGTTTGTAAACAATGCTGCTACATCGGCTTTCTCAAACACGTCACAAAGACGAATATGTAATTTAGGGGGTTGGATATTAAGTTTTTTCTGCGAACGTACTGCTGCTGTCACTTCATCACCGTTTGCCAGTGCCTGTTCGACCAAAGCTTTGCCCACGCCGCCGCTGGCACCGAAAATAAGAATATGCATTAATGTTTTCCCGAAAATTAAAAATCAGTTTAATAAACCGATGTTAGAAAAATAATCTTGATAAACCTGTGCTTTGCGCTCAAGTGAGAGTGGATAAGCTCGCGAAGAAGAAGGCAGTCTGGAAAGGGTCAGCTGCCGTCCGTTTAGTATGGTTTCACTGGGATGGCCGATAGTTGGTACCGGAGTTTCTGCCGGGAGCAGTTGCAATAAAGTGGTGGTGGCTTTGTCGCCTGTGGTCATTATGTGCCGACAGTCTGGAATCTGTACCAGTAATGCCGCTAAATCCACTGGTGTTACCACTTCGAGAAATTTATCCGCCGCATTGTTTTGCAGGCGCTTGATTTGATAGGCTGTATCGTTGATGGCAATGCCACGTTGGTTAAGAAAAGCGCGAATTAAAGGCTCATTGAAGCCTTTTTGATCATTACTAAGAAAATAATTTTTATTCTGAAAAAACACCAGTCCGAATATGCGCCACATATCATTTTGCAGATTCGGATAGTAAAAATCCATTTTCCAACGTGTGGCCGGTGGTGGAAAGGACCCCAACATTAGAAGCTTTGCATTGGCTGGCAGAAACGGTGCTAGTGGATGGGTTTCAATAATAATTTCAGTCATATATTCCTGTTGTGTCATTGTGCATGCTAACAACGGCCAAATAGACAGGCTACCATATGTGCCTGTTCCTCCGTATAGCCGTCCTGACCCAGTCGTGCTGACATTACCCACTCGTTGCTAAAGCCCTGTAGACTACTGTACTCATGCCACAGACGCTGCTGCTCGGCCTGATTACCATGTTTAATTGCCAGATGCAGGCGTTGCTGGATATTTTCCGGTATTGTATCGCTCATCATTACCTCCGTATGCTTCAGATTGCTCGTCCTTGACTTTCGTAGCGACGGTGAAACCACAGTAGGCAGGCACAGCCGATTAAAGTTAACGGTACCCCGAGCAGTGCCGGATACTGATAACCCCATTGGTGGCTGATGGCCACGCCGCCACTGTATGAACCAATGGCATTGCCTAGATTAAACGCCATCTGTACGCTGGCTGCACCCAGTAGCGCACCACCGGGCGAAAAGCGCAGCAATAGGAGCTGTTGTGGTGCTGATACTGCAAACAGACAGAATGTGCATACACACATCAGCGTGGCCGACAGCCAGCCGACAGATGAACACACAAAAATCAGTAACAATGACACTGCGGCCAGCCCTTGCAAACCGGCAGCTACCTGGCCGGGGGTATAGCGATCCGCCAGACGGCCGCCACACCAGTTTCCTGCTACCATACCGGCACCAGCCAGTACCATTAGTAGACTGACCTGATTGCCATTGAAACCGGATACCTGTGTTAATAAGGGACGGATATAGCTGAACCAGCAAAAAATGCCGCCATTACCAAAGGTGGTAGCCGCTAAGATCAACCATGGTGCGGCTGATTTCAGGAAACGGAATTGCCCCAGAATGCCGGTATCAGGTAGCCGTTCCATCTGCGGAATAAAACGCTGTAAGGTAAAAATTAGCACAATTGCCACCACGGCTACCAAAGCAAATACCAGCCGCCAGCTTAAATGCAGACTTAGCCATGTGCCTACGGGTACGCCAAGTAGATTGGCAACCGTCATACCCGCAATCATCATCGCTACAGCCTGTGCGGAACGGCCAGGTGGCGCCAGTTTAGTGGCAACAATCGAGCCGATACCAAAATACGCTCCATGCGGGAGGCCGGAAATAAAACGCGCTACGAGCAGCGTGTTATAGCCGGGTGCAATGGATGCCAGCAGATTGCCGATGGCAATCAGTACCGACAGTGACAGCAAAATGGTTTTCGGCGGTAGGCGGTAACTTAATACCAGCAGCCAGGCACCGCAGCATACGCCGATAGCATAAGCGGCAATAAAATGCCCGCCCTGTGCAATGCTGATATGCAGAGTAGCAGCTACATCCGGCAAAATACCCATCATACTGAATTCTGCCATGCCCAGTGCAAAGGTACCTAATGACAGCGAAAGTAAACTTTTTAGTAGCATAATTATCTACAGCCATTGTCTGTTCAGCTAAAGTACAAGTTTAGACGTAGCCTGCCTACTTGTCACTTTCCATGCTTTATTACGGGATAATCTGTCTGAATAAATTATGAATTACAATCTTAGCTGCGTGGTGCCATCAATATCATGGCAGCGCCGAGGAGGCATACCAGTGCGCCGCTGATGTCCCATTTATCTGGCATGGATTTTTCTACTATCCATGACCACAGCAGTGATGAGCAGATGTAGATACCACCATATACTGCATAGGCACGGCCGGCAATATTGCTTTCTACCAAAGTGAGCAGCCATGCAAATAGCAGCAGCGATAATGTGCCCGGTAATGTCCACCATGCAGACTTACCCATACGTTGCCATGCCCAGAAAGAAAAACAGCCACTGATTTCAGCAATAGCGGCGAGAAAAAAATAAATAAAGGTTTTCATTGCTACACCAAAATTAAATTAATTGTTCCAGATACTATCAATATTCGTTAAGAACAATCTATGAAAATAAAACCGCCAATATTTTTCATTATCGACAAAAATATTATGACAATATGTTTATGCTGTGTGGGCGCGTTTAGGCTAAATACAGTTAATGCTTCCGTTTAGGTTGCCGGTGAGTGTGGTAACTAGTGCTCGTGTTGGGAAAATCGCTAATGATCAAGGAGTAGTTTGCAGATGATTTTGATTTTTGTATCGAAATTAGTGGGTGTGGACTAGCAATAATAGTTGATGGAGGCTAGTTCATAAATACTGAATATTTGTACTTTCTATCCGCTGGTTCGATGAAACAGCTCGGACAGAGGCGTTATGTAATCATGCAGGTGATGTTGTTATTGAGATGCTGTTAGTCTGATATTTGATAGCATTGTTAATAGCTGTTCCCTTCATAAAGCAAACTAATCTGCCGAAAAATATTGAAGAGCGTATTTAAGGAAAAAATCTATGTAGATTGATTTATTGATAATTCATTTTTTCGACAAATGCTTGATGGCTGATATTAGCTATAAACTGCTAAATGGAATACAATTAATTAATATGTAAATAAATTATGCAGGAGAATATACATGCAAAAAGAAATCCGGCAGTTTTCTACGATTAATGCTTTGATGGCAGGCTTGTTCGATGGGGTATTTGCGGTTGGGGAGGTAAAAAAATATGGCAATTTTGGTCTGGGTTGCTCGCACGCGTTAGCAGGTGAGGTAATTATTGATCAGGATTTTCTGGAGGCTGATGGCGATAAAGCGGTAAAGGTAATGGGCGATGAAGAGCTGTTGCCATTTGTGCAGGTCACCACGTTTCAACCAGACAAGGTGGTAGATGTGGTGGATATCTGTAAAGACAATCTGTATACCCATCTGTCCAACTACTTGCCTATGGATAATGTGTTTGTTGCGGTGAGAATCAATGCCCGTTTTGATGAACTGAAAATCCGCCGCCCGCATGCGCAGCAGAAACCCTATCCGTCTGTGGTTGAGGTGTTTAAGCAACAGGTGGTGGATACAGTGGAGGCTGTCAGCGGTTCGCTGATTGGGTTCTGGACGCCGGAGTTTTTCAAGGAGCTGTCGGTAGCCGGCTTCCATCTGCATTTTATTGATACCACACGCAAACTAGGTGGACATGTGATTGATTTTCGTGCTGCCAAAGCGGAGCTGGCGTTTGAACGTAAGCAGTCAATAGAAATTGCATTGCCCCAGAGCGAGGAGTATCTGCGTAAAAACCTAAATATGGACGATTTGAATCAGGTGATTAAACAAGTAGAAAATTAGCGCGGACGTGCTACACTGTTTTTTCGTTATCTAATCAATTATAGGGGAGAGGCGGTGCTAGTGTTCGTACAGCCGGATAACGAATTTGCCACTACGGAAAGCGTACTATGAAAAAAATAATTTGCGGGCTGTTTTATATGTGTCTGCTGGGAGGTTGCCATCAGCAAGCTGTGGATGCTGTGGAAGCTTCTGCCGCCAGCCAGCCGCGGCATATGCCGCTGGTAATCGACCCAGCGTTAACCACTTCTGTTGATCAGCAGCTGATGGCGTTGCAAAAAAAATTGCCACAGCAGCATAAGCAGATAAGGTTTAATGCAGCTGTACGCCATAATTACACGATTTATTATTCATATACAATGCTGGACGAAAAGCGTAAGCGAGATAATTTTAATGTAGATTCTGTGAAAAAAGAGCTCATGCGCAGCTGTCGTCAGCCTCTGACACGTCGAATGCTGTTGGGTGGATTTGATTTTGTTTATGTGTATACGTTTCAGGATCATTCACAGCAGAGCATCACTTTGTCTGGTAAAGATTGTCGCTAGTTCTACATTGCTGGCTAGGCTACAAAACAGGGGGGTTATCAACCCCCCTGTTGTTATACCCCCTGTTGTTATATGGGTGCGCCAGCTATTGTTTCAGGCGGGCAAATGCTGCGGCCATGGCATTATCTGTGATGCCGCTGTTATGCCCGGTTTTGTCTTGTTGTCTGCGTGGGCGGTCACTTCTGGATGCTGCTGGTTTGGTTTCGTCGTTTAGGCGCATGGATAAAGCAATGCGTTTACGTGCGACATCGACTTCGACAACTTTTACTTTTACCACATCGCCGGCTTTCACAACGTCACGCGGGTCAGCAACATAGCGGTTGGCCAGTGCTGAAACATGGACGAGGCCGTCCTGATGTACGCCGATATCAACAAATGCACCGAATGCAGCTACGTTGCTAACTACACCTTCAAGTATCATGCCGCTTTTAAGGTCGGTTATGTCTTCAATACCGTCGGCAAAGGTGGCAGTCTGAAATTCGCCGCGAGGGTCGCGGCCAGGTTTTTCTAGCTCAGCTAGAATATCGTTGATGGTCGGCAGACCAACGTGGCTGTCGATATAATCGCTCGGTTTCAAGGTTTTGAGGGCGCTGCGGTTGCCAATGAGTTCTTCGGCACGCAGGTGCGTGGTTTGGAGCATTTTGGCGACGATAGGGTAGCTTTCTGGATGCACGGCGCTGGCGTCAAGAGGTTCATCACCACCCTGGATTCTCAGAAAGCCGGCTGCCTGTTCAAAAGTTTTGCTGCCCAGCCGCGGTACGTTCATCAGAGCGCGACGATTTGCAAAGGCGCCATTCTGGTCGCGATAGGTGACAATATTCTGCGCCAGCGTGCTGTTAAGGCCAGAAATGTGTGCCAGCAATGCTACGGAAGCGGTGTTAACATCTACGCCAACGGCATTCACACAGTCTTCAACTACGGCATCCAGACTTCTGGCTAGCTGGGTCTGGTTCACATCATGCTGATACTGTCCCACACCGATGGATTTGGGATCGATTTTTACCAATTCGGCCAACGGGTCTTGCAGGCGACGGGCAATGGATACGGCACCGCGCAGACTAACATCCAGCTCAGGAAACTCTTTGGCAGCCAGTGCGGAAGCGGAATAGACAGAAGCGCCGGCTTCGGAGACAACAATTTTTTGTAGTTTGCGGTCGGACAAGGCGCGTATCAGTTCGCCTGCTAATTTGTCGGTTTCGCGGCTGGCAGTGCCATTCCCAATAGCAATCAGTTGTACATTATGCTGCTTAACCAGATGCATCAAGGTGTTGAGGGCACCCTGCCAGTCGTTACGGGGCTGATGGGGATAGGTGGTGGCGGTTTCCAGTAGTTTGCCGGTATCATCTACTACCGCGACTTTAACGCCAGTACGGATACCGGGATCGAGGCCAATGGTGGTGAGACGACCTGCCGGAGCTGCCAGCAGTAAATCCTTGAGGTTTTGCGCAAATACGCTGATTGCAGCCTGGTCAGCATTTTCTTTCAGCCGGTTGAGGGCGTCCAATTCCAGCGATAGGAAGATTTTGGCGCGCCAGCTCAGGCGTACGGTGTCGCGCAGCCAACGGTCGGCAGGGCGTCCATTGTCAGCGATACCAAATTGCTCGGCAATCAACTGTTCGTAAAAACTTTGTTCGCCGACTGGTTTATCGTCCGGTTGATATTTTAGGTTTAGTGCCAGTATGCCTTCATTGCGTCCGCGTAAAACAGCTAATGCGCGGTGGCTGGGCATACTGTGTATCGGTTCGCGGTGATTAAAATAATCTTTGAATTTTTCGCCAGCGCTTTCCTGTCCTTCGAGTACGGTGGCGAGGATTTCACCTTCTCGCCACAGTTTATCGCGCAGATGGCCAATTAGCGTAGCATCTTCGGCAAACTGCTCCATCAGTATGGCCCGCGCACCGTCTAGCGCAGCTTTGCTATCGGGTACATTTTCATTCAGATAGTTTTGCGCCTCTGCTTCTGGATTCAGCTGCGGCTGATTGAGCAGAGCTTCGGCCAGTGGTGCCAGTCCGTGTTCTCGCGCAATTTGTGCTTTGGTACGGCGTTTGGGTTTGTAGGGCAGATAAATATCTTCCAGCGCGGTTTTGTTATCTACTGCAGCAATACTTTGCCGCAGCTCATCAGTGAGTTTGCCTTGTTCTTCGATACTGGACAGGACAGTCTGCTTACGTTCCTGCAATTCGCGCAGGTACTGAAGGCGTTCGGCAAGGGTGCGCAATTGCGTATCATCTAGTCCTCCAGTGGCCTCTTTGCGGTAGCGGGCTACAAACGGTACAGTGGCACCATCATCCAGTAGGTCAATCGCAGCCTGAATTCGTGCCGTAGCTACATTCAGTTCGTCAGCAATTTTCTCAGTGATGTTCATAACAACCTATAGAGCAATAAAAATGCAAGCATAGCCGCCTGTTGTGGCTTTGTCACCTGTTGCAGCTTGTTTGTATGGCAGCAGAATGGTGATAAACGTAGATTGATTTATCTGTAACAGCAGAAAAGGCTATTTGTCATAGACAAATAGCCTTAAACTTGCTCGTTATGCAGAATTAACTGGCAACAGGATAAGTGCCGGGTATCAGGATATCGGTATTAACTTTTTTGATATCGGTGTGGCCGGTAAAAGCCATGGTAGTATCTAATTCGTTGTAGATGATTTCGAGAGCGCGTCTTACGCCGTCCTCACCATATGCACCCAGGCCATACAGAAAGGCACGGCCGATCAGTGTACCTTTGGCACCCATGGCCATGGCCTTTAATACATCCTGACCTGTACGGATACCACTGTCTAGCCATACTTCAATATCGTTGCCCACGGCAGAGATGATATTGGGTAAAGCGTGAATGGTAGAGGGAGCGCCATCTAGCTGGCGACCGCCATGATTAGATACCACGATTGCATCAGCACCGGATTTGACCGCCATTTCAGCATCTTCAGCATCCAGTATCCCTTTGATAATCAATTTACCGCCCCATAAATTCTTGATTTCTTCAATGTCTTTCCAGCTTAGACGCGGATCGAATTGTTCGCTTGTCCATGAAGCCAGTGAAGACATGTCAGCTACGCCTTTGCAGTGACCAACAATATTGCGGAAAGTGCGGCGTTGGGTATTAAGCATAGCCAGACACCATTCCGGTTTGGTGGCCAGATTAATCCAGTTGCGCAAGGTGGGTTTGGGGGGGGTAGATAGGCCATTTTTAATGTCTTTATGGCGCTGCCCCATTACCTGTAAATCAGCAGTAACAACCAGAGCAGAGCAATTGGCAGCCTGAGCACGGCGAATAAGGTCGCGCATAAATTCGCGGTCGCGCATTACATACAATTGAAACCAGAAAGGAGTGCTGGTGTTTTCTGCTACATCTTCAATGGAGCAGACGGACATAGTAGATAAAGTGAAAGGAACTCCGAATTTTTCAGCAGCACGCGCCGCCAGAATTTCTCCGTCGGCATGCTGCATACCAGTCAGGCCAGTAGGAGCGATTGCAACCGGCATTTTTACCTTTTGCCCTACCATGGTAGTTTCCAGTGTACGGCCGGTCATATCAGTTAGTACACGCTGACGCAGCTTAATCGGCTGAAAATCGGTGGTATTGGCATGATAGGTAGTTTCTGTCCATGAACCAGTATCGGCGTAGTCGTAAAACATTTTTGGTACTTTGCGCTTGGCCACTATGCGCAAATCTTCGATACAGGTTATTTTGCTTAATTTATTTTGCATGTAGATACCTAATTTTCAATTTTTGGTAAATGTAATTTTAACTGGACAATATAAACTTATACATCAGTTCTAACGTAATGTAATTATTGTCCTGAATTTTCGCCTGAATCTTACAGACTGAACACCAGTAATTTACAAACCGACAACACGGGACAGCTTATAAATCATAAACATAATCAGAATCAGCAGACAGCTAATGCCTGCCAGCATAGTCCACGGGCCCCAGCGCTGAGAACGTCCGCAAAATCCGGCTGTTAAAATGGCACAGCAAACGCCCAGCAGGATAAGCAAAATATAAAAGTTCATCTTTTACTCCGGTAGAAATATATTTATAGTCAATAATTAATGTACTTATTGTAACGGCCGTTTCACAGACATGTCTGTTTTTTTTACAATCACGCAGGGTATTTGCTAGGTTAACCAAAATCTGAAGAGTAAAGCAACATTTTGTTAGTAGCCAGAACGTATGCCTGCATACTTATTTATACTCCTCTTAATATCCAAATTCAGCTTGTGAGCAATATTATTCTCAGTAAAAAGACTTTCTCTTCCTTGACGCGCCTAAAATAAAACCCCGCTTGTTAGCGGGGTTTTATTTTAAAGGAAAAACTTAGTCTTTTTTCTCTTTATCTTTTACTTCTTCAAATTCAGCATCAACAACATCATCGTTACCTTTGCTTTGAGCCTGGTCTGCTTGTGCTCCAGCCTGTTGACTTTCTGCCTGAGCCTGAGCATACATCATTTCGCCCAGCTTCTGGCTGGCTGCACCCAGTGCTTCTGATTTAGCATCAATTGCAGCTTTGTCTTCACCTTTAACAGCTTCTTCAGCTTCCTTAATGGCTGCTTCGATTTTTTCTTTTTCAGCTGCATCAAGTTTATCACCGTATTCGCTCAAAGATTTCTGCACGGAGTGAATCAGAGCTTCGGCCTGATTGCGACTGCTTACCAGTTCAGCCAGTTTGCGGTCTTCTTCTGCATTGGCCTCTGCATCTTTTACCATGCGTTCGATTTCTTCTTCGCTCAATCCAGATGAAGCTTGAATAGTAATGTTAGCTTCTTTACCTGTACCTTTATCTTTGGCAGAAACATGCAAAATGCCGTTAGCATCGATATCGAAAGTTACTTCTACTTGTGGTACACCGCGTGGAGCCGGCGGAATGTCACCCAGATTAAACTGTCCCAGACTCTTATTAGCAGAAGCACGTTCACGTTCACCCTGCAATACATGAATGGTTACAGCACTTTGATTGTCTTCAGCAGTAGAGAATGTCTGAGTTGCTTTGGTCGGAATAGTGGTGTTTTTGTTGATGAGCTTGGTCATCACACCACCCATGGTTTCGATACCCAAAGACAGCGGGGTTACGTCCAGCAGCAATACGTCGCTACGGTCACCGGCCAGTACTGCCCCTTGAATTGCTGCACCAACAGCCACTGCTTCATCAGGGTTAACGTCGCGACGTGGTTCTTTACCAAAGAAATCTTTTACAGCTTCCTGTACTTTCGGCATGCGGCTCTGGCCACCTACCAAAATCACATCGTTAATGTCGTTCACACTTAAACCAGCATCCTTGATGGCAGTACGGCAAGGTTCGATAGAACGGGTAATCAGATCTTCAACCAGACTTTCAAATTTGGCACGGGTGATTTTCATGGCCAGATGTTTCGGGCCAGTCGCATCCATGGTGATGTAAGGCAGGTTGATTTCAGTTTGTTGTCCACTCGAAAGTTCGATTTTGGCTTTTTCAGCGGCTTCTTTCAGACGTTGCAATGCCATTACGTCATTTTTCAGGTCGATACCCTGATCCTTTTTGAATTCATCAATGATGTAGTTAATCAGACGCTGATCGAAATCTTCACCACCGAGGAAGGTATCGCCATTGGTAGCCAATACTTCAAACTGTTTGTCGCCATCAATTTCGGCAATTTCAATAATAGAAATATCGAAAGTACCGCCACCTAAGTCGTAAACAGCAATTTTACGATCGCCTTTTTCGCCTTTGTCCATACCAAAGGCCAGAGCAGCAGCTGTAGGTTCGTTGATAATGCGTTTTACATCCAGACCAGCAATACGGCCGGCATCCTTGGTAGCCTGACGCTGACTGTCGTTAAAATAGGCTGGTACAGTGATGACAGCTTCAGTAACCTTTTCACCGAGATAATCTTCGGCGGCTTTTTTCATTTTACGCAGTACTTCAGCAGAAACCTGCGGAGGAGACAGTTTTTCACCATGTGCTTCCACCCATGCATCGTTGTTATTGGCTTTAACAATCTGGAACGGCATGGATTTGATATCGCGCTGTACTTCAGCATCGTCGAATTTACGTCCAATCAGACGTTTTACTGCATAAATAGTGTTTTTAGGGTTAGTGACTGCCTGACGTTTGGCCGGTGCACCAACCAGAATTTCATTGTCGTCCAGATAAGCAACAACAGAAGGTGTGGTACGTGCACCTTCCGCATTTTCAATTACTTTTGTCTGGCCACCTTCTGAAATGGCAACACATGAGTTGGTCGTACCCAAATCAATACCGATTACTTTTGCCATATTTAAAATCTCCTAATTATTTAATTTCGTGATTTGCAGCATTATCTTACAGTTGCAAATAGGCAGTATGAAACCACCGTTATACTATTGCTAATGAATCGTAAATGGGTATACCTGATACGATTTCAAGCATAGTTTTGCAAATTTTATCCAAATTATTGCACCCCTAATGTCTGCTTTAATATCAATAGCGTTTGCTTACATGGTTGTATGTTATATTCATTCAGGCTTAAACAGTAAAATCATCCTGCTTTTGTCAATGCCGTCTGATACTAATTTGCGCTATGTCAGACGGTGTTTTTCAATATGAGTTTACAATCACTCAAGACATTAATGATTTCTGTCTGGCTGTATCTATTTCTTCATGATTAGGAGTAAGTTGTATGCCTGTCAAAATTGGGTTCAAGCCCATTCCCGCTGCCGTAGCGCTGTTAATCGGCCTGATAGTCTGGTTTGCCATCCCGGTACCAGAAGGGGTTTCTCCTCAAGCTTGGCATTTGCTGGCTATGTTTGTTGGTGTGATTGCAGCTATTATCGGCAAAGCTATGCCCATTGGTGCGCTGTCTATCATCGCTATTATGCTGGTAGCCGTAACCGGTGTTACTGCAGACACACCCAGCAAAGCCATGAATGATGCTTTAAGCAGCTTTGGTAATCCACTTATCTGGCTGATTGGCGTAGCAATCATGATTTCTCGTGGTTTGCTGAAAACTGGTTTGGGCGCTCGTGTCGGCTACCTGTTTATCGGCTTGTGGGGTAAACGTACCCTAGGTGTGGCCTATAGTCTGGCAGTGGTGGAACTATTATTGGCTCCAGTAACCCCCAGTAATACAGCCCGTGGTGGTGGTATCATTCACCCAATCATGAAATCTATAGCATCCAGCTATGATTCAGACCCCGAAAAGGGCACCGAAAAACGCATGGGTAAATTTCTGGCATTGGTAAATTACCACGCTAATCCCATCAGTTCAATTATGTTTATTACCGCTACAGCACCCAATCCTTTGATTGTGGATCTGGTAGCCAAAGCCACCAACAGCGATATTCATCTTTCTTGGGGTACTTGGGCGCTGGCCATGCTGGTACCTGGTTTAGTAGCGATGTTCTTGATGCCGCTGATTATCTACTGGTTGTATCCGCCTGAAATCAAGCACACTCCGAATGCAGTGGCTTTTGCCAAAGAGCGTTTGAAAGAACAGGGCCCGATGACACGTGATGAAAAAATCATGCTGGGTATTTTTGCGGTATTGCTGATTCTGTGGGCAGGTATTCCGGCCATGCTGTTCGGTAAATCCTTTGCAGTAGATCCGACCACCACCGCGTTTATCGGTTTGTCGCTTCTTCTTTTAACCGGCGTATTGAGCTGGGATGACATCCTGAAAGAAAAAAGTGCGTGGGATACCATCACTTGGTTTGCTGCATTGGTAATGATGGCAACGTTCCTGAATAAACTGGGACTGATTACATGGTTCTCCGGGGTACTGGAAAGCAGTATTGGTAGTCTGGGTATGGGCTGGATGGGTGCCTGTACACTATTATTACTGGCGTATATGTATGCACATTATATGTTTGCCAGCACCACGGCCCATATTACCGCTATGTTTGCCGCCTTTTACTCAGCCGGTCTGGCATTGGGTGCGCCGCCCATGCTGTTTGCGCTGATGATGGCTGCTGCTTCCAGCATTATGATGACCCTAACTCATTACGCCACCGGTACCTCACCTGTAGTGTTCGGTTCCGGCTTTGTGACCCTAGGTGAATGGTGGAAAATTGGTTTCATCATGAGCGTGATTGAACTTGCTATCTTCGTTGTAATTGGCGGAGTTTGGTGGAAAGTTTTGGGTTACTATTAATCTGTTATCTTCACAGCAGCAGGCTGCCAAAAGGTTTGGCAGCCTGTTTTATTGTTTAAAATCAAATTTAATGCGTCAATTCAGAAATTCGCTTGTTAATATCGTCCGGATTCGGTTATGATGCAGTGCCTTAAGGGAGTAGTTTCACAGGTAATATCTCCAATACCTGTGGTTACGATCAACATATTTGCAGCATTTGCTGTATGGTCGTAACGTCTAACCAGATGGTGGATTAACGAGACTTGAGACAGGATAAAACTGCAATGGCGGGCGTTTTATCGTGTCTTTTGTCTATGCCCGCCTACGGTATCTCATAATGATTCATGCTTTTCTTTCTTCCGTTGTTCCCGTTGCACTGGCTGAGATTGGCGATAAAACTCAATTACTGACATTATTTTTGGCTACCCGCTTTGCGCGTAAATATGCCATTATTGCTGGTATGTTATGTGCCACATTACTTAATCACGTTGTTTCAGCATGGTTTGGCGTAGAAGTCGCACGATTTTTTACCCCGCAGTTAATGGGCTGGGTAGTTGGTATCAGTTTCTTAGTCGTGGGATTGTGGCTATTAAAACCAGATAAGGATGATGGTGTAGATACCCGATTCATGCGCTACGGGCCGTTTGTGGCTACATCTGTTTTGTTTTTTCTGGCTGAAGTAGGGGATAAAACCCAAATTGCTACCATATTGCTGGCAGCACAGTATCGGGATTTATTTTCTGTAGTTATGGGCAGTACAGCAGGCTTATTGTTGGCAAATGTTCCAGTCATATTTTTTGGTAATTGGCTCATGCAACGATTGCCCTTAAACCGCATCCGCATAGGTGCCTGCGTCTTGTTCTGTCTATTAGGCATCGTGACACTCATTCAGACATACTTAAACTAAATATCATAAATGTTCAGACAGATTAATTCCTTCAATCCAGTGCCAAACATAAAATGCAAAAACAAATAACAAGATGTGAATGGGTCAACGCTGATCCACTATATCAGCAGTACCATGATAATGAATGGGGGCATGTGCAGAAAGACGGCCAGAAATTGTTTGAAAAAATCTGTCTAGAAGGCCAGCAGGCCGGACTATCATGGATAACGGTATTAAAAAAACGTGCTGAATACCGGCGTTGCTTTTATGATTTCAATCCGCAAAAAATTATAACCATCAATGATATTGAGCCATTACTCCGAAATCCGGGACTGATACGCCATCCGGGCAAATTACAGGCAATTATCCATAATGCGCATGCCTATCTTTCCATGCAAGAACAGGGAGAAGATTTTGCTAATTTTATCTGGTCGTTTGTCAATCATCAGCCGATTATCAATCATTATTCGCATTTATCCGAAGTGCCGACTCAGACAAAAATAAGTACGGCCATGTCAAAAGCGCTGAAAAAACGCGGTTTTAGTTTTGTCGGTCCCACCACTTGTTATGCATTTATGCAATCAATGGGACTAGTTAATGATCATCTGCAAGGCTGTTTTTGCGCCCAACATTAAAAACCGCTACTCAAATACATTATCAAACAATAGAAAGTACCAGATTCCACCGCAACAAGAAACATGATAATTATGTTTTTGGTATAATAAAATTAAAGGAAGCAAAGATACATCAATAATTTGTTACAAAATTATATCCAGATACCATACAGGTATAATTTGGAATTAAATACCAAAAGCAGAATAAATGTGATACAAACTTGTTTAGGGTGTTTGATTCAGATTAGACGCAATGAGCCTTAGCCATGCAAAACAAGTTCAAACTCAGCCTCCATCTCAGTATCGGCATACTATTGTCAACATATTTAAATCTAGCTTGGGCTGAAGATAATTCAACTGCCAATGTTACCGCTAGCGAACCGACACAAGTGACATGGTATGCATGTCCATTGGCCAATAACCATGTCAGTTACACAACTAAACCTTTAGACGTGCACTGCCAGATAGCCAAACATCCGCCTACCGATGGTGATAATTTAAAAAAATATTCATTAGAAAATCAGAATGCACCTGGTTTAGAACAGTTACAGCGGTTATGGTACAGCGCTGAATTCGGACGTGATGGCGACCTAATGAAAACCCCTCCAGCTCCTAAAATCGGCATTCTACTGCGTCAGCAAATGCCGAAGTCAGAAGCATCACCTAAAATCAAGAATACACAACCTACCGTCCCAGCCAAAATAATCATCGTACCCAAGCCAACACCGAAACAGCTTGTACAACGTGATATCGTCAGTGAACAGCGGGCACTGGCTGCTGCACAACAGCAACTGCGTCAAGCGCAAAAACAAGGTATCGCCGTTCAGATTCAGCGTTGGCAGCAGAATGTTAATGATAGGCAGGCCAATATCCGCGTACTCAGGCAGGAATTAAACCGGTATTAAATATCACTGATTACAAAATAGCAAAAACAATCGTAGAAAATTATCAAACCTGAAGCCAGAAAGTTACCGGTCCATCATTTACCAAAGAGACCTGCATATTGGCTGCAAAAATACCGGTTTCAGTGGAAATCTGCCTTTGACACAATTCAACGAAATAATCATACAAGCGTTCCGCTGCAGCCGGCGCAGCACCTCTAGTAAAGCTAGGTCTAGTGCCTTTTTTAGTGTCTGCAGCCAGTGTAAATTGTGATACCACCAATACTTGCCCGCCTATCTGCCTAACATTCAGATTCATTTTATTATCCTGATCACTGAAAACACGGTAACCAAGTACCTTATCGCAAAGACGTTCAGCCTTTTGTGTATCGTCTCCCTGTTCAACACCTAATAAAATCAGTAATCCCTGTTTTATCTGACCAACTGTTTCGCCATTTACTTCCACATTAGCTTGCTTAACGCGTTGTATTAAAGCAATCATGCAAAATTCCTTTAAAATCTAAATGTCTCATTCAAACGCTTCAGGTTTATCTGCTAAAACAAACCATAGCTATAGACCAAATTATCCATTTTGAAAAAGACTGATAATCAAACTGACTAATGAAAAAACGCCTGCTTAGACACAGACGTTTTTCAGAAAAGCGAGATATTAATCCACATCATGGATAAACTTCACGCCGGTCAACTGCGAAGACAGGATAGCTGATTTGATAATACGTAAAGCCTTAGGCCGGACAAAATTACGACGCGAAGCCAGTACCACTCTTCGCTCAGGTGTCGGTTTTGAAAAAGGAATAATGCTGAATAATAAATGATCATTATCCGTTAAAGCAGTCGCTGGCATCACACTGATACCTAAACCGCTGGCCACCATATGCCGGATGGTATTAATAGAGCTGCCCTGAATACTGTTCGATAGGCCCAGAATTTTCTGGCGCGAAGCCAGTTCCTGACAACTATCCAGCACATTATCACGCATACAGTTACCCTCAGTCAGCAGCAACACCCGTTCTTCACCCAGCTGTTTCGGCGTTACCTCGTCTAAATGCTCAAATGCATGACCCTTAGGCACAATAACAAAAAAAGGTTCATCATAAAGCGGTATCGTTTGCAAACCGTTTTCCTGAAACGGTTCTGCAACAACAATCGCATCCAGATCGCCTCGCTTAAGCGATTCTTTTAAAACATCCGTATAATTTTCATCCAGCTGTAAAGGCATTTCTGGCGCCAGCTGACGTAGAGATAAAATCAGCTTTGGAAGCAAATAGGGAGCAATAGTGAATATCAGCCCTAGTTTGAAAATTCCTTCAAGCTCACTTTGCTCCTGATTGGCCATCAACTTAATGCGGTCAGCCTCCTCAAGCACACGGCGAGCCTGAAGCACAATGCGCTGACCAGCATCAGTTGTCATTACCTCATTACTGCTGCGGTCAAATAAAGTCAGCCCCAGCTCTTCTTCCAGCTTCTTAATTGCAATAGATAAAGTAGGCTGGCTAACAAAACATCGCTGGGCAGCACGCCCAAAATGTTTTTCCTGAGCAACAGCCACAATATAGCGCAATTCAGTCAGCGTCATTCACTGGCCTTTTTCTTTCCTGTTTCCGGTAAAGTAATATTAAGTGCCAAGACATCCATACCATCTTTCTTTTCTTGAGAAATATGAATATCGTCTAAAGAAACATGGACATACTTTGAAAGTACTTGCAACAGTTCCTTTTGCAGCGTAGGCAAATAATCCGGAGTCTGAGTAGCGCGTTCCTGCGCAATAATAATCTGCAAACGGTCACGCGCTGTCTGAGCGGATTGCTGCTTTTTGCCAAAAAGAAAATCCATTATAGACATGTCTTAACCTCCGAACAGACGCTTGAGAAAGCCTTTTTTCTCAGCATCCACAAAGCGGATTGGACGGTCTTCACCCAGCAGGCGCGCAACAACATCTTTATAAGCTTCCGCCACTACCGAATTTTCCTGCAAAATTACCGGCGTGCCAGAATTAGAAGCCTGCAATACGTTCTGGGATTCTGGAATCACACCAATCAGCGGAATACGTAAAATATCTTGAATATCTTGTACAGACAGCATCTCACCTTTGTCTACACGTTCAGGTGAATAGCGCGTAATCAGCAAATGTTCTTTTACCGGTTCACTGTTGGTTTCAGCTCGTCTGGATTTGCTCGACAAAATACCCAGAATACGGTCAGAATCACGCACACTGGAAATTTCTGGGTTAGTGGTAACAATTGCCTCATCCGCAAAATACAAGGCCATCAACGCACCCTGCTCAATGCCTGCCGGTGAGTCACAAACCACATATTCGAAACCCATCTTCGTTGTTAAATCCTTCAGCACCTTTTCCACCCCATCACGGGTCAGTGCATCTTTATCACGAGTTTGCGAAGCAGGTAACACATAAAGATTATCACAGTGTTTATCCTTGATTAATGCCTGATTCAGCGTAGCTTCATCCTGAATAACATTAATCAGGTCATAAACCACTCGGCGCTCACAACCCATAATCAAATCCAGATTACGCAAACCCACATCAAAATCAATTACCGCAGTTTTATGGCCGGCTAAAGCCAGACCAGTTGCAATACTGGCACTGGTCGTGGTTTTACCCACGCCGCCCTTACCTGACGTCACCACAATAATCTTTGCCACAATTAAATTCCTTTTGTTATATAAACGAATATACAAAACATTCACAAATCAGCCACACACCGATGCGTGTCCCTGAATTAACTAATGCGCCTGAATCGCACTGAGTACCAGCCGGTCATTTTGCAGGAAAATCTGTACCGGATGGCGATCCAGATGCGCCGGCAACTGCTGGTCAAAAATACGATAAATACCGGCCACAGATACCAGCTCAGCTTGCATAGACTGAGCAAAAATACGTGTTTCCTTATTCCCTGCCGCACCGGCCAGAGCTCGTCCGCGTAAAGGACCATAAATATGAATATTGCCATCAGCAATGATTTCCGCCCCTTCACTGACCAAACCCAGAACAATCAAATCTGATTTTTCCGCATATACTTGCTGACCAGTTCTTATGGTGCGATCAATGACCAACGTAGGCAGAGCACTTGCAGCAACTGAAGAATTTATTTTGTCATTAACATCGGCAGAAGGCTGAACCAGCGCATCAGCCACAGCTTTAACCCTACTGTTAGCCTGTTCTTCCGGTAAAATACTGAAAGCTATATTATGTTGTTTGGCTAAGCTGACCCAGGCTGCATCAGAATGACGGATAGCAATAATACGCAAATGATAACGTGAAAACAGTGCCACAATTTTAGCCAAGTCCAATGTTGCCGGATTGGCAAGATTGTGCAGATCAAGTGTAAAAGGCATATTACGCAAATTACCAAAACGCTCTGCACGTTGCTTTAATTCATGGTTAATCAAAGTCAGGTCATCCGTCAGCAACTGTACCGACAAAGTATCTAGACGCGCGGATTTCACATTAAAAGCTGGTTTCATTAACGTGTTTGCCCAAAAAATTATGATTAGAATAAAGAGTAAGTACCGAAGTGTACCGTTTTGGTTAAGCGGCTTCAATTACAACTCATATCCTTCAGCAAAATAATTACCTAATCAACCCTATAAAACCCATAATGACCAATATCCCCACCATCAAACCACAACTCAATATGTCTTCCCAACTGCGTGTAAATATCATCGGTACCGGTAAAGTAGCCTCCAGCCTCGCCATCATCTGGCATCAGAGCAAGCAAATAAATATACAGGCAGCATGGAACCGCAGCTTCATCACAGCGCAAAATCTTAAAAACCATATACCTTCTATTCAACTATGCAAAGAATTAAGCAATCTACCGCCAGCTGATATTTATGTTATAGGTGTCAGCGATCAGGCTATCGAAAAAATAAGCTGGCAAATTCAACAAAATCATTGCCTAACACGCAATTCATTAGTTATTCACCTAAGCGGTGCGTTAGACAGCAAAATATTAAAATCAAACCAAAATAAAGTGCTGGCAGGCTCCCTGCATCCGGTATTTCCTTTTGCCTCAATCGAAATAGCCTTAAATCAATTAGCCGGACACATGTGCGCCATAGAAGGCGATATAGTTGCTTTACCTATACTGCAACAACTGGCTCAGGCTGCAAAATTAAATAGCTTTATTATTGATGCAAACCAGAAAAGCCGCTATCACACCGCACTATCAGCCAGTGCCAATTTTCTGATTACCCTAAATGCATATGCGCGTAATATACTTACTTCTTTGTCTATACCGAAAAGCCTGGCTGAACAACTCGTAAACCAGCTCATGCAGCAAAATCTAAACCAACTACAAACAATGGTTCCGGAAGAAGCCCTTACAGGTCCAATAAAACGTGGCGATAGCACCACAATCGCAAAACATTGGCAGGCATTAAACACAACAGAGCAGGAGATATATAGCGTACTCGCCAAGCAGACATTAAATTTGACCAAATTAAGCCAAGACAAGCGTCAGCAAATATTACAAATCATATCACCAACGCAAACGAAGCAAAATTAAGAGTCATAAGAAGTGAGGAATATAGAGTGTGATAATTATAGAAGGTTCAAACGGAGCAGATGACGCTAAAAAATAAATCTTATTAGAACAGAGGTTTGGTGTATTAGATAAAAATAAGCGGAGGAAGTAGTTGACAGGGTGGATGTAGGGGCGTATAGTTCGCCTTCTTCGCTGAGACGCGAGCCGAAACGAACGAAACAGTTTAAAGTAGAACGCAGTCGAAAGCAACGCTCTTTAACAGAACAGATTACCGATAAGTGTGAGTGCGGATAAGCCTCACACTGATTCAGAGGGACAGGATAGTAACAAATCTTGTCAATAACTTTGAAGCAGACCAGTGATACTGAAGGGAACTTCAGGATTACAACAAGCTAAGATTAAACATAAGAGTTTGATCCTGGCTCAGATTGAACGCTGGCGGCATGCTTTACACATGCAAGTCGAACGGCAGCACGGAGAGCTTGCTCTCTGGTGGCGAGTGGCGAACGGGTGAGTAATGCATCGGAACGTACCGAGTAATGGGGGATAACTGTCCGAAAGGATGGCTAATACCGCATACGCCCTGAGGGGGAAAGCGGGGGATCTTAGGACCTCGCGTTATTTGAGCGGCCGATGTTGGATTAGCTAGTTGGTGGGGTAAAGGCCTACCAAGGCGACGATCCATAGCGGGTCTGAGAGGATGATCCGCCACATTGGGACTGAGACACGGCCCAAACTCCTACGGGAGGCAGCAGTGGGGAATTTTGGACAATGGGGGGAACCCTGATCCAGCCATGCCGCGTGTCTGAAGAAGGCCTTCGGGTTGTAAAGGACTTTTGTTAGGGAAGAAAAGCCGGGTGCTAATACCACCTGGTGCTGACGGTACCTAAAGAATAAGCACCGGCTAACTACGTGCCAGCAGCCGCGGTAATACGTAGGGTGCGAGCGTTAATCGGAATTACTGGGCGTAAAGCGAGCGCAGACGGTTAGATAAGTCAGATGTGAAATCCCCGAGCTCAACTTGGGACGTGCATTTGAAACTGTCTAACTAGAGTGTGTCAGAGGGAGGTAGAATTCCACGTGTAGCAGTGAAATGCGTAGAGATGTGGAGGAATACCGATGGCGAAGGCAGCCTCCTGGGATAACACTGACGTTCATGCTCGAAAGCGTGGGTAGCAAACAGGATTAGATACCCTGGTAGTCCACGCCCTAAACGATGACAATTAGCTGTTGGGGCACTAGATGTCTTAGTAGCGAAGCTAACGCGAGAAATTGTCCGCCTGGGGAGTACGGTCGCAAGATTAAAACTCAAAGGAATTGACGGGGACCCGCACAAGCGGTGGATGATGTGGATTAATTCGATGCAACGCGAAGAACCTTACCTGGTCTTGACATGTACGGAATCTCTTAGAGATAGGAGAGTGCCTTCGGGAACCGTAACACAGGTGCTGCATGGCTGTCGTCAGCTCGTGTCGTGAGATGTTGGGTTAAGTCCCGCAACGAGCGCAACCCTTGTCATTAGTTGCCATCATTAAGTTGGGCACTCTAATGAGACTGCCGGTGACAAACCGGAGGAAGGTGGGGATGACGTCAAGTCCTCATGGCCCTTATGACCAGGGCTTCACACGTCATACAATGGTCGGTACAGAGGGTAGCGAAGCCGCGAGGTGAAGCCAATCTCAGAAAGCCGATCGTAGTCCGGATTGCACTCTGCAACTCGAGTGCATGAAGTCGGAATCGCTAGTAATCGCAGGTCAGCATACTGCGGTGAATACGTTCCCGGGTCTTGTACACACCGCCCGTCACACCATGGGAGTGGGGGATACCAGAATTGGGTAGACTAACCGCAAGGGGGTCGCTTAACACGGTATGCTTCATGACTGGGGTGAAGTCGTAACAAGGTAGCCGTAGGGGAACCTGCGGCTGGATCACCTCCTTTCTAGAGAAAAGAAGAGGGTTATTCGCATTCACACTTATCGGTAAACTGAAAAGATGCGAGAAGAGACTGAATAAACTGGGTTTGTAGCTCAGCTGGTTAGAGCACACGCTTGATAAGCGTGGGGTCGGAGGTTCAAGTCCTCCCAGACCCACCACTTATTTAAGAAGAGAGGGGGCATAGCTCAGTTGGTAGAGCACCTGCTTTGCAAGCAGGGGGTCATCGGTTCGATCCCGTTTGCCTCCACCACACTTTACTTTGGAAATTAAATTGAGTTTATCTGGAAGCAGAAGAAGCGGAAGCTGAATTTAATTTGCGAAGTAACGCATCGATCTTTAACAAATTGGAAAGCCGAAATCAACAAACAAAGATTGAGGCATGGAAGCTGAGTCTGGAGACGGATGAAGTGGAAGTGCTGAAAGAATTGGGTGATGATTGTATCGCTGAGCAACGAAGACAAAAGGCGTTGTTCAGACAACCAAGAAGTAAGCTTTATGAGAGTAGGGAGCTTAAGTCATGATTACAGGTCAACGGTAGTTGTGATGAAGTCAAGAGGTTCTTGAAATGATAGAGTCAAGTGAATAAGTGCATCAGGTGGATGCCTTGGCGATGATAGGCGAAGAAGGACGTGTAAGCCTGCGAAAAGCGTGGGGGAGCTGGCAATAGAGCTGTGATCCCGCGATATCCGAATGGGGAAACCCACCATGTAAAAGCATGGTATCCTAAACTGAATACATAGGTTTAGAGAAGCGAACCTGGAGAACTGAACCATCTAAGTACCCAGAGGAAAAGAAATCAACCGAGATTGCGCAAGTAGTGGCGAGCGAACGCGTAAGAGCCTGTATATGATAGTCACTGAGATAGAAGAACAAGCTGGGAAGCTTGGCCACAGAGGGTGATAGCCCCGTATTTGAAATTTCAGAGATGGTACTAAGTATACGAGAAGTAGGGCGGGACACGAGAAATCCTGTCTGAATATGGGGGGACCATCCTCCAAGGCTAAATACTCATCATCGACCGATAGTGAACCAGTACCGTGAGGGAAAGGCGAAAAGAACCCCGGGAGGGGAGTGAAATAGAACCTGAAACCTGATGCATACAAACAGTGGGAGCGGAGTAATCCGTGACTGCGTACCTTTTGTATAATGGGTCAACGACTTACATTCAGTAGCGAGCTTAACCGATTAGGGGAGGCGCAGGGAAACCGAGTCTTAATAGGGCGACGAGTTGCTGGGTGTAGACCCGAAACCGAGTGATCTATCCATGGCCAGGTTGAAGGTGCCGTAACAGGTACTGGAGGACCGAACCCACGCATGTTGCAAAATGCGGGGATGAGCTGTGGATAGGGGTGAAAGGCTAAACAAACTCGGAGATAGCTGGTTCTCCCCGAAAACTATTTAGGTAGTGCCTCGAGCAAGACACTGATGGGGGTAAAGCACTGTTATGGCTAGGGGGTCATTGCGACTTACCAACCCATGGCAAACTAAGAATACCATCAAGTGGTTCCTCGGGAGACAGACATCGGGTGCTAACGTCCGGTGTCAAGAGGGAAACAACCCAGACCGCCAGCTAAGGTCCCAAATGACAGATTAAGTGGTAAACGAAGTGGGAAGGCCCAGACAGCCAGGATGTTGGCTTAGAAGCAGCCATCATTTAAAGAAAGCGTAATAGCTCACTGGTCGAGTCGTCCTGCGCGGAAGATGTAACGGGGCTCAAATCTGTAACCGAAGCTGCGGATGTCAGGCAACTGACATGGTAGGGGAGCGTTCTGTAGGCCGAAGAAGGTGTGTTGAGAAGCATGCTGGAGGTATCAGAAGTGCGAATGTTGACATGAGTAGCGATAAACAGGGTGAAAAGCCCTGTCGCCGAAAACCCAAGGTTTCCTACGCAACGTTCATCGGCGTAGGGTGAGTCGGCCCCTAAGGCAAGGCAGAGATGCGTAGTCGATGGGAAACAGGTTAATATTCCTGTACTTGATTCAAATGCGATGTGGGGACGGAGAAGGTTAGGTCATCGATCTGTTGGAATAGATCGTTTAAGCCGGTAGGTGGAGCACTTAGGCAAATCCGGGTGCTTAACGCCGAGAAGTGATGACGAGTGTCTAAGGACACGAAGTGACTGATACCACGCTTCCAGGAAAAGCCACTAAGCTTCAGTTTGAATGAAACCGTACCGCAAACCGACACAGGTGGGTAGGATGAGAATTCTAAGGCGCTTGAGAGAACTCAGGAGAAGGAACTCGGCAAATTGATACCGTAACTTCGGGAGAAGGTATGCCTCTGATGGTGAAAGATTAACTCTGTAAGCTATTAGAGGTCGCAGAGAATAGGTGGCTGCGACTGTTTAATAAAAACACAGCACTCTGCAAACACGAAAGTGGACGTATAGGGTGTGACGCCTGCCCGGTGCTGGAAGGTTAATTGAAGATGTGCAAGCATCGGATCGAAGCCCCAGTAAACGGCGGCCGTAACTATAACGGTCCTAAGGTAGCGAAATTCCTTGTCGGGTAAGTTCCGACCCGCACGAATGGCGTAACGATGGCCACACTGTCTCCTCCTGAGACTCAGCGAAGTTGAAATGGTTGTGAAGATGCAATCTCCCCGCTGCTAGACGGAAAGACCCCGTGAACCTTTACTGTAGCTTTGCATTGGACTTTGAAGTCACTTGTGTAGGATAGGTGGGAGGCTAAGAAGCAGGAACGCTAGTTTCTGTGGAGCCGTCCTTGAAATACCACCCTGGTGACTTTGAGGTTCTAACCCGGATCCATTATCTGGATCGGGGACCGTGCATGGTAGGCAGTTTGACTGGGGCGGTCTCCTCCCAAAGAGTAACGGAGGAGTTCGAAGGTTACCTAGGTCCGGTCGGAAATCGGACTGATAGTACAATGGCACAAGGTAGCTTAACTGCGAGACCGACAAGTCGAGCAGGTGCGAAAGCAGGACATAGTGATCCGGTGGTTCTGAATGGAAGGGCCATCGCTCAACGGATAAAAGGTACTCCGGGGATAACAGGCTGATTCCGCCCAAGAGTTCATATCGACGGCGGAGTTTGGCACCTCGATGTCGGCTCATCACATCCTGGGGCTGTAGTCGGTCCCAAGGGTATGGCTGTTCGCCATTTAAAGTGGTACGTGAGCTGGGTTTAAAACGTCGTGAGACAGTTTGGTCCCTATCTGCAGTGGGCGTTGGAAGTTTGACGGGGGCTGCTCCTAGTACGAGAGGACCGGAGTGGACGAACCTCTGGTGTACCGGTTGTGACGCCAGTCGCATCGCCGGGTAGCTAAGTTCGGAAGAGATAAACGCTGAAAGCATCTAAGCGTGAAACTCGCCTGAAGATGAGACTTCCCTAGGGATTTAATCCCTCTAAAGAGACGTTCGAGACCAGGACGTTGATAGGTCGGGTGTGGAAGAGTGGTAACACTTGGAGCTAACCGATACTAATTGCTCGTGAGGCTTGACTCTATCATTTGAAGGACTTCGCACACAGAAGGTGTGCAAGGTAAATGATAAAGCTTACTGATGAGAATACAAGCATCACCAAGATTAAGGCTTTCTGATTTGACAGTTTAAAGTCTGGCGGCCATAGCGGGTTGGTCCCACGCCTTCCCATCCCGAACAGGACCGTGAAACGACCTAGCGCCGATGATAGTATGGATGCCCATGTGAAAGTAGGACACCGCCAGACACCCATTAAGAAGAACCCAGTAGATAGTCTACTGGGTTTTTTGCTTTGTGCTGAATGAGAAACTGGTTAAGACAAACCGGCGAACCCCTGCTGCCGCAGCGCTTCGTACACTACGATGGCCGCTGCGTTGGATAGATTCAATGAGCG
>NZ_JAFNPG010000037.1:0-78316 GCF_026535815.1 Snodgrassella sp. B3088
ACTCCGTGATTAACTGGAAGCAATCTGCTAGTTTTATTTTACCTCTGATTTCATAAGCTGTTATCTTGATGTTTTTTTTTTGGGGGTTATATATTATATCTGCATAGCAAGGTTTGATTTTACCTATTTGATAATTTGGGGAGAGAAAAAGTTCGAGCTGTGTGTGATAATTACTCTTTACATAATACAAAGATATTTGTTCCCAAGGAATGATTTTATCAAAACAGGGCAAGGCTAATCCCTGAGGTTTTAAAGTAAGTAATACTGAACCAATATATCTGTACATAATGTAGCAACGATATAAAAAGTACAGACTGAATGCAGAAAAAGTAATTACTGCCTTTAGCCGATCTGCATCATTACTTATACCTTTATAAAAGGCATAAGTTATAATAATAAATATACTGGCAATTAATATTCTCAGTATTAATCTGATTATTCCGCCTTGTTTAATGGTAATGATTTTCTGATGCTGATTAGCAATGTTTTTCAATTGATTGATGTTTTCTTCAGCTTTTTTTGGTACATATACCTTATATGCCGTTTGTAATTCATTCAATTCATGATTAAAAAGGTCCCGCAAAAGTGTGGTTGGGCTGATGCTAACAAGCAGGCCACTCAGGTGGTTTAACTCACGATATTTAATGCATGAAAGTCTTCGCGCTAAACTCGGTTGGGCTTGACACGCAGAAGATGGTTTCTCCAGTAGTTGCCTGAGCAGAGGTGTTTGTGTTTGTGAAACATACTGATTTACGTAATCTAAAGGTAAGTCAGTTGAGTATGCTTTATAGGAATAATTTTTCAAAGCCTGATCAATTTGTGTTCGTAAAAGGTAGATTTTACTTATGGCTAAAGCTAAATGCTCTTTAGGTATCACTTTGATAGCTTGTAAATCACCTTTGTATATTAAAGAGTAATTCCATTTTCTAATTGCTTTGCTGAATGAATAATAGAAATAATTTGATAATAAGTACGCCGGAAATAAAATTTTAGAATCGGATAAAGTGGTGATGGTTCCGATTAATTTGTTAACTTGTTGGCTGATGTCTTCTGACAACGTCAAATCATTATTAGCAATGTGGTTTAATTCATGAGCAATCACACTACACAATTCTGGTAACGTAAAATAATTGATATAGGTACTATCTAAATATAAGGTATAACCGTTTAATTGTATTTCTTCTGGATAGAGATAAGTTTCTTTTTCACTGACTCTTATACCGCCACCGATGCATAACACAATATTGTTTGGTATGGTATTTATCTCAAGCTTATGTGCAATTTGCGTTACAATCTTCCAGATTCTGGGATTGGTTTCTGGTGTGACAAGGATGCCTTTTAGTTCAGAAATTTCATTATCATGTTTTGTAAGATTTCTATTCAAGTCTGAGATGAATAATCCAATACATATAACCAGAGCACCAATGATATGAATTGTTCTTTCCCCACCTGTAAAAATAAACAGACTGCATGAAAAAGACAAGATTAGGGAAGTTGGCAATACTAAAAAAATCAGCCGCATCTTTTTTGAAACTTTGCTGAAATTAGCGTGCAGCTGTTTTGCCGATTTGCCGGCTTGCCTGCCCAGACGTTGAATGGTAAATAAAGCTAATATACCACTAAACAAACATATGCCCCCGCTTAGCATACCGCCTAGGGCAAACAGTCTGTCATATTTAAGTGAAAAATTATTTTTCTTAATTTGTTGGCTGATTTTACATATTTTACTCTTTTTTTCTTGGCCTTCAGGCTGATTATCTATTTCTAGCTGCTGCAACGAAAGTTGTATATTTTGTTGCTCAAGGTTGTTCAGTTCATGCGCGGAAGGATACAAATATAGGCTTAGGCGAATACTGATAAGAGGTAATAAAATAATTAAAAAAAAAGACCAATTTTTTGTCTAAGCGAAAATTTGGGTGAATCAGTGCTATGTTCCAATGAAGTCACCATATGTCAATTTGATAGCAAGATAGATTGTTAGCATTAATATTAGATTATGCTAACTCCGATTGGATTATTTTACTTTAAAATTCACATTGTAACAATTAATAGCTGTATGTTTAGTCAATAGTGTTATATTTAATTTATTATTTCAAATTTTATAATCTTAGCTGCACTCTTGTTGTCGGCTTGAATATCGAATGTATGCCAGTGGCTTAGGAAAAAGTATAAAGTGATATTATGCATAATGGTTTCTCTGTGCATGAAAATGAATCTTGCCTAACCCAAAACGCAGATACCGGTGTGGTCGTATACTTAGCGCCAAAGAAAGATTAATATTACAAAAATATACAATGGTTTTATTTAATCATCTATTTTTCAATTGCTTATATTAAAGCATGCTTAGCTGTATTTAGGTGTGAAACCGCTATATGCAGCATTATGCAACATGATCTCCACCAAGACGTGTGTTAATATGACTGTAAATTAATAAGAATAATTCCCATTACCACTTGTATAAAAGAATCATTATTGATTACAATGCGCCATCTTTGCATTAATTTTTGTCAAAAGGGGTTAACTTTATATGTGTCGCTCACCCAAGATAATTGCGCTAGCTGTAACCTGTATCGGCTTCCCTGCAGCTGTTTATGCGGAGGGCGAGGCTCATTTGCCCACGATTAATGTTGAGGCTAAACGGGCTACTCCCAGTGTGTTTAAGGATACGACCGTTAAGGCTGAAACCATTGAAAAACATGGAGCGGTAGATTTAAAAACGGCACTGAAAGACATACCCGGAGTGGAGGTACTAGATGCGCAGGGTACGCGGCAAGGAAATGACAGCGTGAATATTCGCGGGCTAAGTGGCAACCGGATCAGTATGACGATTGACGGTATTGATTTGCCTGAAGCGAATGAAATGAAGCATACAGGACAATATGCTATTTTCGGGCGGGGTAATTTTATGGATGTTTCTGCACTCAGTAGTGTGGATATCAGTAAAAATGCCCGTGGATTTGGTTTAGGAGGTGCTGTAGCCATGCATACTTTGACACCGGGAGAAATTTTACAGGGTGAGGATAAGGGCGGCTATATTGATACTCAGTATAACAGTGTCGATAAATCTACGGCAGTGACGGGAGCCGGTGCGCTGAGAAGTGGCAACTGGCGCGGCATGGTGTTGGGCACTTATCGAAAAGGTGATGAGGTGGATAACCGTGGTAATGTCGGTGGCCGTGGCGCACTACGTACCAAATCTGACCCAGTTGATCACAATAGCCGCTATTTCTTGACTAAGCATGAATTTGATATCAATGATAAAAACACCTTGAGTTTTACGGCAGAGTACCTAAACCGCAATCAGTGGACTGATTCTTTATCACAGGCGAATAGCTCCTATACAGATGTACGGGGTGTAGATGATAATAAGAAAACTCGATTTTCACTCGGGCATGAATATCACAGTGATAACGGGCTGATTCATTCAGGTAAAACGCAGATTTACTGGCAGCAGACTAAAACCGACTCCACTACGCATCGAGATTATGTTAAAGGCTGTACCAGCATGATTCCTGACCAGAATAATCGCTGTGTATTCGACTTTACCAATAAAGATAAAGTATGGGGGCTGACAAGTGACTGGTCATCACATTTTGATGGCGCTCAGCTGATGCAGGACTGGCGCTATGGTTTGAATGTGGCTCATCATGAACTGACCAGCGACTGGCAAGGCTATTATGCTCGTTCAAAACCTAATGCAGATAACAAAACCATACGAGCCAGTATTTATGTAGACGGAGATCTGCAATGGGGTAACCTGATTGTTAGCCCGGGATTATCTGCGTCTTACTATCATATGAAACCCGATTCAAAGGGATTTGTTACCGGTATCAACAATGAAATTGGTGAATTACGAAAAAAACATCAAAGTGCGCTGACTCCGCGTCTGGGCATTGCTTACCGCTTTGATCCACTATTGGTACCCTATTTCCAGTATGCTCGTGGCTTTAACGCTCCTTCTTCACAGCAATTGGCTTCTTCATGGAACCCAGGCAGCTATAGCTCATGGGGTAATCCGAATCTAAAGGCTGAAACCGCTAATAATTTTGAGCTGGGGTTGCGCGGTAAAAATGATGTGTTTGAATATGGCATTGCGGGATTTGATAATCACTATAAAAACTTCATTGATTACGTGAATATCTCTGGACAGGTAAAAATCCCAGCTGATGCAGTATGGAGCCGCCCTGGCAGTACACAGATGCTAGTATTGCAGGCGCAGAACTTTAGTAAAGCGCATATTTATGGTGGTGAGGCTTATGCACGTTGGAAATTTGCTCCAGACTGGAAGGTAAATGGATCATTGGCGTATTCGCGTGGGTCTATCCGGCAGGAAGGTGTGGATCAACCACTGAATTCGGTAATGCCGGTTAAGCTGAAGCTGGGTCTGGCCTATGATAAGGAAATCTGGGGTGCTAATGTGGATTTCACTTATGTAGCCAAAAAAGATAATAGCGATATACAAGACGTACCCAAAGGAACAAGCTATTACAACCCATCCAGAAATTATGCATTGGTTGATCTGGGCGGCTTCTGGAAACCTACTAAGCACTTGAGTTTCCATGCCGGTATAAACAATGTCTTTAATAAGAAATACTGGAACTGGGCAGATATCGCCTACATGATGCCAAATGTCAACAGCCAGTCTGGTACTTCCGGTCAGAGTGATGGTAATGCCAGCAAATTGACCAAAGATAATGCAGATTTCTATTCAGCTCCAGGACGGACATTTAATGTTGGATTGCGCTACACGTTTTAAATCATTACTACCAATAAAAACTTTGTAAAGGAACGAACATGAGCTTATGGCAACAATATCAGGATAAGAAAGCAACCATCGAGGGAGGAATGTATTTCCCGCGTCAGGCTGCTGCTGATTTGGGTGTAAGTGAAGGTGCTTTAATGGCGGATGCGCCTGATTCAATTTATCTGGGTAACCAGATTCGTGAACTGGTACTGAAGCTGGAAACTTTAGGCAAAGTATTGAGCGTGGTGCGTAACGATGCTGCTGTACATGAAAAAATCGGCGTATATGAGCATGTTACGCTTACGGCGCGTAGCGGGCTGGCTTTGAATGTGGGTGGTCTGGATTTGCGTTTTTTCCTGCACAACTGGCATCATGCCCTAGCCACTACTGTGACTATCGGTGACAAAACCATGCGCTCTATTCAGTTTTATGATGAATATGGCATGAATATCGAAAAGGTATTTATGCGGGATGATACTAGATTGGCCGCATGGCAGGCTTTGATTGATGAATTTAAAACCAGTGGTAAGCCCGAATTTTTACCTGCACCAGAAGTGAATGTTACCGTACCCGAACCGTTATCTCCAGAACGGGAGCTGGCTTTTCAGGAGCGCTGGAATGAACTGAAAGATGTCCATCATTTTGGCGGTTTACTGGAAACATTCAAAATAGACCGGCAACAGTCTTATCGTCATGCGCCAGCCGGATGTACTAAACTGGTCGATCGCAGTGTCTGGGAACAGGTTCTGAATCATGTGCAGGCCAGTAAACAGGAAGTTATGATTTTTGTTGGTAACCGTGGACTGGTACAAATTCAGACCGGTAAATTGCATAATGTGGTGCGTTCACATGGGTATCTGAATGTACTGGATGCTAAAGTACCGGAAGAAGGTTTTGATTTACATCTGCGTGATACAGATATTGTGGAAACATGGGTAGTGCGTCGCCCGATTAGTGAAGGTTATGTAACCTGCATTGAAGGTTTCGATAAAAATCGTCAGACAGTGGTACAGATTTTCGGCCGCCGCGAAGAGGGTAATGATGAAATGCAATCTTGGCATCAGCTTATGGATAGTCTGCTAGCTGGCTAATAAATTGCTCGGGCAGGCAGGCATTAAATATGAGTATGAATCAATCCATATACAGAAATAAGTTTACCTGCCCATGTACTGCTTGTAATCAGAAGGGTAAATCATGAAAAAATTACTGTTGGCAGCGGCACTGTGCGCTGCTTTTCCGTTTGCATTTGCTGCCCGTATAGTGACACTGACCCCGGACGTAGCCGATGTTGTGGTTGAATTGGGCGGAGCTAAGGAAATAGTCGGCAGAGAAATGGCCTCAACCAATCCGGCCTTAAAAAATGTACCTAGTATCGGTTTGTTTCACGGGCTGAGCGTGGAGCCAATTGTAGCCAAAAAACCTACACTCGTTCTGGGTTCATGGATGGCTCAGCCCGCCAGTATTTATGCCAATTTAAATCGAGTAGGGGTTAAAGCAATCAACGTTGCGCCCAAAGATGATTTAAACGGCTATGCTGCTGGTATTCGGCAGATTGGCCAGCTGATTGGAAAAAACAAAGAAGCTAACGCTTTGGCTGACCGCTGGCTGAGTCAGGTAAAGCAGATGCCAAAAACCGGTAAACGCTATCTGATAAGCTACGACGGACGCTTTGTGTCTGGACGTAATACCGCAGCAGATGAGCTGATTAAAAGAGCTGGGGGAGTGAATGCAGCAGCGGCGATTGAAGGTATGAAGCCGATGTCGCGAGAAGCTTGGCTAGCAGCAAAACCGGATATTATTTTGATTGCAGACCGTAATCAGAAACTGGTTGGTGGAGTACAGGGATTAACTAAACGGCCGGAAATTGCAGCTTCTCCCGCAGCTAAAAAGCAGAAAATCTTTTTCCTGCCTTCTAATGACCTTTTTCGTTACGGTCTGAATACGCCGCAAGTGATTCCTAAACTTTATCAACTGGCACAATAATTATGATGCAAGTGCAGCAAACGGCCAGCACACCTGACTCGATGATTGTCAGGGATGTGTTCTGGCCTAAATTAGTTTGGTTTATCGCTGCTGTGACATTCAGCCTGCTTCTGAGCTGGTTTTGCCTCGGGCTAGGCATGGGCGGCTGGCAATGGCCACAATCTCTGGATGAAACCACTCTTGGAATCCGACTGCCGCGGGTTCTGGTGGCGCTGATTGTAGGTGCCGCATTGTCTGCTTCCGGCGCAGCATTACAGGCCTTATTTGATAATCCGCTGGCAGATCCAAGTCTGATTGGTACTTCAGGCGGTGCCGCACTCGGGGTAATAGCCGTGTTGGCTTTTGGTTGGGGTGCAGTAACGGTACCTTTAGCGGCTTTTATCGGTGCACTTTTGGTATGCTTGCTGATACTGACGGTACATCGTCTGCTTGGCGGCGGTACGTTGGGTTTGCTGGTAATGGGTTTTGTAATCAGTGCTTTTTGCGGCGCGCTGGTGAGCCTAATTTTGTTTATGTCGGATGATATGGTGTTACGTAGTGCTACTAACTGGCTGGCCGGCAGTTTGGCTGAATCGGGGTTTACTTCACCTTGGTATGCGCTGGCAGTGATGGTGCTGGGTTTGGGCTTACTGGTGGTGGTCGGGCGCCGGCTGGATATTTTAATGCTGGGCGAAGAAACTGCTATTAGTATGGGGGTGGCGGTAGGCAGTACCCGCATGTGGACTGTGGTCGGCGCCGCACTACTAACAGGAGCCGCAGTCTCACTGGCCGGTATTATTGGCTTTCTGGGTATGATGGTGCCAAATGTGGTGGCCCGCAGCCGCGGTGGCAGTAGACGTCGGATTATGATGTTGTCAGCTTGGTTGGGTGCCATATTTTTATTATTGGTAGACAGTGTCGCTCGATGGCTAAGTTATCCGGTGGATTTACCTGTAGGTATTGTGATTGCTTTACTGGGCGGACCGTTTTTCCTGTGGCTGTTTTTACAGCCGTTACGGCGTTAGGAACAAAATATGGAAAATTTGTTTACTGTGCGTAATGTGCAGGTGCAGCCACGCGGCCGCTGCATTTTATCAGTACCACATCTGGATATACCGGCAAATCGACATACCAGCATTATTGGGCCAAATGGTGCAGGTAAATCTACACTGTTGCGCGCATTGTTAGGTTTGCATGGAGCAGGAGTAGCTGTACACGGTGAGTCCGTAAGCAGTCATTTAAAACGTGGCCAGATTGCATGGGTAGGTCAGCATGGACAATATAGTTTGCCGCTGACGGTCACAGAATATGTTCAGCTTGGTTGTTATCCACACAGTGGCTGGTTTAAAAAAGCTCAGGCACCGGTTGAAAAATTACATCATTTGCTAGAGGTATTCGATTTGCGGGCACTGGCGCAGCAACGGATTGGCAGCTTATCTGGCGGAGAACAGCAGCGTGCCAATGTGGTACGAGCATTACTACAAAATGCACCGGTATTATTACTAGATGAACCGTGTAATCATCTGGATATTCGTCATCAGCACCGTTTAATGCATTATCTGCGCGAGCATCATGCCGATTTTTCGGTGGTAATGGTGTTGCACGATCTGACGATGGCTGCAAATCATTCAGACTATATTGTGCTGATGAATGAAGGCCAGATAGTGGTTTCAGGTACACCTGAAAATGTGATGCAGTCCGATATACTCAGTGAGGTGTATCAATGGCCGATCCGCCGCATCGAAGAAGAAGGGAAAATGTTTTTCCGTATGGCACATCATCCGGTGCAATCAGCCGCTGCCTGAGAACAATAAATCTTATTTTAACTTTTTTAGAAACAGAAAATTAAATCATGCTCTGAACTGCTTGATTACATAAAGGTTGTTTTTGGTTTGGAAAAATTTTTTTAAATCATTTGTTTGAGAAAAGAAAAAGATATTGATATGGAAAATTCATAGAAGGTTATGAACAGCTTCAGCTAGGATGAATACATTCAATATGACTGTAGAATGATTCTCTAAAAAAGCATATTAAATATAAATGCTGTTTGTCTAACTACTTGAATCTTTTGAGTGAAAAAAATTATTTGATTTGGATTAAAAGAGTTTTGAAGTAGCTATAATTTAAAAAATTATATATATTATTCATTTGGTTAATTTTTAAGGTTGGTGTATTAGCCTAAGGTGGTTTTGCCGTAGAGAATACATTTATCACGTACTGATGAAAGTGTAAAGAAATTCCGGTATAGTGTATGACACAAATATCTATTTATATTGAATCAGGAATATTATATGCACAACGCCATGCGTAAATTTTTACTGGGCTCTGTGGTTGCGGTGGCGCTTGCTGCCTGTGGTGGAGAATCCGCTTCCGGTACAGCTTCTGACTCAACTGAGCGCAATGGTAAAACAGTGGTTATGGGACTGGATGATAGCTTTCCGCCTATGGGTTTCCGTAACGAAAAAAATGAGCTAGTGGGTTTTGATATTGATATGGCACGTGAAGCAGCCAAACGTGCCGGTCTGACTGTAGAGCTGAAACCGATTGACTGGAGTGCCAAAGAATCTGAGCTCAATAGTAAGCGTGTAGATATGTTATGGAATGGGTTGACTATTACTCCACAGCGGCAGCAGCAGTTATTATTGTCTAAGCCGTATATGGATAATCATCAGATTATTGTGGTTCGCCCTGATGGTGGTATTAATACCAAAGCTGATCTATCAGGCAAAATTGTTGGCGTACAGGACGGCAGCAGTGCGGTTGACGCTGTAGAAGCAGAACCGAATGTAGCCAAATCATTCAAAGAATTGAAAAAATATGCGGATAATGTGACAGCTTTAATGGATGTTTCAGCCAAAAGAGTAGATGCTTTGGTGGTGGATGAAGTGGTTGGCCGTTATTATGTATCCAAAAAGCCTAATGAATACAAAGTGCTGAGTGATAACTTTGGCACAGAGCAATACGCAGTGGCTTTCCGAAAAAATGATCAGGCATTGGAACAGAAAATTCAGAGTGCCTTGGATAGTATGAAAGTCGATGGTACATCTGCTAAAATTGCAACTAAATGGTTCGGTAAAGACATCGTCAAATAAATGTTGTCTTTGCCTTGGAATCAACGCTGCCTGAATAGAGTTTGTTCAGGCAGCGTTATTGTTGTTTTAAGGAATACACATGAACTATGTGTTCAATATGTTGCCTGAATTATGGACTGGGGCAAAAATTACCCTGAGTCTGTTTGCTATTACCCTGTTGCTGTCTATTCCATTGGGGCTGGTATTGGCGCTATTGCGCTTATCCGGTGTCAAGGTGCTGGATTACCTTGTTAATTTTTACATCTGGGTGATGCGTGGCACGCCGTTGATGTTGCAAATCTTCTTTATTTATTTTGCTCTGCCGGCTGTCAATATTTTGCTGCCTGCCTACACCACTGCGATTGTTGCATTTGTGCTGAACTATGCAGCTTATTTTGCCGAGATTTTCCGTGCCGGTATTCAGGGTGTAGGTAAAGGGCAGTATGAGGCGGCAAAAACATTGGGTATGAGTTATGGCCAGACCATGCGCCGCATTGTGTTGCCGCAGATGTGGAAAAAAATCTTACCGCCACTGAGTAATGAAACCATTACGTTGGTTAAGGATACTTCGCTGGTGTATGTGTTGGCATTACAGGATGTAATGCGGGTTACTTATCAGCTGGTACAGCGTGAATTTAATCTGATGCCGTTTTTTGTAGCGGCTGCATTCTATCTGATTATGACCCTGATTCTGACCTGGGGATTCCAGAAAGCGGAGAAACGCTATGCACGCTACGATGACTGATTTGATGATAGACGCGCGAGGCATCTATAAAGCCTTTGGAAATGTAGAAGTGCTTAAAGGTGTGGATATACAGGTGGCACGTTCAGAAGTGGTGGCTATCATCGGTTCTTCTGGTTCGGGTAAATCTACTTTGCTTAGATGTCTGAATTATCTGGAAAAAATCGATGCTGGTAGCATTGCTATTGAAAATGATTTTCTAGTACAGAATAATATTCACAACCGTGCTCATTATGCGCCTGAACGTACAATAAAAAATATCTGTGCTCGTATGGGAATGGTGTTTCAGCAGTTTAATCTTTTTCCGCACATGACGGTGTTACAGAACGTGATTGAAGCACCGGTTACGGTGAAAAAATTGAAACGTGACGAAATTGTGCCATTGGCACAAGAACTGTTGCGTAAAGTAGGTTTAGAAAACAAACAGGATTGTTATCCGTCACAGTTATCGGGTGGGCAAAAACAGCGTGTGGCCATTGCCCGTGCACTGGCGATGCAGCCACAAATTATGCTGTTTGATGAACCAACCTCAGCGCTTGATCCTGAATTAACCGGTGAAGTTTTAAAAACCATGCAGCAGCTGGCTGAAGACAAAATGACTATGGTGGTGGTCACCCATGAAATGGGTTTTGCGCGGGAAGTAGCTAACCAAGTGCTGTTTATGGACAAAGGTGTAATTGTAGAGTCTGGTGAAGCCAGCAGCTTTTTCGCTAATCCCCAACATGCAAGGACACAGGCGTTTTTAAGCTCGATGTTGAAATAAGTACCAATATTTTATTAGCTTGTAAATAAAATTTCTGAATTTCTATTTTATTCAATATTTTACTTTAGTTTCTTGTTGATTATATAAATTGTGTATTAGATGAGATAGTAAGTAAGTGTGAATTGGAGTTTTAGTTCATACCGGATACGGTATGTCATTTTGTTTAACCAGGTTCAAAATAAATCGACATTAAATAGAAAGTTATTGGATATGAAAAGCGTTAATAACAGCTTAATATTACCTGTTTTAAAATGGGCTGGTGGTAAACGTCAATTACTCAATACTTTAATTCCTTTATTACCTGAAGAGTATTCTATTTATTGTGAACCATTTTTTGGCGGTGGCGCGTTGTTTTTTGCTTTGCAGCCGCATTTTGCCTGCATTAATGATGTTAACCATGATCTGATGCGAGTCTATTCTGTTATTAAAAATAATGTTGATGCATTAATTGAACGGTTAAGGAAATTTCAAAATAATAAAGACCATTTTTATCAGGTACGCAGATGGGACAGAAATCAAAATACCTATATGCTTTTATCCGATATTGAAAAAGCGGCACGCATTATATATTTAAACAGAACTTGTTTTAATGGGTTGTTTAGAGTAAATCGTTTAGGAGAATTCAATGTCCCATACGGCAGTTATGTAAATCCAAATATTGTTAATGAGCCATTACTAAGAGCGGTAAGTGGTTATTTGAATGAAGCTGAAATAGAGATTTGCACTGGTGATTATGCCGAAATTTTAAATAAACTTCCAGAAAATGCATTTGTTTATCTAGATCCACCTTATGATCCGGTATCTGAAACAGCTAGTTTTACCAGTTATGTTAAAGGTGGATTCTCTCGTGAAGCACAAATAAAGCTGCGTCAATATTGTGATAAGCTGGATGAACGAGGTATTAAGTTTATGTTGTCAAATTCTGCAACGGAGTTTATCTGTAAACAATATGCTAAATATAATATAGATATTATATCAGCTAGGCGTTTGATTGGTGCAGATGCTTCAAAGCGAGGGGAAACGGAGGAGGTTATTGTCAGGAACTATGGATAAATCTGATAAGCTAAGTATTAGTAAAGCATGGGAAATACTATTTGAACGACATGACATATTAAATAAAATAGAAAAAGAAGGTTTTTGGAAGATAGAAGCAAACCAAATAAGAACTGTAAAAGAACCACGTTTAATGGCTAAATTTGATCATTTTGCTAATTTACCCAAAATTTTTTCAGATAACGCTCTTTCTATCTTACCGATTACTCGGGGTAGCTATATTATTGGTCATTTTATGACCTATCATACTATAGAGTCAGATGTAGATAATGTCTCTATACAAAGAATGTATTTGCCAGAGTATTTGCAAAGTATTAATTCTTCGAGAATTACAAGTGAGGCGGCCGCATTGAGTTGTGCTTATGCATCTGGAATAATTGCGGATTTTTTGAAAGAAGATAATATTATTCCGTCTGTATCAGGAAGATCAGGCTCGGGATCATTTAATTTCATCATTGATATAGATAAAGATAACACAAATAAATGCCATTCAATTCAAAGAATTTTTGTGAGTAAATCACAAATTGAAATTGATGCTGGTTATGAGGGGAAAGATTCACTATCTTTAATTGAAGCAAAACTGGATTTATCGGATGATTTTTTAATCAGGCAATTATATTATCCTTACAGGGTATGGAAAAACTGTATTTGCAAACCGATTCGTTCTATATTTTTTGTATATTCTAATGGTATATATTATCTGTATGAATATATTTTCCAGAATACCGAGTATTATAATTCTTTGAAGTTGATTAAATTTAAAAAATATTCAATTGAGAGTACAGATATAAGTTTTGCTGATATTGAAACAATAATGCAAAAAACAGCCTTACTCGATGAACCAAAACTTCCTTTTCCTCAGGCCGATAAATTTGAAAGAGTAATTAATATTTGTGAGTTATTGGTCACAAAAGACCTGAGTTTTAATGAAATTACAGCTAACTATGCATTTACTGGACGTCAAACGGGTTATTATACTAATGCAGCAATATATTTAGGACTTATTTGTAAATATTGTAGTTTGGATGAAATAGATAATAGTAGGATGATTACGTATAGGTTAACTAAAAAAGGAAGGTCAATAATGAGTTTAAGTTACAAAGAACGACAGTTAGCATTTTGTAACTTAATTTTTCAGCATAAAGTATATAGATTAGTTTTTGAAATATTTCTAAAAAATAATAAAACATTGCCTTCAAAAAAAGAAATTATAGATATTATGCGAATATCCAATCTTTATGAAATAGATTCATTTAATACTTTTAAACGACGCTCTTCAACGGTAAAAAAATGGATTGAGTGGATAATAAATTTAACAAATAAAAACACATTGTAAGTTTAATACTTGTAATGTGTTTTTATTAAAAATGAATTGATTAGCTCTCCTAAGCTGATAAAAAATTATACACCGAGCCTAGTGTTTAAATAGCTGGTTTGATCCATAACTGATGATTTTTTTGATCTATTCGGACACTGTATTTTTGCAGAAAATCTATGCCAAGCAAGCCGTCGGATTCGAATTCTGCCGGCATGCCATCCATGATGGCGGCACGAACAGGAATTTTTCGGATGGTTGGGTTGTCTGGGTAGATTTTAACTGTTATGGGATAACCACGTTTATTCAAACGCAGAGTTGTTTTTTCCGTATTGTCAGTGGTTATTTTTTTGCTATTACTGAGTTTGTCCGACCTTGATGTGCCTTTAAGAAAAGACATTGATGCTCCGGTATCAAGAATCAGGTTATATGTCTTTTTCTGGTCGGTAAATTTGATAATTATGCCTTCTTTCGGATGTATTTTATAAGGAAAAACTGTCCATTGGTGGCTTAATCGGTTTGGGTTGTTTCTATCATCAATAATTATTTTTCTGTGAGCTATATCCAGTGTCAGGATGTGATCTTGAAAAAGTGTTAACCCAACTACAGGGATGCTTTCATCTGGCACAGGCGGTTTTTTCTGTTCTGGATTGCTGGAATAATTCCAACCCCAAGGCTTTAATTCAATCGCTTCAATGTTTTGGAATTTGAGTCCGTTAATATTCAGATGTTTGATCAGAAATTGATCTGATTCTTTAATTTTTCCGCTTAAATCCAAGCTTTTGTTTGTAGATGGTATTTGGATTGTTTCTGGAAGCTGTTTTAAAGTGTTGAGTGGTAAATGCAGTGCCGTCTGAGAGCCTGTATCAAGAATAAATTTTTCTGATTTGCCGTTGATTTTTAATACAACTTCGGGAATATTAATATCTTTGATGAAAGTAAGTGGTAATTGAATTTCTTGAGCTAGAGCAGTTTTGGTGATGGCTAGAATGACCAGACTTGTAAAACATTTTAAACGCATGTTTTTCCTCTTTCTAAAATAATGAATATATTTAAGAGGATTTGTTTATATTATATTCATAGCTTATTTGGCAAAATCAAATTGTAGCAATAATGAATGAATCTATTTAATTTTTATTAGTGAGAAAAGAATAAAGGGAGATAATAAGAAAAAACTAGATAATATCAGATATTTTTTCAATAAAAACCGTCTGATTAATTTCTGTCAGACGGTTTTTATTCGGATGATTTATTCTGAGTCGGCGGCTTTGGCTACTGTTACCATAGCTGGACGCAATACGCGGTCTGATAGGGTATATCCTTTTTTCATTACAGAAACTACAGTATTGGGTTCCTGTTCACTTTCAACGCTTTGCAAAGCCTGATGACGATGCGGGTCAAGTTTGTCGCCAGCTTTGGGATCGATTTCTTTGACATTGGATTGATCAAAAGCTTTTTGCAATTCGGTAAGGGTCATTTGTACACCCATTTTAAGAGCATCAAAGTTGCCGCTCTGATCTTGCAGAGCCATTTCCAGATAGTCTTTAACGGGCAGCATTGCAGTGGCAAATTTCTGACCGGCAAATTTATGGGCACTTTCCAATTCTTCCTGATGGCGCCGGCGCAGATTCTGCTCAGTGGCCAATGAACGCAGTTGTTCATCTTTAAGCTGGCCTTCTAGCTCGTTGATGCGTTCTTGCAAATCTTCAATGGTGGCCTCTGGCGCAATAATTGGTTCGGTGTTTTCGGTGTTCTCGTTTACCTGAGTTTCGTTTTCGGTGTTGTTTTCCGGTTGCATATTTTTTCCTCTGCAAAAAGGTGAATTATTTAATTAAATTGGGTCGTGATGCTGCTATTTCAAGCCAGTAGTACTAGGTTATGACGGATTTTGCTCTGAGTTGGCTATATTGCTGTTTTGTAATCTATGTTGCCTTTTGTTTTTCCAATTATTTATTTAAATACCTTATTCAGCTCAGAAATGCAAACTAAGGAAATACCGATGCTGAATATTTATAAAGCTGAATAGTAATCAAGACAAAGGTGTATTGTTTGCGCAGGTTTTTGCTTCAGCCTGTATTCCGTAATCCCTGAGCAATGCCGTTAATGGTTAGGTGGATGAGCTGGAGTAGCTCGCTGTTATCTGGTTGATGACGTAGTTGTTGCAACAGATGTATCTGAAGCCAATTTAGGGCGTTTAGGTAGGGGATACGCAAGGCAAGTGAGCGTGCGAGTGTTCGGTTGTCACTTAAGTAACGCTGGCGTTGCAGAATGCTAAGTAGTGCTTGTTTGCTACGCTCAAATTCATCAGCCAGCATGCTGTAAATAGTGTGGGCAGCTTCTTGATTGCTAGCCAGATTAACATAAGCCCGGGCAATGGTGAGGTCGGCTTTGGCCATTACTTGATCCATGTTGGAAAGCATGGTCTGGAAAAAAGGGCTGTGTTGTGCTTGCTGTTGCAATCGTTGCAGATTGGCGCTGTCCTGATTAATTAGTTCGGTGACCGCGCTGCCGAATCCATACCATGCTGGTAGCATGAGGCGATTCTGTGTCCATGAGAATACCCATGGAATGGCGCGTAAATCCTGAATTCTTGCCAGTGTTTTACGGCTGGCAGGACGGCTGCCGATATTGAGGCTGGCAATTTCTTGTATTGGGCTTGTTTGTAAAAAATATTCTATGAAACCGGGGCAGGTAATTAGTTTGCGATAGTGTCTGAATGCACTAGCCGATAAGGTATCCATGATTTGGTTATCCGGCTCGCTGTTCTGAGGGGGCAGTAGGGTGGCTTCAAGTGTGGCGGCAACCAGCGCTTCCAGATTGCGTTCGGCATTGGTGGGATCAGCATATTTGGCGGTAATCACCTCTCCTTGCTCGGTAATGCGTATTTGTCCGGCTACGCTGCCTGCAGGCTGAGCCATGATGGCGTCGAAAGAAGGGCCGCCGCCACGACCTACGCTGCCACCGCGACCATGAAATAGACGTAGGCGGATATGATGGTGAGCAAACAGTTTGACTAGCTGGGACTCCGCCAGATACAGGGACCACTGACTGGTCACGTAACCGCCATCTTTGTTGCTGTCGGAATATCCGAGCATGATTTCCTGCAAATTGTTGCGGCTGTGTAGAAATGCGCGATACCAGGGCAGGCTAAACAGTTTGTCCATAATATCTACGCTTTTCTGCAAGGCATCAATGGTTTCAAATAAGGGAACGATGTTGATGCGGCTGCTGGGTTTTTCATTGTTGATGCTCAACAGACCAGTTTCTTTCAGCAGTAAGGCAACTACGAGTATGTCGCTGACACTTTCCGCATTCGAAATGATGCATTGATTAATGGCCGTTTCACCGTAATCATTTTTGATGCGGGCAGCCGTTTGAAAAACAGTCAGTTCACGCATGGCATCGTTGCTGTACTGAATGTAAGGACTGTACAGCGGGCGTTGAGTGCTCAGTTCGCGTAGTAATACTCGTTGTTTGGCTGCTTCACTCAGTGTTTTAAAATCTTCCAAATCAGCATGAGCAAATAATTCAGTCACTACCTCTGTGTGTTTGGCCGCATGCTGACGCAGGTCTACAGACATCAAATGAAAGCCAAATAAAGAAACTGAACGAATCAGATCTGCCAGTTTGCCCTCACTGAGCAGGGCACTGCCATTTTCCTGTAAGGATCTGGCGAGATGATTAAGCTCTTGCAGAAATTCCTCTGACTGTCGATAGAATGGTAAGCAGTAATGCTGATTGTACGGTTGTAAACCAAGTTGTTGCCCGGTAGCACTAAGGCGAGTCTGTATGTAAGCGATGGCGCGACGATACGGCTCTTCCTTGTGGGCGGTTGCGGTATCTGGTGACAGTTCTGCCATGTGTAGTACGCTGCTGTTTACCTGAACACGGCGGGAAGATAGTGGCAATAGCTGATGGAGTTCATCCAGACACTGGTGGTAATGTTGAAATAAAGCTTTGGCCTGAAAGGAAAATGCTTCCTGTAATGTATCTGCATTGACATATGGATTGCCATCGCGATCACCTCCTACCCAGCCACCAATGGTGATTACATTAGGAAGGCTGACATCCGGATAGATACTGGTAAGCTGGCATTGTAGTTTACGGTAAAGTGCGGGTACGGCTTTAAAAAAACTTAATGGAAAATAGTTGATACTGTTGTAAATTTCATCGCTTACGCTGATCTGAAAATGACGGGTTTCGTCGGTTTGCCAAAGAGCCAGCATAATGGCTTCAGCCTGCTGTTGCAGTTCTTTGCTGTGTGGATGTTGTGGATGGTTGCGTTCATTGAGAATGCTGCGGATATGGCGGTGAAAGCACAAAATACATTGTCGCTGTACTTCGGTAGGGTGGGCAGTTAGTACAGCACTGATACTGGTCTGTTGTAAGGTTGTTTCCAATTCTGTGGTAGATATTTTTTGCTGTTGAATCTGCCGGATGACATGATTAAAGCTGGTACGTCCAAAATGCTCACTGTTTTGTTCATATGTTTGACGCCGCCGTTCATGATGTACATCTTCTGCAATATTCAATACCTGTGCAAACAGACTACATGCGCGGATGAGATCTTGCTGCTGCCGTAAGTCAAGCGATGGCAGAGCTTGCTGGATGGTTATCTGCGGTTCTTTGCCGTCGATAAGCTCGCCTAGTACTGTTTGTACGGCTACGGTGGTTTCGTGAGCCAGCATATTCAATAATGCTTGGATCAGAAAGCTGATGTCAGCCGACAAGGGTGCATCTTTTTGTTCATCCAGAAGAGAAGCTGGCATTGTGTTCTCGCTATTGTAGATTGATATGTTTATGTTGAATAACTGTCTGCATGATATTACGTGGTGCAGGTGTCAGCAATACTGCTTTTCTGATAATGGGTTATAACTGTGACTTATTAAGTTACAAAAATATATTCTTTCTCATTTGTCTGTACGGCCTTTTATATTGTTGGCTGCCTATTGCAGAGCAGAATGCGGTAGTCTTTGTTGTTTTGTTCTGTTTGTCATTTTTAGCCACGTTATTGTAGGTATTTAGCCTAAATAGGACTGATTTCAATTTACCGGTATATTTTTCTTTAATGTTGCCGGTAATGTTTACAGCAGTCGGGCATATGGGAGAAAAATTATGCTGTTAATGAAACAGCCATCTGTATTGCCCGGATTCTCTCTTAGTCTGGGTGTAAGTGTACTATCGCTGTCATTATTGGTGTTATTGCCTTTTGCCATGCTGGTGTGGACTGTGACTGATTTGGGCTGGTCTGGCTTTATACGAGTGATTTCTGAGCCACGCACACTTGCAGCTGTGTGGCTCACTCTGAAAATGTCATTACTGGCTATGCTAGCCAGTGTGCTGCTAGGAACTTTAGTTGCTTGGGTACTGGTACGCTATCAGTTCTGGGGCAAGGATATGGTTAATGCATTAGTCGATTTGCCTTTTGCTTTACCAACAGCAGTAACGGGGGTGGCGCTGGCTACTTTATATGCTCCTACAGGCTGGATAGGCAGAATATTTACCAATATGGGCTTACAGGTAGCTTTTACCCCCACAGGTATTTGGCTGGCTTTATTGCTGGTTAGCTTGCCGTTTGTGGTACGAGCAGTACAGCCTGTGCTGGCTGAATTATCGGGCGAATATGAAGAGGCCGCAGCAATTCTAGGCGCATCCAGATTCACTATAGTGTTTCGGGTATTATTGCCGGAAGTATTGCCAGCACTGGTGATGGGGGCAGGAATGGCATTTGCAAGGGCAACGGGGGAATATGGTTCTGTCATTTTTATCGCAGGTAATGTACCGTTTAAATCAGAAATTCTGCCTCTCATTATTGTTAGTAAATTTGAGCTTTTTGATTTACCGGCCGCAGCGGCTGTGGCGCTATTTATGTTGATAATATCTTTTGTTATTTTATTAACACTAAATTTATGGCAATGGCGTTTAAGCAGTCGTACACAGGGGCGCTACTGATGAGTATCGTGAAGACCAATGCATTGCTCACTGAGCCAAAATGGTTGCGTTATTTACTTATTGGCATAACTTTCTTGTGTCTGAGTGTATTGCTGTTTCTACCCTTATTATCCGTATTTAGTTATGCGCTGGCAAAGGGCTGGGAACTATATATGGCTGCTTTGCTGGATGATGAAGCTCTGGCTGCCATGCGTTTGTCACTGTTGATTACCCTGATTGTGGTACCGATTAATGTGGTATTGGGTGTGGCTATGGCATGGCTGTTAACCCATTTTACATTTCGGGGTAAGCAGTTGTGGACAACATTACTGGATCTACCATTCGCTGTTTCTCCAGTTGTGGCTGGTCTGATGTTTGTATTGTTGTTTGGCAGCAATAGCTGGCTTGGAAGCTGGCTGGAAGCGCATGGTGTGCAAGTTATCTTTGCTATTCCCGGCATGATATTGGCTACTTTGTTCGTCACTTTTCCGTTTGTGGCGCGGGAGTTAATTCCATTAATGCAGGCTCAGGGTAGTAGTGAAGAGCAGGCAGCACTGATACTTGGTGCCAGTGGTTGGCAGATGTTTTGGCATGTCACCTTACCGAATCTGAAATGGGCGCTGGTATACGGCATTATCCTGACAAATGCTCGTGCAATGGGAGAATTCGGCGCGGTAAGTATGGTTTCCGGTCATATTCGTGGCGAAACCAATACTATGCCGCTGCTGGTAGAGATGATGTACAACGAATACAACATGGTAGGTGCGTTTGCTGTATCCAGCCTTTTGGCCTTACTGGCCTTATGTACACTACTGTTGCAAAAGTATCTCGACTGGCGCCAGACACGTATGTATAGGGATGCACAACGTGCACGTATAGCAGTAACCAATTAAACAGTCAGGTACATAGCATTGAGTAGCGATTATGAGTATCCGTATCCAGCATTTGAATAAATCTTATGGCGAATATCCTGCATTACAGGATATCAATCTACAGGTGCCTAATGGTTCATTAACCGCTTTACTGGGACCTTCAGGTTGTGGCAAAACCACGTTGCTGCGTATCATTGCGGGGTTGGAATATGCAGATTCCGGTGAACTTTTTTTTGGGGATGAGGAGGTCAGCAATCTGCATGTACGGGAACGGCGAGTAGGCTTTATGTTTCAGCATTATGCGCTGTTTCGCCATATGACCGTGTTTGAAAATGTTGCTTTCGGATTGAAAGTAATGCCCCGACGTATACGCCCCGATAAAGATGAAATAGCAGCACGAGTGGAAGAGTTATTAAAGCTAGTACAGCTGGAATGGCTAGCCAAAGTGTACCCGCAGCAATTATCCGGCGGCCAACGTCAACGTATTGCACTGGCACGTGCTCTGGCTACCAAACCAAAATTGCTGTTGCTAGATGAACCTTTTGGTGCACTGGATGCTAAGGTACGTAAGGAATTGCGCCAGTGGCTGGTAGAAATACATCATCAATTGGGTATCACCAGTGTGCTGGTGACTCATGATCAGGAAGAGGCGCTGGAAATGGCCGATCAGATTGTGGTGATGAATCAGGGCAAAATCGAGCAAAGCGGTGCAGCAGCTTCTTTGTATGATCATCCTGAAAATGTTTTTGTGACGGAGTTTTTGGGTGAAGTAAATGTATTTGAAGATGCTTGTATCGAACAGGGGCAATTGTGTCTAGGGCACTATCGTGAACCTGTCACCACTGGTGAGCGGACACGCCAGAATGTGACTGTCTATGTGCGTCCGCAAGAAATACAAATATTAACGGAAAACCAAAGTAATGTCATAGATTCAGCTATAGTGGAGGAAATACATATTATTGGTGCACAAATAAGATTATGGCTGTGCCGTTATAATAATAAACAGCGAGTTCAAGTGTGGCTTTCTCCGGCTGAATTCCGTACACTGAATTTGCAACCAGAACAGATAGTCTGGTTTAAACCGCTACGCTTAACCATGTTTAGACTGCCAGAAATGGTGGATTTCATGATTTAAAGCTTGCACGACATTCAAATCAACCATGATATAACCAGAAGTATCCTGCACAGGTAGCGGGATAAAACTTATAACCGTTGATTCAAATGTGCAGTGATTAAAATATGATTTCCTCCATTCCTATCCTAATTTTATTGTGTTGGCTGATAAATCGTTTTCATTTTACTTATTTGATTTAAGACAGATATTTGGTGTATCACTGCTGAAAATTTTATGAAAATAGGATATTTATCTGTATCAGTATGATTTATTTCTTAATTAGCATTAATCAGAAGTCTCAAACTCAATATTTTATAATTCTCTTAACATGCTATAAATACAGATAATTAGTTCCTGTAATATCTGATGAAAAGCTTACTCTATAAATATTTTATAGAGTATGAATATTAATCTGGTGTAATTGAGCTATTTAACGATTCGAATAAAAACAAAAAGGGTGTGCGAAAATTTCCGTACACCCTTTTAATATTCGTGAATTTTTAATCGCTGACGCGCTCAATAATCGCGCCTACTCCACCCAGTTTTTGTTCGATATTTTCATAACCGCGATCCAGATGGTAAATACGCTCTACAATGGTTTCACCACTGGCCACCAGTCCGGCTAATACCAGACTGGCTGATGCGCGCAGGTCGGTAGCCATAACGGTGGTGCCGGATAGCTGCTCAACACCTTCTACAATGGCTGTGTTGCCTTCAGCGGATATTCTGGCACCCATGCGATTGAGTTCAGGTACGTGCATGAATCGGTTTTCAAAAATGGTTTCCACCACTTTGCTGTTACCGTTGGCTATGGTATTCATAACCATAAACTGTGCCTGCATATCGGTGGGAAATGCGGGATAAGGAAGGGTACGGATATCAACTGCGCGGGGGGGCTGTTGCATATCGATGCTGATCCAATCATCACCGGCTTCTATAATGGCTCCAGCTTCACTCAGTTTTTCCAGAATCGCCTGCATGGTTTTAGGGGCAGCGTTTCGTAGTACGACTTTACCGCCGGTCATGGCTACAGCACATAAAAATGTTCCGGCTTCAATGCGGTCAGGCACAACGCGGTGTGTGCAACCATGCAGTTTTTCCACTCCGGTAATGGTCAGAGTAGGTGTACCGATGCCTTGAATGTTGGCGCCCATTTTTACGAGACAATCGGCAAGGTCTGTGACTTCAGGCTCCATAGCTGCATTTTCTAGAATGGTAGTACCCTCTGCAAGGGTGGCTGCCATCAGCAGGTTTTCAGTACCAGTGACGGTCACCATATCCATGACGATATGAGCACCTTTTAATTTTTGGGCACGAGCTTTGACGTATCCGTGTTCAATAGTAATTTCGGCACCCATGGCTTCGAGCCCTTTTAAATGCTGATCTACTGGTCTTGAACCAATGGCGCATCCGCCCGGCAAGCTGACTTGAGCTTCACCAAAGTGTGCCAGTGTTGGCCCTAATACCAAAATGGAGGCGCGCATGGTTTTGACCAATTCGTAGGGTGCACAGGTATTATTTATACCGCTACAGTTGATTTCAAATTCCTCTATATTGTCGGTCAGTACACGTGCCCCCATGCCTTGTAATAGCTTTTGGGTAGTTTTAACATCGCGCAACATTGGTACGTTGGTCAAATGCAGTGTTTCGCTTGTCAGTAAAGACGCGCACAGCAGGGGAAGTGCTGCATTTTTGGCGCCGGAGATAAAGATTTCGCCGTTTAATGCGCCATTAGCGCGGATTTTTAATTTTTCCATATTAATTCTCTAGATTTGGCAGAAATAGGTTTTTCTATATTGTTTATTGCTGTTTTTCTGCCCATTCAGACGGTGTTGCAGCTGTGGTGATGGAAAGTGCATGTAATTCATTACTGGCAATTTGTTGTGCGAGACCATCTTTTATCATGCGATGACGAGCCAGACGGTTTTTTCCGGTAAAGGCACCAGACACAATCCGAGCAAAGAAATGGTGTCCATCTCCTTCTACTTCGAGATATTCGCACGGTAACAGATTGGCAATCATGGTTTTTACCTCTTCAGGTGTTAACATGACGGGCTCCAGAAAAGCTAGTGATAAATGGCGGCTATTATAGCGTTTTAGTTTGTCTAATTGCGTAATTTCCAGCCAGATTTTAGGATGGCACAGACAAGAATACACAGAATAATGGCAAAGCTGCTCACTACGGTAAGTGCTAGCCATGGTGAGGAGTCACTCTGGCCAAAAAAGCCATATCTGAAGCCATCAATCATGTAAAAAACCGGATTGAAATGGCTGAGGGTTCGCCAGAATGACGGTAGGCTATTAATGGAATAAAATACACCTGAAAGAAATGTTAAAGGCATAATCAGGAAGTTTTGGAAAGCAGCTAATTGGTCAAATTTTTCTGCGACTATGCCTGCTAACAGACCAAACATGCCCATGATGGCGCAGCCCAGTAAGGCGAAGATGATTATCCAACCAAGATGGTGTGGAATGGGTAAACCGAAAAAGGCAGTGACAGCAATTACTCCGATGCCAACCATTAATCCGCGCAAAATTGAGGCGCCAACATAAGCGCAGAAGAATGCCGCTGTACCCAGAGGTGGTAATAAGATAAATATAAGATTACCGGTAATACGTGACTGAATTAGGCTTGAGGAGGAGTTGGCAAAGGCATTCTGTAGCATGGACATCATGGCCAAACCCGGTATCAGAAAGGCCGTATAGCTAACTCCAGGCAGGATATCTGGGCGTCCTTTCATGACTTGTGCAAATATCAGCTGATAAAGTAAAGCGGTCAAAATAGGTGCAGATAGGGTTTGAAACCCTACTTTCCAGAAGCGCAAGACTTCTTTTTTTAATAATGTGTAGCAACCAGTGATATTCATTTTTCATCTTTCATGTGGTCGCTGGTGAGGCGCAGGAAAACATTTTCAAGATCATTCTCTAGTATTTGTAGGTTTCTGACATTTATATTTTGGTTTTGCAGGCTTTGTAGCATAGTGGCCAATTGGCTGTAGTCTGCAAGTTTCAGAAGGTAGTTGTAGCCATCTTCCTTGATAATTTGCTGACGCAGATTTTCTGGTAATTTTTGATCAAGTGTTAAGGCCAGTTGTTTATCGGTTTCTGCGTGCAGCAGATTCTGGGTACTATCTAATGCCACAATTTCACCATGTTTCAGCATGGCGATCCGATTACACAATGATTGTGCTTCTTCAAGATAATGTGTGGTTAGAATGATGGTATGGCCGGCTTTGTTTAGTCTGGTAATGAATTGCCACAGGTTTTGGCGTAATTCTACGTCGACGCCAGCGGTGGGTTCATCCAGTACAATAACGGGTGGGCGGTGTACCAGTGCCAGTGCCACCATAACACGGCGTTTCATGCCACCGGAAAGGTTACGGGTATTGGTGTTGGCTTTATCTGCCAAGCCAAGATTGGTAATGATTTCATCAATCCATTCATCATTTTTATGTAAGCCGAAATAACCGGATTGAAACAGTAATGCTTCGCGCACGCTGAAAAATGGATCAAAAACCAGCTCCTGAGGTACAACACCAAGAAGTTTACGGGTGGTATTGGGTTCACGTTGTACATCGTGGCCGCAAATGCTGATGTGACCGGAAGTCAGACGGCTGAGTCCTGCCATTGCAGAGATAAGGGTGGTTTTGCCGGCACCATTAGGGCCAAGAAGGCCAAAAAACTCACCTGATTGAACGCTGAAACTGACGCCTTTCAGGGCGGTAAAACCGTTGGAGTAGGTTTTGACTGCCTGATGAATGCTAAGAGCGGGGGATGTCATAGGTTGAATGAATATCTGTAAGTGTTTGGGATAATGTAATCAATATAGGTTAATGCTTTGATGGTTTGAGTTCTTCGCTCAGAGGTTGATCTTCATCTGCCGGCAAGTTATAGCCTTCACTGGCCCATGCTCCCAAATCAATCATTTTACAGCGTTCGCAACAGAACGGCCGGAAACGGTTTGCTGTAATCCAGGCGACGTTTTGGCCACAAGTAGGACAAGTAACGGTGATGATTTTTTCAGTCATTATTTGATTACTGCATCGAAGCTACACATTACGAGCGTGAACGGAATGTCGGTGGTCAGTACTAATCCGCGTGCCTGTTGTTGTGATGCTTGTAAAAAGCGAATATGGGTGAAATATTTATTAGCAGAAACTTCTGGCAAAGCTGTTTCATGCTGGGCAACATTAATACCAAGCAAGTGGATATTTTGCCCCAAACTGTTGTGCTGATAGCTGCCTGCATTTGCTACACACTCTACCGACAGACTATTGTGACGCAGGATTTCCAGTAGTAGGCTGATGGCTTCATAAGTTGGGAGCAGGCTTTGAATCCATTGTCGTAGCTGGCTTTCGCGTTCTTCTGGATTTTTCTGCTGCCAGTAATAATATGAGGGTAAATCATATGGGCTGGTACCGCCAGGTACAAATATTCTTTGTTTGATGGCCATCAGCCATTCATTTTCGCGCAGATGTTGTCCAAATTTCTGTTGAACATTCTGTAGATTAGATATTGCCGTCTGAATGGTTTCCAGTGCATCCTTACCATCTTCACCCCGTTGTCGTGCCAGACCTTTTTGACGTTCCAGTTCCTGTAGAATATCCAATTTGAGCTCGGCACGCGCGGCAGCTTCCATGATTTCAAACAGTGAAAACAATGCACAGTGATGTGCCCAGACTTCCTTGCGTACTACGACTTCATGAAAGTGCCTGAACAAGTAGGCGATACGTAAAAAATTCCGCACGCGCTCGGACAAGGGATGTTCGAAATGGATTATATCTGTCATAACGTGGATGGTGGTAAAGCCTGATAGAAGTGATGGAGCTTCAGGACTTCCTGCTCAAGTTGTGGCCGGTTGCCATCATTAGTAATTGTGTCATCAGCAATAACTTTTCTGCTCTTGCTGTCAGCCTGTTGCGCCATAATAGCACGTATTGCGGATTCGTCTAGACCACTACGTAGCTGAACTCTTTGTATACAAAGATTAACAGGAGCTTCGATGATAAGTATACGCTGCACCAGTTTTTGAAATTCGGGTTTTTCCGCCAGTAGTGGTATTTCAATAATGCCATATTGTTTGTCTGGAGAAATTTGCTGTTTGGCCTGTTGCAACCCTTGCCAGATGAGCGGATGAAGAATGTTTTCCAGTCGTTGGCGATGAGTTGAATCAGCAAATACCCAGTTACGCAGTTGGTTCCGATCCAGACTGCCGTCTGCCAGAAATAGCTGGCTGCCACATTGTTTTTTGATTTCAGGTAATGCCAAACCATGTGGTGCAGTAAGCTGATGGGCTATTTCATCGGCATTTATTACTGGTATACCTAAGCTAGCAAAACAACTGGCTACAGTGGTTTTACCGCTACCAATTCCACCGCTTAGTCCAACCCAGATTGTCATGCATCGAATCCAGAAAGTTGCAACCACCAGTGAATGAGCTGGCTAATTTGGCTGTTGGCCATCCAAACAATCCAGCCGGAGATGGCTAGAGCCGGGCCAAAAGCCATTGGCTGACTGCGGGCAACTTTGAGTATCAAAGAGGCAATGATGCCAACAATAGCAGCTATAAATACAATTAATGGCAATGCAGCAGCACCCATCCATGCGCCTAGAGCAGCCAGCAGTTTAAAATCACCATAACCCATGCCATCTTTTCCGGTTATGAGCTTGAATAGCCAAAACAGTGACCACAAGCTCATATAGCCTGCTACTGCTCCCCATATAGCTGCAGATAAGGATACAAATTCACTATACCAATTAAACAGTAATCCCAGCCACAGTAATGGTAAAGTAATCTGATCTGGCAAGAGCTGAGTATCAGCATCGATAAATGTTAATGTTATCAACGCAGCTGTCAAAACCAGACCACCGGCGGCAACTGGTGTTACATCATAGCGCCATACTACTGCGGCAAACGCTAGTCCGGTAAGCAGTTCAACACAGAAATAGCGAGAGCTAATCGGTTTTGCACAAGCAGCACAACGACCATGTAAGATAAGATAGCTTATCAATGGTATATTTTGCCACCAGCGAATTTTATGCTGGCAATGAGGGCAGGCTGACGGGGGTACGCAAAGATTGAAACGGGCAAAATTTTCTGCCGGTAATTGCAATGCCATTCGTGCTTCAGCCTGCCAGCTGCGTTCCATCATGATCGGCAGACGGTAGATGACTACGTTCAGAAAGCTGCCTACAGCTAAACCTGTTATTAATGCGATGATGGAGAAAAACAGTGTATCTGATAACATCTGATCTTAACCTACTGCATTACCGATGTTGAAGAGTGGTAAATACATAGCAACCAGAATAACACCGACGATCAAACCCAGTACTACCATGATAATGGGTTCCATCAAAGATGATAGCTGTGAAACAGCAGTATCTACATCTTCTTCATAAAATTCGGCTGATTTATTTAACATATCATCAAGTGATCCGGACTCTTCGCCAATAGAGGCCATTTGCATTACCATATTGGGAAATAATTCAGTAGCCTGCATGGCAGAGGTGAGGGAGATACCCTGATTAACCTTGGCCCGAATTTCCTGTGTCGCTTCTTCATATTTGATATTGCCCGCTGCTCCGGCAACTGAGTCAAGTACTTCTACTAAGGGGACGCCGGCAGCAAACAAGGTTGCTGTTGTGCGCGCCCAGCGGGCAATTGTGGCTTTACGTACGATTTGGCCAAAAATGGGCATTTTCAATAACATATAATCAAAACGTTTTTTCAAATCATCTGAGTTCTGATACCATTTTATTAGTCCAATTACACCTGCAATGAGTGCAATGATAATAAATACACCAAAGTGGACAAAGAAATTAGAAATATTCATCATGAATTGTGTAAGTCCTGGCAGAGGAACGCCCATACCTTCGTAAACTTTACCGAATGATGGTAAAACGAACATCATCATGACGATTACCAGTGCAATTGCGACAACTACCACTACTACCGGATAGGTCAAAGCACTTTTAACCTTTTTCTTGATTCCTTGAGTTTTTTCTTTGTATACGGCCAGTTTATCTAATATGGCTTCCAATACACCGCCTGTTTCGCCTGCACGTACCAGATTGCAATAAAATCGATCAAAATACTTTGGATATTTGGCAAAAGAATCAGCTAATGATGTACCCTGCTCAACATCAGAACGGATTTGCATCAGCATTTGGGTCATAGCAGGGTTTGAGTGGCCTTTGGCTGCGATATCAAAAGCCTGCATCATCGGTAAACCGGATTTCATCATGGTTGATAATTGTCGAGTAAAGACTGTTATATCCGCCGGACTGATTTTTTTCTGACGCTGTTTTTTGACTTTGTTAATCTGAATTACACGAATCTGTCTTCGGTTAAGTTTGGCACGGGCTTCTGCCTCATCTTTTGCCACTACTTCGCCGCGTACAATCTGCTCAGTTTTGATGTTTTTTCCTTCAAAGCTGTAGCTGATGCCGGTAGATTTAGCTTTGGATACTGCTACTGGTTTGTTCATGGTTTTTCTCACAGTATTGTATTAATTAGATAAATAGGCGATGGATTTAATCGTTGGTGGTGGCTAGAATTTCGTCAAGCGAAGTGATGCCTTCCATAACTTTAAGCAGACCAGCATGACGCAAATCGACCAGTCCTTCTTTATGCGCCTGCTTACTGATATCGACTTCATTACCATTGTTCATGATGATTCGCTGCATTTCATCACTGATAGGCATTACTTCATAAACACCAGCGCGCCCCTTGTAACCTTTGCCTTTACAGCGCTCACAGCCTACCGGCCGATAAAATGTCCATTCTTTAGCTAGATCTTCATCAGAGAAACCGGCTTTTTTGAGTGCGAATTCTGGTGGCCGTTCGGCTGGTGCTTTGCAGGTGCATAAACGTCGAACCAGACGCTGTGCCATAATCAGATTCACTGAACTTGCGATGTTGAATGGAGCAACCCCCATATTCAGCATACGTGATAAGGTGGCAGGCGCATTATTGGTGTGCAGGGTAGAAAATACCATATGACCGGTTTGTGCTGCTTTGATGGCAATATCGGCCGTTTCTAAATCCCGGATTTCCCCCACCATGATGATGTCTGGATCCTGACGTAGGAAAGATTTTAGGGCTGCGGCAAATGTCAGTCCCTGTTTATCATTTACATTTACCTGATTGATACCGGGTAAATTAATTTCCGCAGGATCTTCTGCAGTAGAAATGTTCACACTGTCGGTATTCAGAATATTCAGGCAGGTGTAAAGGGATACAGTTTTACCGGAACCGGTTGGGCCAGTAACCAGTACCATACCATACGGCCGGTGAATGGCCTCCAGCAGTAATTCTTTCTGAAATGGTTCGAAGCCGAGCTGTTCGATATTCAGAGTAGCAGCATCCGAATTCAGAATACGCATCACAATTTTTTCACCAAACAGGGTCGGAAGGGTGCTGACACGAAAATCAATCGGTTTGGCACCTTTGCGGAATTGAATCTGTATTCGGCCATCCTGAGGTATACGTTTTTCTGAAATGTCCAGTTTAGCCATCACTTTAATACGGGAGGCAATCTGGTTTCTAATATTCAGTGGCATACGCACTACTTCCCGTAGCTGCCCGTCAATACGAAAACGTACTCTTGCCATTTCTTCGTAAAATTCAAAGTGAATATCTGAGGCGCCGCTGTTGAGTGCATCATTCAATACTTTGAAGACAAATCTGGCCACAGGTCCGTTTTCACCGTCCTCATCATCGGCAGACATGGCATTATTGCCTGTTGCTTCAGCATCACCAACTGTGTCCATTCCTTCTAGTAGGCTGGTGGATTCCTGTCCGAGATTCTCTAGTATCTGACGCAGCTGATCATCGCGTACAATAACCAGATTCAGGATGCAGCCGGCATCTGTGGCAATTTTCTGATAATGCTGAATGGAAGTGGGGTCAGATACAGCCAGAAACAGACGATTGCCACGTTTGAAAATGGGCACGCAGATATATTGCTGCATGATTTTCAGATTGATTAAGTCCTGCGGTACAAGGCTTTGGTTATATAGTTCCAGATTGAGGTAAGGAATACTGAATACCTTGGACAGGAAGGTGGCCAGTTTGTCAGCATCGATGACACCAGACTGCAACAGCATCGGTATAACTGGACGTTTCTGCTCAAGCTCCTGACGCAGTTTTTCAGCTTTTTCTGCATCGATAATCTGGTGCTTATATAAAACTCGAATCAATCCTACACTCATACCAGTTAATTCCTGTCTTTATCTCTTTTTAAGTTTACACTTAGTTAATGGTGCATTTATCTGGCTGCTCTTCCTTTTAGCCTATCTGTTTGTGGCGTAATGGCCAATTACAGATACAGGAGCGCAAAAAAAGCCATGTTAATGTTTGATTGTGCTAATTATAAGTGAATTTATGTATTTAAACAGCCTCAATATCTCTTCAGGTACAATTTTCCCAGTAATCTGCATATAGCTGTAATTCAAGTTGCTGGCGCCATTCATTGGCAATAAGCCGATAAACCACGCGAATACGTTCAGGCAAAGTGACGTTGCACCGAAAAAACATGGCTTCACATTCGCAGTTGCTCTTGCGTAACACTGCCTTTACGTGACCAGTGCCAACAAATTGCTGGCTGACAACGTTGAATTCGTCGCAGAAAGAGGGAGGGGGAAAGCTTTGCCCCCACACCAACGCTGCCAGTTGCTGGGCTGTGGCTAAATTCAGATGCTGGGGTTCTAATGAACCATCGGTCTGGTATGTTTGATTCAGATCGGCTGGCTGGATAAGTTGCCGGCATACTGTTTCAAATTCACGCCGGAAAGCGGGTAATTGTGTTTCGGCAATGCTTAATCCAGCAGCCATGGCATGTCCGCCGAATTTCTGGATGATTTCCGGTTGTCTTTTGCTGACCATATCTAAAGCATCACGCAAATGCAGACCAGAGATGGAGCGACCAGATCCGCGCAGTATGCCGTTTTCAGCTTGTGCAAACACAATGCTCGGTCGATGAAAGGTTTCGCGCAAACGGCCGGCAACAATGCCGGTGACGCCCTGATGCCAGCTGTTGTGATAGGCGACAATACTGAAACTACTTTCGGTATTAATGTCTGCTAGCTGCAAATTGGCCTCATCTTGCATGCTGCGTTGTATTTGCCGGCGCTCCTGGTTTAAATCGTTCAGTTGTTCCGCTAAGTTTGCTGCGTTGTGTATATCATCTGATAAAAGGCAGGCTATGCCTAAACTCATATCATCCAGCCGGCCGGCAGCATTTAGCCGCGGACCAATGGCAAAGCCCAGATCGAATGCCTGAGCCTGATGTATTTTACGTTTGGCTACCTGAAATAGGGCGCGTATACCGGGTTGCATTTTATCGGCACGCATGCGCTTGAGCCCCTGTGCGACCAGAATACGGTTATTCTGATCAAGGGGGACGACATCGGCAACGGTACCTAATGCAACTAGATCAAGCCATTGTGCCAGATTTGGTTCGGGAACTTGGCTGAACTGGTTGTGCTGACGCAAATGGTGACGCAAGGCCATCAGTACGTAAAACATCACGCCGACACCGGCCAGTGCTTTGCTGGGAAATTCATCACCGGGCTGGTTAGGATTAACAATAATGCATTCAGGCAATTGCTCGGCGGGTAAGTGATGGTCGGTAATCAATACATCCATACCCAGTTGGTGTGCACGCTGTACACCATCTACACTGGCTATACCATTGTCCACTGTTAGCAGCAAATCGGCGCCGGCCTGAGCAGCAAGCTCAGCAATTTCTGCTGTCAGTCCGTATCCATGCTCAAAACGATTTGGTACGAAAAAGTCAGTTATGGCGCCCATGGCCTGTAAGCCTCGCATAGCCAGAGCACAGGCAGTAGCGCCATCGGCATCATAATCAGCCACAATCAGAATTTTTTCTTGTCGTGTGATTGCTTGTGCCAAGCGTTCACTGGCAGCATGAATATTCTTTAGATTATGAAATGGCAGCAGGGCAGACAGGCTGGATTCCGTTTCAAGTTTATTTTTAATGGCGCGTGTGGCATACAATCTTGCCAGTAAGGGTTCAACGCCCTGTGCTAGTAGGGTTTGTTCGGCATGGGTATCTACCGGACGGGTAACAATGCAGGCGGGCTTCATAGACTTAATCCGTTAAATGGTTTGGCTTTATGCCGGAAAAAGTTTAGCCAGGGTTTACGTATTTGAAGCAGGCCGTTTTCGCAATGAATATTTAGCTGCCGAAGTTGCTTGTTTTGCAGTGCGTTTAACAAGGGTTGCCACCAGTCCTGCTCCCATTGTTGCAGTATCTGGGTATAAAGGTATACATCGCCCTGATTGACGGCTGTGCATAATACATCATTAAACAACACAATTTTATTTTTATCTTTGCCAAACACGGTATCTGCTAATGCAGCATAATTAGCGGGTAGCTCATGTGTATTAACTGCCCAAGAGCTATTGGTATACAACGGAATTTTGTTGTCTGCTGTGCCTGCGCTGTCTGGCTCAAACCATAAGCTGTTGATGGTAGGCAGGCCGCGGGCACTGCGTTGCTGATTGATCGGGTGCTGATACAGCAGCATTTGCAGTTCGGTCTGTCGTTGTAAAATTAAGGGTGCATCGGTACCAGTTGGTTTTACTTCTGAGTTAATGCTGCCACCGAGATCCAGTATCGATGGCACGCTAAATGCCATTCTTTGTGAGGAGGTCAACAGCCACAAATTGGCTTTTACCGGATGAAACTGCCAATTTTCTGCCTGTAACCATTTATTCAATACACTACAGAAAGCGCTTGCTTCTTCTATGGATAAAGAAAGAGATTTTCCATCAATATATTGCAGTTGATGCATTCCGGCTATCTGGCTGATGGGTGTGGCAATTAGGCTGTCACCACTCGAATCAAGGTTATACTGCCCACATACCTGTTGTACCCATGAACCTTGCCACAGGTACTGACGGAAAAGCTGGCTTCTACTAGAGGTTTTTGCGGAAAATTGACCCCAACGGCGTAACTTATCCAATGCCGGTAATGGTACTACCGGCACGATAATATCCTGATGCGGCCACAGTAAACCGGGCAGGACAAGAGTCAGATGTAAATCAGCTTGCATTAAATCTAGGATATTTGTAAAAATAAAATTATTGTTTCAGTCTGGCGGTTATTTTCGGCGTTGTGGCTGCAACCATTGTTGTAACAGCTGTGTATTGTCAATACTCAGCAGGGCTGTATCGTTTATTGCCGGTTGAGCCAATAAGCTGGATTGTCGCAGCAGGCCATCTCGGATAAAGTGAATTCGTACCGTTTCGCCAATATGGATACGTGCCCACTGCGTGCTAAAGTCCGTAATGATTTCATCATTGAGTGCGATGAGCTGATCACCGGCACTCAGGCCAGCATTTTCTGCACTACCCTGATTGAATACTTGTTGCATGGTGATTCCGAGTGTTGCAGGCTTAAACCGTGCACCTAAATCGGCACAAGTCTGTTCGCTGGCTGTAGGCTCCTCTATGTAAGCGCCCCCATGCTGGAGTGGCAGAGCAGCCCAATGCAGTGATACACCAGTCTGATGTAATTTTTCAGCCATAGGTAAATCAGATGTGGTCATGATGTACTGCTGATAAACTTGTGTTAAATCAATACCGGTTGTGTCGCGCGCGATTTTGAGCCACTCATTTTCAGCCAGACCTAATCCTCGCTGCCGCCAGTCTTGATACAGTGCGCGCATCACGTCGTCTAGATTTTTCTGCTGGTTGGTGTGCTGGCGAATATGGTGATCCAGGCACATGGCAGCCAAAGCCCCTTTCTGGTAATAGCTGACAATGGCATTGGCACTGTTCTCATTCTGTTTGTAGTATTTGGTCCACGCGGTAAGGCTGGATTCAGCCAGAGTTTGCTTAAGTCGTCCCGCTCCCTGCTGCACTCGTGTAATAGTTTTGGCTAGTAAATGCAGATATTGAGCTGGTGTAATGACGCCGCTGCGCACCAGAAACAAATCATCGTAGTAGGAAGTGATGCCCTCGAAAGCCCATAAGAGATGGGTATAGGCTTCGGTGTTCAATTCATTATTGGCAAATGCAGCTGGAATGATGGATTTTACATTCCATGCATGGAAATATTCGTGGCTGAATAATCCCAATAAAGTAATGTAAGCTTCGCTGTTTTTGCCATTTGTCTGCGGCAGATCATGCCGGTCGGCCATCAGTGCAGATGATGATCTATGTTCTAACCCGCCGTAAATGCCATTGCCGACGTGCAATAGAAAGCTGTAACGCTCAAAAGGTGGCGGTGCGTCAAACATAGCTATTTCACAGGCGCATATTCTAGCAACATCTTGGACGAGACGTTGCTGGTCAAACTGAGAAAAATGTCCGCTAATGACAATCTCATGTTCGATGCCTTCCGCAGTGAAGGGCAGACGCAACAGATAGCCCATTTCAACCGGATAGTCTATCAATGCACGATAGTTGCCAGTCTGATAAACCCGAGGCAATGAAGCCGCGGGCATAGTGGTAGCAATATCCCAGTTTTCCGGCAGACCGCTGATAATTAACTGGCAAGCTTCCTGCTGGCGTTGATTGTGGCGTAAAAACAGGCATGCACCATCGAAGAAGCCACGCTCGGTATTTAAAAATGATCCACGTACAGAACTGTCAAAAGCATAAACCAGATAGCTGATTTCCCATTTACCTGCCAGTCCTTTACAAGACCATGTATTTTTGTTTATCTGCTCTGCTGTTGCGGGGGAGTTGTTGCAACTGGCCGTTAAAGTAACGATATGGCGGGCAAAGTCACGAATCATATAGCTACCGGGCAGCCAGTTGGGTAGGCTTAAGGTGAAATTCTGATTATCGAGCTGAGTGAAACTGAGACGAACATGCCACAAATGCTGGGTCAGTGAGTGGGGTTGCAAATGATAGTTAAGCATAATCTGTGCCTCAAGGAAGCAAAATGGAGAATCAGCGATTTGTTTGCTTGGAATTTAAATTAATAAAAGTGTCAGGTTTAGCGACCAGATCTTAATATTACGTGGATAGTGATACGCTAAGATTTGTGATTTTGTTTATGCGTTAGGACATACATAAATGTATTCAGGCTGCCTGAAAACTACATGGTTTCAGACAGCCTGCCATTATGCTGAGCGTAGCTCAGGCGAACGGTGTCACTTCCATGTTGAACATAGCGCGGGCGGTATTCAGCATCTGGCAGCTAAAGCCCCATTCATTATCGTACCATGCCAGTACTTTTACCATATTGCCGTTGGTAACTTTGGTGAGGGTACTGTCAAATACAGATGCCTGAGGCAAGTGATTGAAATCACTTGAAACCAATGGTAGGCTATTATAGCCCAGAATATGCTGCATACTGCCTTCACTGGCCGCTTTAACGATGGCATTCACTTCTTCAATGCTGGTGTCGCGAGCTGCCTCAAAAGTTAAATCTACCAGTGAAACATTAATAGTTGGTACACGCACAGAGAAGCCGTCGAATTTGCCCTGTAATTCCGGCAGTACAAGTCCTAAAGCTTTGGCGGCACCGGTTTTGGTTGGAATCAGGTTTTCCACTGCACTACGGGCACGACGTAAATCTTTATGCCGTACATCGGTCAGAACCTGATCGTTGGTAAATGCATGAATGGTTGTCATCAAACCTTTCACCATGCCCAGTCCGTCATTAATAGCTTTGGCTACCGGAGCCAGACAGTTAGTTGTGCAAGAACCATTGGATACTACAGTCATTTCTGGTGTGAGTACCTGATGATTCACGCCGTATACTACAGTGGCATCTACATCAGAACCACCGGGAGCGGATATCAAAACTTTCTTAGCACCGCTCTGTATATGGACGCTAGCTTTTTCTTTGCTGGTAAATGCACCAGTACATTCCAGTACCAGATCAATACCTAATTCACCCCAGGGCAGTTCTGCCGGATTGCGAGTAGCGAAAAAGCGGATGCGGTCGCCGTTGATAATTAAAGCATCATCATCAAATGAAACATCTGCGGTGAAACGGCCATGAACGGTATCGAATTTTGTCAGATGGGCACTGGTTTCCAATGTGCCACTGGCATTTATCGCGACAATTTCAAACTGGTTGCGCAGGTTATAGTCATAGATGGCACGCAATATCTGGCGGCCGATGCGGCCATAACCATTAATGGCAACTTTTAACGTCATGCTTATTCCTTTTCAAATCAACAAAACTGATTAGGTAAATTTCAAGTTTGGAATGCAAAATTGGTTAATTCAATTATCTGATTCGCATTAAAAACACCATGTATTATTATAGCGGAACCAGCTTAATTCCTCATCTGTTCAGCGTAAGCCGTTTTCGGCAGCAGGCAGTGTGACCATTTGCTGGAAAGACTGTGCCATAGTGTTTAAATCTAACCAACCCATGCCGCTGAAAATTAATAGAATTACACTGCCGGCTAGACAAGTGATGAAACAATAGACAATATAAGCCAAGGCTACTTTAAATACATTCTGCTGGCTAATGCGGACAAAACCACCTACTTGAACCACTATGGTCCAGATCATCCACGCCATTCCGGGCATGGCTAATGCGTGTGGAAAGTACAGTATAGCTACCATGGGCAGAGTTAGTGCTTCCGTGACCAGTATGTAACCATACCATTGTCCGGGCTGCCGGTTGTAGTAGCTAAGAATAGATTGCATGGAAAAACTCAGAACCGCCCAGCGCAATACAGTTAATACCATAATAAAAGCACTGATACCCGATTGATGTCCGAGAAAGGGTGACATGTTCGCAATACTCATTAGGCCTAATGCCAAGAGTACGGCAATAAAGACAAACGGCGAATAACGATAATGCGTTTTAGGGTAAAACTGCATACGCAGTGCAGCCCAAGTGTCGATGAAAAACTGATACATTGAATCAATATCACTTTATGTTGTTGAATAAACCATAACAGCCATTTCATTAATCGTGCCAGCATTGTCTGGATTCGCATGCTATTTGGCAGAGTTTTCCGGTTATGATGGCGTTTTTTACGCCATTTGGTTTTATTCTGTTGTTTATACGAAGATATGTTGGCTAATGGACTGATTGGTAAAATGTTAATGCTAACCTGAGTTTTCAGATCAGTTTTGCAAAATTGATTGCTGTCTGTACAGGTTTGCTGCTCATTTGATTTCCGAATCAGACCTGAAGGAAATTCAGTTTAGTTGAGTATCGTGTAGTTCAGCAGCTTGCAGCGTATTTTCCATCAAAGAGGCGATTGTCATGGGGCCGACGCCACCTGGCACTGGAGTTATCATTGCTGCACGCTCTCTAGCGTTGGCGAATGCTACATCACCGCATAACTGGCCGTTTTCCAACCGATTTATTCCTACATCTATGACGATTGCGCCAGGTTTAATCCATTCACCTTTGACAAAATTCGGCTGGCCTACACCCACTACAACAATATCGGCTGCCGCGACTTCCTGTGCCAGATTCTGCGTCGCGCTGTGACAAACTGTAACCGTGGCTCGAGCCAACAGAAGCTCTAAAGCCTGCGGTCTGCCAACGATATTTGATGCACCTACTACTACAGCTTTTTTACCGGCTACATCAATTTGATAAGCTTCCAGTAAGGTCATTACACCTTTCGGTGTGCACGGACGCATTAGCGGCATCTTTACTGCCAGACGGCCTACATTATACGGATGAAATCCGTCGACATCTTTATGCGGCACAATCCGCTCTAGTACTAGCTGACCATTTATATGTTTTGGTAAAGGTAGCTGTACCAGAATACCATCTACGCCCTTGTCTGCATTCATTTCATCAATGAGTGCCAGCAATTCTGATTCACTGGTTTGAGTAGGTAGTTCATAACTGCGTGATTCAAAGCCGATGGTTTCGCAGGCACGTTTTTTATTGCGCACATATACAGCACTGGCTGGGTCCTCGCCTACCAGTACGACCGCTAGGCAAGGACGGCGTAACTGATTATCCAGCCGCTGCTGCACACGACCCGCGAGTTTTTGCAGAATTTGTTCGGAAATTTTTTTGCCATCAATGAGTTGAGCGGTCATTAGCTAATTCCAGACAGAAAGATAAATAAAGAGGCTGTTGGCGGGCAACCAGCAGCTGAAACTCAGAAAAATGGCATTGTCGCATTTTTTAGCCTTGCTTTCATCTGCTTTTATTGATTGTGTGCAACCATAAATCGGCAATATTTCAAAAATATGGCAAAAAAATTAGGTTTACCTCTTGACGATGGTTTTTCAGAGCTGTATAGTTCGCCTCTCTCGTCGGGGTGTAGCGCAGCCTGGTTAGCGCATCTGCTTTGGGAGCAGAGGGTCGTGAGTTCGAATCCCACCACCCCGACCACATCGACTGAATCCTTATCCGGATAGATTTGAGAGTACGCGCCCGTAGCTCAACCGGATAGAGCACCGGCCTTCTAAGCCGGGGGTTACAGGTTCGATTCCTGTCGGGCGCACCAAGTTTGAAAAGTTTTAATGGTGGCTGTAGCTCAGTTGGTAGAGCCCTGGATTGTGATTCCAGTTGTCGTGGGTTCGAGCCCCATCAGCCACCCCAGATTAAAAGCCCAAGCCCTTTGCTTGGGCTTTTAGCTTTTATAGCCTTATCCTTTTACAGGTAGATATCGCCTGTTAAACTGGTAATCTTTAAAGCCTGACTCTGAGAGCTGTTTATCACTATGCTATCCCGCTATGAATAAAACTGCAACTGAACTGCCCTCGTTAACCATAGCCTTGTGTGCTGGAGAGGCATCCGGTGACTTGCTTGGCGCCCATCTGATGAATGCCATACGTGCCCGCTATCCAAATGTGCAGTTTGTGGGTATCGGTGGGCCGCGTATGCTTGCTGCAGGTATTCGCAGTTTATATGATCAGGAAAAGCTGGCGGTACGTGGTTTTGTAGAAGTTGTAAAAAAACTTCCGGAAATTCTGGCCATTCGCCGAGGCCTAATTCATGAACTGAAAACGATTCGACCGCAGGTGTTTGTAGGAATAGATGCGCCGGATTTTAATCTGGGTGTGGCAGAAAGTTTAAAACATGCCGGTATTGCCACTATGCATTATGTTAGCCCGTCTGTGTGGGCCTGGCGGCGCAAGCGTGTAAAAAAAATCGTCAGGCAAGTTGATGAAGTGCTGTGTTTGTTTCCGATGGAGCCGGAATTATATCAACAAGCAGGCGGGCGAGCGCGTTTTGTCGGTCATCCACTGGCGCAGACATTGCCGTTGCAGGTTGATCGTCAGGCCAGACGTCAGCAATTGAAACTACCTGAGCAGGCTCCGGTATTTGTATTAATGCCGGGTAGTCGGGTGAGTGAAATTGATTTTATGGCGCCATTGTTTTTACAGGCAGCCGAAATCATCCGCCAGCGCTATCCGCAGGCTGAGTTTTTAATGCCACTGGCTACTGCAGCAACGCGTCAGCGGATGCAAACTTTACTGGCGCAGCCGGCATGGCAAAAACTGCCAGTACGATTGATGTCTGCGCATGCGGAAATGGCATGTCAGGCTGCTGATGTGACTCTGGTAACCAGTGGTACGGCCACGCTAGAAGTTGCTTTGTGCCAGTGTCCAATGGTAATCAGTTATAAGATATCGCCATTAACCTATGCTTATGTAAAACATAAAATTAAAGTGCCTTATGTTGGGCTGCCTAATATTTTGTTAGACAGAGGTGTGGTGCCGGAGCTTTTACAGGGAAATGCTACTCCGCAGAAGCTGGCTCAGGCGGTGATCCAATGGTATGAATCGCCACAGCAAATTGAAAGCTTGCGAACAGATTTTTTGGCACTGCATCAGCAGTTGCGTTTGAACACTGACGAACTAGCTGCACAGGCTGTGCTCCAGCACGCTATGGGGCAGGTATGAGCTTCGATTTAGGTGTATTACCCGCTCATGCCGGTGTGGACGAAGCTGGACGTGGCCCTTTAGTGGGCAGTGTTTATGCCGCAGCCGTGATTCTGCCGGCAAATTATGATTTACCCGGTCTCACTGATTCCAAAAAATTATCTGAAAAAAAACGTGATGAGCTGGCGATACAGATTAAACAGCAGGCAACTGCATGGTCTGTAGCCGCAGCCGATGTCAGTGAAATTCATCAGTATAATATTCTGTTTGCCACTATGCGCGCGATGGCTCGTGCGGTGATGAATTTGCATACTGTTCCTAGCAAAGTCTGGATAGATGGCAATCGCATACCTGCTGATTTAACCTTGCCGGCAGAAGCTGTGGTAAAAGGGGATTTGAAAATAGCTGCTGTGTCGGCAGCTTCGATTCTGGCTAAAACGGCACGGGATGCAGAAATGTATGCGTTGCACCAGCAATACCCTCAATATGGTTTTGACCGGCACAAGGGCTATGGTACGGCCGCACATTTGGCTGCTCTCCGGCAATTTGGGGTATTACCCCAGCATCGTCAGGATTTTGCGCCGGTAAAAGCTTTACTGCTACAGGGTAAATGCTTTGTAGAAATCTAATTTTTTTAGGTTTGATTTTGTCTGGTGATATGGGAATTACTGGTGGCAAAAAAAGTCTGAGACACTGCCTATAATTGCAAGCTTGATAAGCGGAATAGTTGGAACAATATTTCTGGCGGCAAATAAAAAAACGCTTTCTATTTCAGAAAGCGTTTTTTGGTGCTTATCAATTCAGTATCAGTCCACAAACTGTTTTTTAATTCGCTCACGCCTTTCCTGTGCTTCGACAGACAGAGTTGCAGTCGGTCGAGCCAGTAAGCGTTTCAGGCCGATAGGTTCACCGGTATCTTGACAGAAGCCATAATCCCCTTCATCCAGTTGACGTAAAGAGGCTTGAATTTTGCTAAGTAGTTTGCGTTCGCGGTCACGGGTACGCAGCTCCAGAGCATATTCTTCTTCCAGTGTCGCACGGTCTGCCGGATCTGGAGTGGTAGATTGTTCCTGCAAATGACCGGCAGTATTATTGGCATTGTGAATCAGCTCATCCTGAAGTTTCAGCAGCAAATCACGGAAGAAGGCTTGATGTTCTTCATTCATGTACTCTTCTTCAGGGCCGTTCCAGGCTTGGATGTCTTGTTCAGTGAGTTTAGCCATTATACAGTCTTTCTTTTGCGTAGCTCATTTAAGCAATTAGCTCAGGAATTGACAACTAGCTCTGTTTTTGAACGACATAAACCAGTTGTCAGGCTGTTAAAAAAGTTCGGGCATGATAGCATGTTTTTATAATCTATTCGTAAATTTGCATTAGACAACACTATCCACTAATCAGCCAGTATGAAATTTTATTTGCTGCTAGCGGTAACCACCAATCTAGACATAGCCATAATACAATTAGAATCACTGTCGCAGAAAAATCATATTTACCTAAGCGCAGTACAGCAAAAGGGCGGGTAAGAGGGGTGAAAATGCGCTGTAGGGTCAATAAAAGCACTGAATATGGCTTGCACAGGCTTAAAAACATTCGTAATACCAGACCGATGAACAACGCGTAACACATGGCTCTGAGTGAAAACAGAACACTGGAAAATAAACTGGCTGCTATGCTACGCATATCTGGCTGTGTCCAGCCGAAAGTGGTAATGAGATTAATAACGGAAGCCAGAAAATAAATAATTAGGGTAGCCACAACGCAGGCGATATCCCATCTCCCTAGAGGTGGCACGATTCTGCGTAAAGGACGTATTAGCCAATTGGTTGTTCGTACACTGAATTGCGCCAGCGGATGTAAAAAAGGCAAATTTCCCCACTGTAGCAAAAGCCGTACCCAGCACATGATGGCTAGGGCACTGGCTAACAGAAAAATAGTTTTACTGATCACAAGTTACCTTAAGGAGCTAGTTGTTGTTGCATTTCTTCTGCACGGGCAACACTGGCTGCCACGCCATCAGCCACAACCTGTGACAGCTGATGCTGGTCGAATACTGATGTGGCGGCAAAAGTGGTTCCCCCTTTGGAGGTGACATTTTTCTGTAATTGCACAAATTCAGTACCAGACTGTTCTGCCAGTGAAACTGCACCTTTGAATGTGCCCAGACTTAATTGATGAGCTTCTTTTGTGCTGAATCCTTGTTGTATGGCAGCCTGTTGTAAAGCATTAAGAAAATAGAATACATATGCCGGACCACTGCCACTTATGCCAGCAATACGGTTAATGGCGCTTTCTTCGTCCAGCCAAACCACTTCTCCAGTGGTACGCATAATGTTTTCGGCCAGATTTTTATCTGCTGTATCAATATTAGATGGTGCGTACAAACCGGAAATACCTAGGCCAATCTGACAGGGTGTATTAGGCATAATGCGGATGATGCGGTGGTGATTTTGAAGAAACTGGCTCAATGTGTTGATGGTTAATCCGGCAGCGATACTCAGCACTAAAGCACCGTTTAACTCAATACCGGCAGTTGACTGCTGCATATCCTGTGGTTTAACTGCCAGTACAAGTACGTCATCAGCATTCAGGCTAGGTAATTTTTCACTACACCTAACCTGATAACAGCTGCTCAAATGTTGGCGTTTTTCCAGATTACGGTCAATCACTTCGATATCATAGCCGCCTTGTTTGCTCATTCCTGCAACGATGGCTGTTGCCATATTACCGCCACCCAGAAAATAAATACTCATTTCATTTCCTCTTTTTATTTATAAATATTAACAATTTGAATTCAACAATATTCCAGGCTTGAAGCGAATGAATATTGAATATGTAATTCAATATTATATTCAAGATTTCTTGATACCGGTAAATGATTAAAGAGAGTTGTGGACTGAATAATCAGTCTTAAAGTTGTGCGTAGTTTTGCCAACAATATAATTTTATTTGATAATTTCAAAGCTAAATACTATTTAAAATTACTACATAAGTTGGAATTTATTTAAGCTATATGTTAAATATATTATCTAATCTGATAAATAATGATAAATAAAGGTATTTATGTTGATAATAAATTCACAGCTAAGTAAAACCGGACGTTGTCTACTCGTGGCATGGGTTGTAGGGTTATTGAGCGCTTGTGGTTCAGTCCATACAGTAAATGATGCTAAAGGTAGGGTGAAGCAGGATGTTCCGGTAGCGGTCAATGCAGCGCCTAAGATAGGAAATTATGAATCCAGAATTGGCTTTAAAGGGGCTGAAACTTCACGCATATTTATGCAGACTGTGTACGAACATAATCAGTCAGATACAGCAAGGTATAAAAATTATTCAGATAATCCTATAAAACAAGTGATTACAGAGCCGGTAAGTACATTCAGTCTGGATATGGATACGGCCAGCTATGCAAATAGTCGGCGGTTTATAGCTAATGGAAGAATGCCGCATCCTGATGCTGTACGGGTTGAGGAATTTATTAATTATTTTCCGGATGTTTCGAATGAAGTATTGAAACCTCTCCTAGGCTCCCCGTTTGCTGCGACTTATGAACTGACACCCAGTCCATGGAATCCAAACAAGGTATTGCTGAGGGTAAATATCAAGGCTGAAAACGTCCAATTTAAAGAGTTACCGCCATCAAATCTGGTATTCTTGGTTGACACCTCTGGCTCGATGGAAGGGCCGGATAGGTTAGATTTATTAAAAAAATCATTAAAATTATTAGTGAGCAGATTACGCCCGCAGGATAGAGTCTCTATTGTTACTTATGCAGGTAGTGCAGGGGTGGCGCTGGAACCAACATCAGGAAGCAATAAAGCCAAAATACTGGCTGCAATTGATAAGTTTGAGGCTGGTGGCAGTACAGCTGGCGGTGAAGGACTGAAGCTGGCTTATAAAATAGCTGAACAAGCCAAGGTAAAAGGTGGAATAAATCGCATATTACTGGCTACTGATGGCGATTTTAATGTTGGTATAAACAATGATGAAGAATTAAAGGCACTGGTGAGCACTGAAAAAGATAAAGGGATAACCTTATCAACACTGGGTTTTGGAGATGATAATTTTAATGATGCAATGATGGTGCAGATTGCGGATGCAGGAAAGGGAAACTATAGCTATATTGATAGTTTACAGGAAGCCCAAAAGGTATTACAGGAAGAAATGAGTGCAACTTTAGTTACTGTGGCTAAAGATGCAAAAGCACAGATTGAATTCAATCCTCGCCAAGTACTGGAGTATCGTCAAATTGGTTATGAAAAACGGCAGTTGAAACAAGGAGATTTTAATAATGATAAGGTGGATGCTGGTGATATAGGTGCAGGTAAAAAGGTTACAGTGCTGTACGAGCTTACTCTTGCCGGAGCCAAACCAAGTATTGATCCTTTGCGTTATCAACGCAAAAAAACGGATTCTGCCGGTGCTCAGAATGGAGAAATTGCTTTTCTCAAATTACGTTGGAAAGAGCCTGACAGTAAAAAAAGTGAAATGGTTTCTTTCCCAATAGAGAAGAAAGCATTAGGAAGTTCTTTTGAGCAGGCAGGGGTTGAAACTCGTTTCTTAGCGGCTGTGGCAGCATTCGGACAGAAACTGCGCCATAACCCAGAACTTGCAGAGACTTCTTACGAGCAGATTGCTAACTGGGCAAATAATGCCAAGGGTAACGATCCTCAAGGCTATCGCAATGAGTTTGTCCGCTTGGTCAGAAAAGCTGCTGTTCTTGAAAACAAGTAAATAGTAATGAAGTGGATAACGAAAAATAAAGCAAACGATTTTTGTCATACACTAATAATCAATGGAATTATTTTGCAGCTTTTTCAATGTTTGTGAATTCGATTTCAACGAATAATCTCTTTTGGGCTCTTAAAAACCAGCTATAACGGCTGGTTTTTTGTTCTCATTGTATATGGTTTAGTTTTAAAAAAAGAAAAACCATTTCACAGGCATAATAATATATGCTGCATATAACAAATTAGGTAATGAAAGCAAAATGCGCTGCCTACGGCGGAGGAAAAAGTTTTAGTATGCTGGAATTACGATTACAATTTAATTAAATAATTAATGTTTAATCGGCAAAGTAGGTATTTTTCTGCTGATGTATGCTAGTGCACATTTATCAGAAAAACCTGATTAAATATTCAAATTAAGGTGGTCTAAGCAAACAATATAATTTTTATGTTGGCAATTGGTATGTATTGTTGTTAGAAAGAAAAATTGTGATTTAAGGTGTTGTGATAGGTAAGTATTTATTCCTGCTTGCATAATCTGCGTATAATCGGCATAAATTTATATATGTCTGCTTACATAGCAGATTTTTAGCACATTTGATAATTCTTAGATTATCAAATTGTAAAATGGCAATATTATGAAAAATATACTTTCAATTCAGTCTCATGTGGTATTTGGTCATGCGGGTAACAGCGCAACGGTATTTCCTATCCGCCGATTGGGCGTTAATGTTTGGCCATTAAATACAGTCCAATTTTCTAATCACACACAGTACAGGCAGTGGCAGGGTACAGTGATGCCGGCTCAGCATTTACTGGATGTGGTTGATGGTATTGCGGCCATTGATGAACTGAAAAACTGTGATGCTGTATTAAGTGGATATATGGGTTCTGCCGAGCAAGGCAGTGCCATTATTGATATTGTCCGCAAAGTGAAGCAGGCCAATCCGCAGGCCATTTATTTCTGTGACCCAGTTATGGGCCATCCAGAAAAAGGCTGTATTGTTGCCGGAGGTGTGGCCGAATTCTTATGTGATGTAGCACTGCCACAGAGCGATATGATTGCGCCTAATCTGTTTGAACTTGAAGAGTTGAACAACAGGCAACGCATTCATAATGTGGAAGAAGCGGTTGCTGCCTCTCGGGCTCTTTGTACAAAAGGTCCGCGTGCTGTGCTAGTGAAACATTTAAGTCGTGCTGGGTATCAAACCGACCGCTTTGAAATGCTGTTGGTTACGCCGGATTCAGCGTGGCATATTCACCGGCCGCTGGTGGATTTTGGTGAACGTCAACCGGTAGGCGTAGGTGATATGACTAGTGGAATTTTTCTGGCAGATTTTCTTTCTGGTAAATCTTTGCTTGAAGCATTTGAACATACAACTTCAGCTGTCTATGCGGTTATGCAGGAAACTTTAAAACGCCGGCAGTATGAATTGCAAATTGTAGCCGCTCAGGATGAAATTGCTCATCCGTCACAGTGGTTTAAGGCAGAAAAAATAGCCTGAAGCAGTACTTGATTAAACTGACAATAATTTAGTAGAAAAACGGCCGGTGAGCAGAGCTTACCGGCCGTCTTGTAATCAATGTTAATGCTAACTAATCATATTTTGTCTGTGTATAGTGACGTTGACCAAAAATAGCACTACCTATCCGAACATGAGTAGCTCCACTGGCAATAGCCGTATGCATGTCGGCACTCATTCCCATAGACAATACATCAACCGCGAATCCTGAATGATGCAGGTGCTGGAATAAAGTCTGCATCATACCGAACTGCTGCTGTAATTCAGTTTTGGTAGAGTTTGCTTTGGCTACACACATCAGCCCGCGAAGTTTTAGACGTGGTAAGGTGTTGATGAAAATAGCCAATTTTAATAATTCCATGCTATTTGCACTAATACCGTGTTTATTTGTTTCAGCAGCAATGTTTATTTCAATACAAACATTCAAGGGTGGTAAGTGCTCTGGCCGCTGTTCATTTAAGCGGCAAGCAATTTTTTCACGGTCAATCGTATGCACCCATTGTGCCCGTTCTGCCACAATCCGGCTTTTATTTGATTGAATGTGTCCGATCATATGCCAGACAATATCGTATTCGGACAGCATGCTGGTTTTATCACTAAACTCTTGAATGTAATTTTCACCAAAATCACGCTGACCAGCTTGATACAGTGTGGCTATATCACTGACAGGAAAGGTTTTGCTCACCGCAATCAGTTGAACGTTTTGTGGCGCTTCAGTTTGCTGGCGGATGCCGGCTATTTCAGCCATTACCTCACGCCAGTGTGTAATCAGAGAATCTGAATTTTTCATATCACATAGTTTTTTTTCAGTTTTTTGAATTCAATTCGGCTGTCTTTGAAAAAATTTTTCCAGCATCACAAATATTTTCATTTTAAAGCTTCGACAACTTGATTAAAATAAGAGCAGAAATTTGTCCCTGCACATCGCAGGCAAGCATAACGGAGTAAATATGCAGCTAACCGATTTATTGGCCTTCGGCGTTAAAAACAAAGCTTCCGACTTGCATCTGAGTGCTGGTCTTCCTCCTATGATACGCGTTAATGGTGATATCCGCCGTATTAATCTGCCCGAACAGAGCGCAGAAGAAGTAGGTAAAATGATAGCTTCCATTATGAACGACTATCAACGTAAAGATTATCAGCAAAATCTGGAAACTGACTTTTCGTTCGAACTTCCCAATGTCTCTCGGTTTCGTGTCAATGCCTTTAACACCGAGCGCGGCCCAGCTGCAGTTATGCGTACCATTCCCAGTAAGGTACTGACGCTGGAAGAGCTCAAAGCGCCAGCAATTTTTCAAAAAATTGCTGAAATGCCACGTGGACTAGTGCTGGTAACCGGACCCACCGGCTCCGGTAAATCAACCACTTTGGCTGCAATGATTGATTACATCAATAATCACGATGCCGGCCATATTCTAACCATTGAAGATCCGATTGAGTTTGTGCATCAGAGTAAAAAATCGTTGGTAAACCAGCGTGAACTTCATCAGCATACACTCAGCTTTGCTAATGCACTGCGTTCAGCTTTGCGCGAAGACCCTGATGTGATTCTGGTAGGGGAAATGCGAGACCCTGAAACAATAGGTCTGGCACTGACAGCTGCTGAAACCGGTCACCTTGTGTTCGGTACTTTGCATACTACTGGTGCAGCAAAAACGGTAGACCGTATTGTGGACGTATTTCCTGCTGGTGAAAAAGAAATGGTGCGTTCTATGTTGTCTGAAAGTCTTCAGGCAGTAATTTCTCAGACTTTACTGAAAACTAAGGATGGCAATGGCCGTGTTGCAGCTCATGAAATCATGATCAGTACTCCGGCAGTGCGCAACCTGATTCGTGAGAACAAAATTGCTCAGATTAACTCTACTTTGCAGACGGGGCAGAAATTTGGTATGCAAACCTTAGACCAGTGTTTACAACAATTGCTGCGTGAAAATCGTATCAGTTTAGATGTAGCACGATCTAAAGCGGTCAGTCCTGATCAGCTGGCAGGATAGTAATTTATAGTTTTTTTATTCAGGAAAGCGTGTTGCCATGGATATGCTGAAAGACGCCTCAAAAGAGTCCAGCTTGTCTGATTTATTATCAGATATGGTTAACCACTATCAACATCCTACCGCTGCATCAGCCACAGCTACACCTTCTCCCAGCGAGGCAGAAGCAACGTCAGCAAATACTGTAAAAACAGATGCAAATGTAGCGGTTATGCCGATACAAAATACACCAGATTCGAGGCCGGCAGATAAAGAAACAAGCATAGCAATGATGCAGGCAACACCTGTAGCTGCAACAGAAACCAAATCTGTACCAGCAAACGAACAGATTCCGGTCTCTTCGGTTTCATCTACTGTCGAGTCACGCCAGACAACTATACATAATAAAACAATGACAGATTCTTCTACCGCAGTACCGGCTCCAGCTACAGCCGTCAGCACCCCAGCTCCAGTCACACTGGAACGGGAAGTAGTTCATATTCATCCAGTGCTGGAAAAAATGGCTGTTGAAGCCGTACGTCTGAATGCCGCTGATATTTTTATCAGTCCTAGTTTTCCACCATCATGGAAAATCGATGGCAAAATTACCCCCGCACCAACCAAACCTTTAACCGGCGAGGAAACTGCTAAGATTGCCATGTCTACCATGACAACCGTTCAGCGGCAGCGGTTTATGCAAGAACTGGATTTAAATTATTCCATTATTGCCAAAAATGGTGTGCGTTTCAGGGTTAATGCCTATCATGAACAAGGTAGGGTGGGTATGGTGCTGCGTCGGATTACTACCGATATCCCCACCACCCAGAGTCTGTTTTTACCACCAGTGCTGGATGAGCTGGTGATGAAAAAACGCGGGCTGATTATTCTTGCTGGTCCTACTGGTAGCGGTAAATCCACCACCATGGCCGCTATGCTGGATTATCGTAATGCCAATTCCGCCGGCCATATTCTCACCATTGAAGACCCGATAGAATACGTGCATAAACCCAAGAAAAGTATTATTACCCACCGTGAAGTCGGAGTGGATACTCTGAGCTGGGACAATGCAATGCAAAGTGCATTGCGTGAAGCACCAGATGTTGTTTGCGTAGGGGAGGTACGCAGTGATGAGAGCATGGCCTATGCACTGAAACTAGCGCAGACCGGTCACTTGTGTTTCTTTACTTTGCACGCCAGTAGTGCTAATCAGGCAATTGAACGTATTCTGAATTTCTATCCTGAAGAACAGCATAAGCAAGTGCTGATGGACTTGGCACTGAATCTCGTTTGCATCATCGGCCAGCGGCTGGCTGTGAAAAAAGATGGTAAAGGCCGTCGGGCTGTTATTGACCTGTTAATTAACACCGCCACTGTTCAGGACTATATCTACAAAGGCGAACTAATGCAGATAAAAGAGCTGATGGCCAAAGCAGGTAATGATGGTATGCAAACGTTTGATCAGTGTTTGTTTCAGCTTTATGTTGATGGCGTTATTGATTTTGAAGAAGCTTTACGCCAATCAGACTCACCAAATGATTTGCGCCTGCGGATTAATTTATATGAGCAAGGTGAAAAAGGAACGGCAATCTTTAATAGTGGTACTGAGCTCAATCTGATTTAGATTGTCTGTTCCCATTAATCAATTATCATCCTTAATTTTCAGGCAAAGCTGATCGCTTTGCCTGTTGTATTATAGGCTGCAAAAATATCAAGGAATTTAATCATCATGAAAGCCATGATTCTTGCCGCAGGACGCGGTGAACGCATGCGTCCACTGACAGATACCTGTCCAAAACCATTACTAAAAGTAGGTGGAATACCATTAATCGAACATCATTTGCGCCGCCTACAGAAGGCAGGTTTTCGAGAAATTGTGATTAATCATGCTTGGTTGGGAGAACAAATTGAAAATTCTTTGGGAAACGGGCAAGCTTATGGTCTGGAAATTTCTTATTCTGCTGAAAAAGAAGGAGGGCTAGAGACAGCAGGTGGAATTGCTACTGCTTTACCTATGCTCGGCAATACACCTTTTTTGGTGATAAACGGAGATGTACTAACTGATATTGATTTTGTCGGGGCGTTAGAAATCAGTAACGAATTAGAACAATCTGGTAATCTGGCTCACTTATGGCTAGTAGATAATCCATCTCATCATCCAGAAGGAGATTTCCATCTGTTGTCATCAGGAAAAATAACCGAACGTCAGACGAATACTTCAGCATTAACTTTTAGCGGAGTAGGTGTATATCATCCTGCCTTGTTTAAGGGTATTCAGGCTCATAACAGAGCAAAACTGGCTCCTTTATTGCGTAAAGCCATGCAAAATGATCTGGTTAGTGGTGAATATTACAATGGCTTCTGGCTGGATGTAGGAACAATAGAAAGATTACAGCAGGCCAATCAATGGTTCGAAACCAGACACGGCAAATGAGCCACAAACAATGGCTATATACGGTAACATTATTCTCATTCAAATAGATAAAATTAATTGACAGGCTATATTGTCTGTCACTTATTTTTAGCATATTTACTTTGATTTAGCAGTATAAACATGCAAATACAGCAGTCTGAACAATCCACTATCCGTATTCTTGGTGTCGACCCCGGCAGCCGTGTAACCGGCTTTGGCGTAATTGACGTAATCGGTCGCCAGCACATCTATGTTGCCTCTGGTTGCATAAAAACCGTTGTAGGCTCAACACTTGCAGAGCGCATCCGAGTTATTGTACAGAATTTACGCGAAGTGATCGCCACATATCAGCCCACCCAGACCGCAGTCGAACAGGTGTTTGTCAATGTTAATCCAGCGGCCACACTGGTATTGGGTCAGGCACGTGGAGCGGCCATAGCTGCACTGACATTAGGTGAGCTACCGGTATTCGAATACACAGCCCTGCAGGTAAAGCAGGCTGTCGTCGGGCAGGGTAAGGCGGCTAAGGAGCAGGTGCAGCATATGGTGGTACAAATGTTGTCTCTGTCTGGAACACCTCAGGCAGACGCTGCAGATGCCCTAGCAGTAGCATTAACCCATGCCTTACGCAATTATAGTCTGGCTTCGAAAATTCAACAGGGATTAACCATTAAATCCGGTCGTTTTCGTTAAATTAAAACAATCAGATTTATTCATAAACAATTTAGCAGCTGATAATCTAAATCTACTGCCAAATTCCAAATCGTTGCCCAACTAACTTTATTATCTATTTGCAATTATTTTATAAAGCAGTGGGTGGCAAATAAATGGTAAATTCATTAATAGGTTGAAGCAATACACTGTAGGGCTGTTGTTGTTCATCTTCTTGAACCAGTTTCATCCGGCTCAATAAAGCAAATTGTGCTGATTCAAGTGTAGCTGGTTTCACAGCCAATCGATCATGCCAAACCCGATAAGTTCCCAATTTACCATTACGTCGATAGTAAAAACCAGCCAATGGATGGGTCAGATAGACTAGTGCCGTTTCGTTGTCAGCAAAACCTTGAAAATGAAATTGTTGTTCAGGTTGCTGCTTTAATTGTACTCTAGCCGGCGCCCACTTTGCCTTTGTATGCATTTCATAATGTCGATAGCAGCCTGATTGCTGGTCAAAGTCACAAATAAAACGCATTTTGCCCGGATGCCAAGGTAGTTTCCATATATGACGAGGTACCATAATGGTCCACGAATCCAATATCGTACCCAAAAACCAGACACAACGTTCGCCGGTTGTCGTATCAATTATATAAATTCGGTAATTGGTCTGTCCCATGCTGAATACAGGAAACGGATAAACTGCTGATGTAAAATCCATGTCCATAAATGGCACAACTGAAAGCAAACCTTTTTCCTGACCATCAATAAAGATAGTATCCAGTTTGAAACGAGGGGGAAATAATCCTGCAAATCTATGTGCATCAACTGCATAAGTAATAATGGCAAAATGTTTTAATTTACAGTTAACATCGATTCCTGAAGGTGCTGGACGCGGATGTAGAAAATCCTTAAATTTAAGTGATAGTGGCATATAATTATCCAAGACTTTCGATCCAAAAAGTTAATCAGTCTCAACCTACATTGATATTCGCAAAATTAAATATACAGTAATAATTTACAAAAATAAATATAAATTAATAAAAATTTGATAAAAATTTACAAAATCATGTTTTTAAAAAACAGAAAAGAATATTGAATATTAAAATAGAACACAAAATTAAAATGTTATGATTTTTATTTTAATAATATTATTCTATTGGAATAATATTCAAATAATGCCATTAAATAATCAATTGTAATATAAATTATCCTTTGTCATAATTGATAAATTACAAACTGTAAAGAAAATGTAAATGAATGAGCTCGAGCGCTATGCTTGGATTGAGCTGGCATTAACACCTTATATTGGCAGTGAAACATTTTTACGTATCTTAAAACATTTTGGTTCGGCACAAATCGCTTTGGCCGCAGATGTGGCAGAAATTAAACCTTTCCTGATTCGTTCTCGGGCCGGTCAATACTGGCGCAGTGAGGAGGCTAAAAAAGCAGCTGAAGCCGCCCTGCAATGGGAGCAAAAGCATGAAAATGCACGCTTATTATTGCTGGCTGAAAATGATTATCCACCACTGCTTTCTGAAGGTTTGACACCGCCTCCATTATTATTTATTCGTGGTAACATCCACTATCTGCAACAGCCTTCGTTGGCTATTGTTGGCAGCCGACATGCTACGCCACAAGCAATGCGTATTGCCCGTGATTTTGCCAAGGCATTAGCACAAAAAGAAATTGCTGTGATATCAGGCATGGCTGATGGTATAGATACCGCAGCCCATCAAGGTGCTTTACTTGGCAAAGGTACTACTGTTGCCGTCTGGGGTACAGGAATAGATCGCGTGTATCCGGCACGCAACAAATCATTGGCCGCTGAAATTGCCGAACATGGCTGTATAATTTCAGAATTTCCACTAGGCACACGTTCTTTGGCAGGTAATTTCCCTCGTCGCAATCGCCTGATTGCAGCCCTCAGCCATGGTACCCTAGTGATAGAGGCTGCAACCGAATCTGGCTCCCTGATTACTGCGCGATTGGCCGGTGAAATGGGGCGTGAGGTTATGGCAATACCTGGTTCAATTAATAACCCATTAAGCAAAGGTTGTCATGCATTGATAAAACAGGGTGCCAAACTGGTTGAAAATCTAGATGATATACTTCATGAGTGCCCTTTCCTCTTGCAAAAAACGCAAGTGCATTCATATAGCCATCAATCTTCACAATTTATTCAATCAGATACACCTGTACTGCTTGTTGAAGAGACTGAAGATATCTTATTAGACAAAACAGCTGTATCAGCACTCACATCGCCGGAGAAACAAATTCTGGATGGATTAGGTTATGGTATCGTACATCCAGATACACTGGTCTCAACACTTGGCATCCCTGCTACAGATGTGTATGCTAATCTTATGGCACTGGAACTAGGTGGCTGGATTACCGCACTGCCGGGCGGTTGTTATCAACGCATTAAATCTTGAAAGGATTGCAGATGATTGATGTAATAGCGTTTTTGATTGAGCACTTTCAAGACGTTGATGCTTTTCCTCCACGTAAAGATCTAGGAGCACTTTTGGAAGAGGTGGGTTTTAATGATGATGAGATAGGGGATGCCTTAACTTGTCTTGACGAGCTGCGTTTCGAACCCCTGATTCCGGCCGATACCTTGCGCAGCAGTACCGGATTCCGAATTTTTAATGAAGAAGAGCTGGATGCACTCCCGTTGGATGTTCGTGGTCTAATACATTTTCTGGAACAGAATGGTGCACTCAATCCTGAACAACGTGAATTCGTACTCAATGCTTTAATGAATTTGCCGTATGACGACATCACTGTAGATCATGCTAAAGTGCTGGCCTTACTGGTCTTGTGGGCACACCGGTCAGAATTGCCAGTACTCATTGGTGATGAATTAATGGCTGCGCTTAATGGTGAAGCCATGATGCAGTAAATTACTGACAGCGAAACGGCATTAAAGCTTTCAGTCAGAACGTCTGAAAGCTTTTTGCTTTGTCCGATTGTATTTATTAGAATAAAACAAACTACCAACATATCACAAATATTTAAATTACGAATGTGAGCCTGAGCGAATGGCAAAAAACCTGTTGATTGTTGAATCTCCATCAAAAGCGAAAACGCTGAAAAAATATCTTGGCAGCGACTTTGAAATTCTCGCTTCCTATGGACACGTGCGCGATCTGGTACCTAAAAGTGGTGCCGTCGATCCGGAAAATGACTTTGCCATGAAATACCAGCTGGTCAGCCGTAATGCCAAACATTTGGATGCGATTGTGTCAGCAGCAAAAGAAGCTGATGCACTTTATTTGGCAACCGACCCGGATAGAGAGGGTGAAGCTATTTCCTGGCATTTACAGGAAATACTCAAATCTAAGCGTGGCCTCAAAAACCTACACCCAAAGCGGGTAGTATTCCATGAAGTAACCAAAAAAGCCGTATTGGATGCGGTTGCTCATCCGCGTGAGCTGTCACAAACATTGGTGGATGCACAGCAGACACGGCGAGCTCTGGATTATCTGGTTGGTTTTAATCTGTCACCTTTATTATGGAAAAAAATTCGCCGAGGTCTGTCTGCTGGCCGCGTACAAAGCCCGGCATTACGCATGATTTGCGAGCGCGAACAAGAAATCCGTGATTTCACGGCACAGGAATATTGGACAGTTCATTTGGACAGCCACAAAGCGCGTACCAAATTCACCGCCAAACTCACACACTGGCAAGGACAGAAACTCGAGCAATTTGATATACCAGATGAAACTCAACAGCAGGAAATAGTCAGCGCCCTGCAGGGGCAGCCGGCACATGTTTCCAAGGTAGAAAAGAAAAAGCGCAGCCGTAATCCAGCTGCGCCATTTACCACCTCCACTATGCAGCAGGAAGCAGTGCGTAAACTTGGCATGACTACCGACCGTACCATGCGCACAGCCCAGCAATTATATGAAGGTGTAGACGTAGGGCAAGGTGCAGTGGGGCTGATTACCTATATGCGTACCGACTCCGTCAGCTTGTCAGATGATGCCGTTGTTGAAATACGCCATTATATTGATAACAAAATTGGCAGCGACTACTTACCATCTACAGCAAAGGTCTACAAAACCAAATCGAAAAATGCTCAGGAAGCACATGAAGCTATTCGGCCTACTTCGGTTTACCGTACACCAGAAGAAGTGAAACCCTTTCTGACTTCTGATCAGTTTCGCCTGTATCAGATGATTTGGCAACGTGCGGTGGCCTGCCAGATGGCACCAGCTCGTTTCGATACCACCAGTGTCGATATTGTTGTAGGAAAAGGTGTTTTTCGAGTAACTGGACAGGTACAGACATTTGCTGGTTTTTTAAGCGTTTACGAAGAAGGTGTCGACGATAGCGAAGATGATGAAAATGCCAAAAAATTGCCTCCATTGCAGGAAGGAGATGATTTGCCGGTAGATAAAATATTTGGCGAACAGCATTTTACTCAGCCACCACCCCGTTATTCTGAAGCCAGTTTGGTAAAAGCTCTGGAAGAGTATGGCATTGGCCGTCCTTCAACCTATGCCAGCATTATTTCCACACTGAAAGAACGTGAGTACGTCACACTAGAACAAAAACGGTTTCTGCCCACCGATACCGGTGAAGTCGTCAATAAATTTCTTACCGAGCACTTCGGTCAATATGTAGATTACAACTTCACCGCCAGACTGGAAAATCAGCTGGATGATATTGCAGGCGGCAAACGAGAATGGAAGCCGGTAATGCAACAGTTCTGGAAAGGTTTTGACAAAGAGGTTAAAGCCAAGGAAGACATCCCACGCGCAGAGCTGACAGCAGAAAATCTGGATGAAATCTGCCCGAAATGTGGGGCTCACCAGCTACAGATTAAATTTGGCAAACGTGGGCGCTTTATTGCCTGTAGCGGTTATCCAGAATGCGATTACACCCGCAACGTGAATGAAACTGCTGAAGAGGCTGCCAAAGCTGCAGAAGAACCTACCATCGTTGAAGGGCGCAGCTGTCCCAAATGTGAAGGACAACTGGTATACAAGCGTGGCCGTTATGGTAAATTCATTGGTTGCGCCAATTATCCCAAATGTAAATATATCGAACCTTTGGAAAAACCTAAAGATACCGGAATTGAATGTCCGAAGTGTCATAAAGGCAGCCTGATCGAACGCAAGAGCCGCTATGGCAAACTGTTTTATAGTTGCAATACTTATCCCGATTGTGACTATGCCGTGTGGAATCCGCCCATTAATGAACCCTGTCCGCAATGCGGTTGGCCGGTTCTGACCATCAAAACCACCAAACGGCGCGGAACCGAAAAAGTTTGTCCTCAAAAAGAGTGTGGCTATACCGAACAGATAGAATCTCCCGCACCCAAAGAATAGAGCAGGCTTCTCAAAATAAATAACAAACTTAAGACTTTCAGCATGCCTGAAAGTCTTTTTTTACCGGAATGAATTCACATGGCCAGAATACTTCAGCAGCATCGCAATCAGGTACGCATTATTGGCGGTACCCATCGAGGCCGTAAACTAACATTTCCGACCGCCGAAGGTCTGCGTCCTACGGCAGATAGCGTGCGCGAACGTCTGTTTAATTGGCTGGGGCAAGACTTAACAGGTATGGCAGTACTGGATTTATTTGCCGGTAGTGGCGTAATGGGATTGGAAGCAGCTTCAAGAAGGGCTGAAACCGTTACGCTGATAGAAAAAAATCGTCTGGTGGCACAGGCAATAAAAAATAACCTTGAACAATTGAATTTCAATCAGGTAGAACTTATTTATACAGATGCACAGAATTTTCTCGCAACTAACAGCCGGCAGTTTGACATAATATTTCTCGATCCGCCTTACCAATGGCGGCAGTGGCCAGACCTTATGCAGGCCCTTGTCCCGCATCTGAGACCTCAGGCACATATCTATCTTGAAAGTAATACATTACCAACGCTGCCAACTGGGTGGCAGATACTGCGAGAGGGTAAATCAGGAATAAGTCGTTTTGAATTATTAACTTACTGTAAACCAGAAGCGCCCTGATTAACAGGCACTCAATGGGATACAGACAAAATAATGGTATAATCCGCGCCCAACGGTTTTGAGTAAAATTTAACGATAAAGGAAAAATATGTCACTCTTGATAACAGATGAGTGCATTAATTGCGACGTATGCGAGCCTGAGTGCCCAAACAACGCTATTTATCAGGGCGATGAAATTTATGAGATCACCCCAGAACGGTGCACACAGTGTGTAGGTCATTATGATGAACCACAATGTCAGCAGGTTTGTCCGGTAGATTGCATCATCATTGATGAAGAACACCCAGAAAGCGAAGAAGAGCTGGAAGCTAAATATCAACGGCTGATGGCAGAAAAAGAATAAAACGACACAGGCTGAAGTGTATTTGAAACAGTTAATTACTCTCTTAAGTAAAAAAAATTGCTTAAGAAGCTTGACGAAGATACAAATCAACATTATCATGCCGTTCTCTTTTGGAGGGATTCCCGAGCGGCCAAAGGGGGCAGACTGTAAATCTGTTGCGAAAGCTTCGAAGGTTCGAATCCTTCTCCCTCCACCAAATTCCAGTCTTACTTGGAGTAGTTTTTTAAGTAAGTATGCGGGTGTAGCTCAATGGTAGAGCAGAAGCCTTCCAAGCTTACGGTGAGGGTTCGATTCCCTTCACCCGCTCCATATTAAGTAAATACCTACCGTAATGCCCATGTAGCTCAGGGGTAGAGCACTCCCTTGGTAAGGGAGAGGCCGACAGTTCAATTCTGTCCATGGGCACCACCTAAATTGATAAACCTAATCATCTTTAGATAGGAAGTAGCCATGGCTAAAGAAAAATTCGAGCGGAGCAAACCGCACGTAAACGTTGGCACCATTGGTCACGTTGACCATGGTAAAACCACATTGACTGCTGCAATCTGTACCATTTTGTCTAAAAAATTTGGTGGTGCAGCGAAAGCTTACGATCAGATTGACAATGCCCCGGAAGAAAAAGCCCGTGGTATTACTATTAATACATCACACGTAGAATACGAAACAGCCGAGCGTCACTATGCACACGTAGACTGCCCGGGACATGCTGACTATGTGAAAAACATGATTACCGGTGCTGCACAGATGGACGGTGCGATTCTGGTGGTATCTGCAGCTGATGGTCCTATGCCACAAACCCGTGAGCACATTCTGTTGGCGCGTCAGGTAGGTGTACCATACATCATCGTTTACATGAACAAATGTGACATGGTAGACGATGAAGAGTTGCTGGAACTGGTAGAAATGGAAATCCGTGATCTGCTGTCTAGCTACGAATTCCCGGGCGACGATGTTCCGTTGATTAAAGGTTCTGCACTGAAAGCATTGGAAGGTGACCAGTCTGATATCGGTGAAGCTTCTATTATGGCTTTGGCTGATGCATTAGACAGCTACATTCCGACACCGGAACGTGCAGTGGACAAACCATTCCTGTTGCCGATTGAAGACGTATTCTCAATTTCAGGTCGTGGTACTGTAGTTACCGGCCGTGTTGAACGCGGTGTAATCAACGTAGGTGACGAAATTGAAATCGTGGGTCTGAAAGACACCCAGAAAACTACTTGTACCGGTGTGGAAATGTTCCGCAAATTGCTGGATCAGGGTCAGGCTGGTGATAACGTAGGTGTATTGTTGCGTGGTACCAAACGTGAAGAAGTAGAACGTGGTCAGGTATTGGCAAAACCGGGCAGCATCACCCCGCACACCAAATTCAAAGCTGAAGTATACGTATTGAGCAAAGAAGAAGGTGGACGTCATACCCCGTTCTTCGCTAACTACCGTCCGCAATTCTATTTCCGTACAACTGACGTAACAGGCGCAGTAAGTCTGGCAGAAGGTGTAGAAATGGTAATGCCGGGTGAAAATGTGACCATCGATGTAGAGTTGATTCACCCAATCGCAATGGAAGAAGGCTTGCGCTTTGCGATTCGTGAAGGTGGCCGAACAGTTGGTGCCGGTGTGGTTGCTAAAGTTATCGCTTAATCAGGAAGAATATAGATATGAAAAACCAGAAAATCCGTATTCGTCTGAAAGCTTATGACTACGCCCTGATTGACCGTTCTGCTCAGGAAATCGTGGACACTGCCAAACGTACTGGCGCTGTGGTAAAAGGCCCGATTCCTCTGCCTACTAAAATTGAACGTTTCAATCTGCTGCGTTCACCACACGTGAACAAAACCTCACGTGAACAGTTGGAAATCCGCACTCATCTGCGTCTGATGGACATTATCGACTGGACTGATAAAACCACTGATGCATTGATGAAACTGGACTTGCCAGCTGGCGTTGATGTAGAAATTAAAGTTCAATAATGAACTGAACGACAAAAAACGGACTGGATTTATTCAGTCCGTTTTTAATTAACCTCAGCATACCACTACTTTAAAAAAATCACTGTTTGCCCAACGTTGGTGCTGATTAACTGCAAAAATTTCTATCTGATATACCTCAACACCAATACCTGCCGATATTGGTCAGTCAATGAATGATATCAAGTTTACATCATCACTGTTTTTTCTTGCAGATGATGAATTCGATGATTAATCATCTCAGCCAAAATTTTTATACCACGTTCGATTTTTTCTTCCGGCACTGTTACAAAGGCCAGCCGAAAGCAATTAGTTTTTTCGGCATGAGCAAAAAAAGTTTCGCCAGGAACAAAAGCCACTTTCTGGCTGATTGCGTCGCTGAGTAATTCAGTGGCATTGATATTTTCCGGTAACTCTGCCCAAATAAACATGCCACCTTCAGGCTGATTCCAATGAACTTGTCTGGGCATATAACGTTTTAGTGAATCCAGCATGTACTGACAGCGCTTGGCATAGATTTCGCGAATTTTTGGAATGTGATGTGTAAGAAAATTTTTCTTGCTCAGTACCAGATAGGCTATGTATTGAGTCAGACTGGGTGTATGTAAATCTGCTGCCTGTTTGAGTTGCACCAGTTTGCTGATAAATTGCTCGCTGGCCACAATAAAACCCAAGCGTAGCCCCGGTGTTAATATTTTTGAAAATGAGCCAAGATAAATGGTGTTTTCCGGTGCAAGACTGTACAGACAAGGTAAACGATGACCCTGATAATCTAAATCTCCATAGGGATCGTCTTCAACCAATATTAAATGATTATGTTTGGCTTTTGCTACCATTGTTTGTCGCCGCGATTCAGTTAAACGACGTCCTGTAGGATTTTGAAAGTTAGGGATGGTATACAAAAATTTTGCTTCAGCAGCCACATCATCGCTAATAGTTTCTGGTTTCAGCCCATCACTATCACTTTCTATCGCAATATATTCTGGTGCATATTGATTAAAAGCCTGTAATGCACCCAGATAAGTAGGGGTTTCTACCAGAACTTTATCATCAGAATCAATCAGCATTTTGCCTATTAAATCCAGAGCCTGCTGTGAACCGGTTACTATCAGAACCTGTGCCGGTTTTACTCTGGTTTGATCGCGCGCAGATAAATAATCAGCTATCCATTGGCGTAAAGGTGCATAACCTTCAGTGGGGCCATATTGCAATGCACCGTAAATATCTTTGCTTTGTAATACAGTGTCTGCGGCAGTTTTGATTTCTGTCAGCGGGAATGCATCTGGGGCAGGTAGACCTCCGGCGAAAGAGATGATATCGGGTTGCTCAGTTACCTTGAGAATTTCACGAATAGCAGAACTTTTTAATACCTGAGCACGATGCGAAAATTTCTGATGCATATACGTATCTTTCCTGAAAGATAATCCATTTAATACGCTAAAATATAGGTATAAGAATATTTATATTTAATGAAGGGTTAGGGTTAAAGAATAATAATTGATTTATTTAGACAATTATCGCTAACTGGCTGATATAACCAGATACAATAACATCAAATATCAGTAATGAATAAGAAAATTTATCTATCCGGAGAAAATATAGCGTATTGGCCTAAGGATTGAGCTAATACGCTGTTTAATAGATTTATGCGATGATATTTAACTGTTACAGGTTGTTTACAAACAGGCTTTTTCAGGATTCAGCAAATCAGTGAGGTTTTCACGTTGACGAATTAATTTATATTCTGCTCCATTTACCAGTACTTCTGCCGCTCGACAGCGGGTATTGTAGTTACTGGCCATACTCGATGCATAGGCACCTGTACTTTTAATCAGCAGTAAATCACCAGCTTTAGCAGCAATGATGCGGTCTTTGGCCAGAAAATCACCGGATTCACAGATCGGACCGACCACATCAGCGGTTAATTCATCTGCTGATGTCTGGCTTGCATTAACAATGGCGTGATAGGCCTGATACAGCGATGGGCGCATCAAATCATTCATGGCGGCGTCGACGACAACGAAATTCTTTTCCTCGCCTTGTTTAATGTATTCAACAGTAGTCAGTAAAGTACCGGCATTACCAATTAGACTGCGACCCGGCTCCAGCATTAGCTGCAAATGACGACCAGCCAGCAAACGCTCTACGGCAGCAGCATAAGCAACTAAATCCGGCACATTTTCGTTTTGATAAACAATACCGACTCCACCACCTAAATCAATATGTTCTAGGTGAATATTTAATGTGGCCAGTTTATCAACCAGCAGCAGCATGCGTTCCAGTGCTTCAACTAATGGCGATAAATCCGTTAACTGTGACCCGATGTGGCAGTCGATTCCAGTTATCTGCAGATGCGGTAAAGTGGCTGCCAGTTGGTAAGCTGCTATGGCATCTTGATAGGCAATACCAAATTTATTAGCTTTTAATCCGGTAGATATGTACGGATGAGTATGCGCGTTAACATCAGGGTTGATGCGCAAAGATATCGGGGCAATTTTGTCCAGTCTGGCTGCAATGGTATTGATGCGTTCTAGTTCCGGCAATGATTCAACATTAAAGCAGCGAATATTTTGCTTCAGCGCCCATTCTATTTCGGCACAGCTTTTACCCACGCCGGAAAAAATAATTTTTTTGGTATCGCCACCTGCAGTTAAAACGCGCTGTAACTCACCTCCGGAAACGATATCAAAGCCACAACCTAATCGAGCAAAATAGCGCAAAATAGATAAATTACTATTAGCCTTAACTGCATAGCATATTAAGGGCTGTAAAGCGGCAAAAGCCTGCTGGTATTGATTAAGGGCCGCAGTCATGGCTTGCTGGCTGTATACATACAGTGGTGTACCGTATTCAGCAGCTAAAACGGAATAGGGTATTTGCTCACAATGGAAAGAATCAGTCATGTTTAGGTAGTGTTTTCTGGTCAATTGGGTCGATGGTCAAGCCGGTTTGTATTACGCCGTATTTGGCTTTATCACCTTCTTTAGGCAGATATAAGTCACCTTTATAGCCACAAGCAGACAAAAAACAGGTTGCAAGCACACTTAAAAATAAAAAACGAAGCATTAATCTGGCTCACTTTGATTTGAATGGCCGGTACGGCAAATTGCCATCACGGATAAAACTAGGATTTAGCCATATTATATGGCAAGATAACAGCTTGAATGTAATAAAATGTAGAGTTACGGTAAGCGAAATGACCGAAAGTGAATTTTTACAGTATAGCGATGAGCTGTTTGGTTATATTGATGAATGTATAGATACTGGTGGGTGGGAGTTGGATTGTGAGGCAGGTGGTAATGTACTCACTATTGAGTCCGACAACGGTGAGCAGATTATTGTTAATCGTCATGTGGCTACTCAAGAATTATGGATTGCTGCAAAAAGCGGTGGTTATCATTTTGCTTACCACGAAGGGCAATGGATTTCTGGTCGTGATGGCAGTGAATTTTTTGCAGTATTAAGCCAGGTATTATCAGCTGCCTGTAATGATACGGTGCTGATACCGGTATTAAACTAATTTATACAAATGGGCGACTATGTTACACACCTTGATAAAACATGATTTAAAGGCTTTACAGGCATTTGTAGCCATTGTGGAGTGTCAGGGTGTTACTGCTGCTCAGAAGCGGCTTAATATGTCGCAGTCAGCCATCAGTACTCATCTGGCGCATCTTGAAGAGAGTCTAGGCGTGGTGCTATGCCGGCGTGGGCGTTCCGGTTTCGCCTTAACCAAAGCTGGCCATCAGTTATATGAAGCTTGTACATTACTGCTTCAGGCAACCAGTGAATTTCACCGTGAGGTACAGAACATTAAGTGGCACCGCTCAGTGTTGTCTGGTACTTTGCGTATTGGACTAGTGGAATATCTGCCGGTAGATTTTCAGAATATCCTTAATAAGGTCATTGCCAGTGCATATCAGCATTATCCGGAGCTACGGCTGTCAATAGATATTTGTGCACCGCAGGATATTGAGATTGCCATCGCCAATAATCAGATGGATTTTGGTGTTGGTTATTATTACAGCCTATTAAAGAATCTCCATTATCAACTGGTATTTGAAGAACGTGAGTATATTTATTGCCATATATCTCATCCAGCAGCTAAAGTGAGTGATTTAACATTAAATTTATTAGCTGAAGACTATCAATGGGTAAAACGTATTTATGCTCGGCAGCAAGAAGGTAATAGTTTGATGACAGGTAATACAACTGCTGTGGCTCATAAACAGCAAGCTACACTGATGTTTATTCTGGCAGGTAGCCATCTTGGCTTGTTATCTGAAGAAGTAGCGGAGTCTTATGTACGTAGCGGTGTATTAATACCACTGTTGACCCAGCAGGCTGCTAATATAGTAAATTATTTTGCTGTAACACGCCCGACCCCTGATCCTAGGGTAAACTGGTTTCTAGGAGAGCTGAGCGGGCTTTTGCCATGACTTAGAATTGTTTTCGCTAATAAAATTTTCTAATCCATTTTGTTTGTGCCATTTATTTTAATAACCAATAAGCATTTGTACTATAGAATGAGTGACTGTTCCCCGCTGCCAATAATCGGTCAAATAGATTTTCCGCGTAAAACTCCTAATTAAAGTAAAGCTAGCACAACAATTCTTTTTCATAGCTAATTGCAAATATAAAAGAGTATAAGTAAAAGCTAAAGGAGATTAATTTAGCGGATGTGCGCAATAGCTGAAGCCAGATAAAAAACTTTTTTCTTGGTAAGAAATAACTCTATTTTTTACCTAAACGGATAGATAAAGTTATTGTTGCAGCCATTGTATTGGTTGCTGTTTAGGCGGTATTAAAGTGTATCAGTTATCGTACATTAATTGAAAAGACTTAATTCACAAACAGGCTAACAGCTAAATGTGCATGGAGATAATTTATATTATTTTGAAGGGCGCTTTATATGGGACTGGTGGAAGATTTAGATTCGAGCAAATAATGCTATTTATATGCAAGAAAATATTTTGAATTAACTATATAAAGAAGTTAATAAACCAGAATATTCTTCATAATGAAAAAGGTGCCTCTAGCATGAACACATTAACCCTCTTAAAAAAAAAGGGAGCCGTCACGATTGCTCTGTTGTTAACATTAATCAGTTGTCAGGCATTTAACAAAAATATCAAAAAATTGACTTTATCAGCAAACGAACAGCAGCAGGTTGATGCTTTACTAAACAATTCCCCGACACGCTGTGTTGGCACTTATTTAATTGATTTTCCTGCGGCATTTAAAGTCAATAATGAAAGCCTGTTTTATTATAAAGGCACGGGTGATTTTGTGATTAACACCCAAAAGCAGTATTTACCGCCGTTTAAACAGATGATCGCCCAGCGTGAGCAGGCGTTAAAAGATACTAAAACGATTGACCCGACCGATAGCCCCTATTTAAAAGCAGTGTATCCGGTACAGACTAATCATCCGGATAAAATGCAAGGGATTATTTTTGAACGGATGGAGAGTCCAGGTACCGATGATTCCGCCAGAATTCTTGAGGGTTACCGCTGGCAAGACGAAGTGACGTTAAAAATAGAGATGAAAGCGCAAAACGGTTCTGATAAAAAACATGACGAAAATCGGATGAAATATCCAGAACTCTATACAAATGATGTCCCAAAAAAATTACAAGAACTGCGCCAACTGTTTAAGCGAATTCAGCCACGTGACGATTTAAGTATTCCAACCACACCAGGCTTTTGTTTGTTACATGGATTTATGCAAGGTGAGGATAGCGAATGGAAAGATACCGGGGTTACTTATCGGTATAATGAGGACAATAATTTTTATTTTAGTATTTCGTATAACAATTATAAAGGTTTTTATAAGCTACTTGATCAAGCCGAAAGTTACGTAACCGATGATCGGGGGCACACTATTTATAAGGGCACGCGCGAAAGTCAAGGTTTGCTGTTAGAAGAGTGGTTAACCAAAGGGCAGTTTTTTTCGGATGAATCAGGTTATGAGTCAGATGACTGGTGGTATAAGTTTACATTAGGTATAAATATGCTCGATCCAACCTATAAAACGCCACAGTTGCAAATCAAAATGTATTATAAAATTCCCGAAGATGAAACTCAGGGGTATACGCAAGAGCAATTGATGGTGATTTGGCGAGAAATTACCAACAGTATTCGGGTGCGCACGGGTGCTTTTGGATTGGAGTAAAGACAAATAATAGTGATATTGCCTTAATTTATTGAGGTATTTTCTAATTTGCTTGAACAATAGTTCAATACTCGATCACAAACGGCGGTGGTAGTGTCCTCTAAAATGTGACGCTCTCCTTTGATGAGCCATCATTTTAACAAACAGTTTAGTTAAATCATTATTTCAGTTTATTTTCAAATTGAACAGGAGATAAATAATTCAAATGCGAATGTTTTGTCATCCGGTTAATGTAGGCTTCACAATACCACAATCGTATCGATTAGCCTTTTTCGACGCGATTAATAAATATCGTGATGACATTGGTTTAGTGGTTTTGATGTTGGCAATATAGCAATTATTTTTGTTTCTGTAGAATAATTGCTTATATATTGTTCAGTTATTATTATTTGAAGATGGCGATTATTCCTTGCTTTGTAAGTACCATATTGTCATTTTTTTAAATAATATGGGAATTAATCAAGCTTTGGAATAAAAAAATAAAGATTGCATATTTGGTTATTCATACAATTATCAGTATATTTAAATACAAGCTTTTGTGGCACGATAAGCTAAGAATCTTTAGAATTATCCTAGATTTTAGATAAAATTGGATATTTGGTGACAGAATTTGATTTCATTCAACAATATCTCTACCGGCAGCAGCAGGATAACGAACTGGTGTTGGGTATTGGTGATGATGCGGCCATTGTGCGGCCACGCAGTGGCTATGATTTGCATTTCAGTACAGATATGCTTGTGGGAGGAACCCATTTTTTTACAGATGTTGCCCCAGAAGATCTGGCGCATAAGGTATTAGCTGTCAATTTTTCAGATATGGCTGCTATGGGTGCTACTCCTCGCTGGGCTCTATTAAGCGTGGCATTACCGGAGCTGAAGCAAGACTGGTTAACCGCTTTTTGTGATGCATTGTTTGCACTGGCACGTCAATTTGGTGTTACCTTAATAGGAGGAGATACCACTAAGGGTAATTGGGTATTTAATGTTACCATTATTGGTGAAACACCACGCCAACAGGCATTACGCCGAGATGCAGCACAACTGGGTGATGATATCTGGGTGACCGGATTGCTGGGTTTGGCTGCGGCTGCTCTGGATGTGTACTTGCATAAGACTTCTTTACCAGCTGCAGTATTTGCCCAGTGTGAAGCTAAACGACTGCGTCCGGAACCTCGTGTTGCATTAGGAAAAGAGCTTTTATCACTGGCACATGCGGCACAGGATATATCTGATGGTCTCGCACAGGATATCAATCATATTCTCAAAGCCAGCAATGTTGGTGCAACAATAAATGTTGATTTGATTCCTTCATTACCAGATCTACGAATATCTGATGCATTTCTTCCGGCTCAGCTATACCATTGGCTTTTGGCTGGTGGTGACGATTATGAGCTGGTATTTACCGCTGCGCCCAGCCAACGTGAGGCAATTATGGCTGCAGCCAACAGAGCTACTACATCAGTAACAAAAATAGGTACCATTACCGCAGGGCGTGAGCTGCAATTAATTAATCATGCTGGCAATGTGATTCAGCTACAGCATCAGGGATTTGATCATTTTGGCTAATTCAGAAACGACTACATCTTTGGTTACCCCGACATGGCACTGGTTATGTAAGCATCCAGTGTGTTGGCTGGGCTTTGGCTTTGGTAGCGGTCTGGCACCTAAAGCACCTGGTACATTTGGGACGCTACCAGCATTGCCCTTGGCTGCATTGTGGCTCATGCTCGGTTTTTCGTTCTGGTACAACATTGCGTTTGCTGTCTTTCTTTTTCTGGTGGGTATTTTTATTTGTGATTACACTGAAAAAGCATTACACCGACAAGACTATGGTGGCATAGTCTGGGATGAAATAGCTGCCATGGTACTGATTTTATTCTGCATACCAGCTGGCTGGATATGGTGGTTGGCTGCATTTGCGGTTTTTCGCTTTTTTGATGCAGTTAAACCTTGGCCGATTCGCTGGTTTGATAAGCGTGTCCATGGTGGTTTTGGTATTATGCTTGACGATTTGATTGCAGCTTTGTTCAGCTTAGTGGTGTTGTTACTGAGCGTCTATCTAATGATTTAACCAAATACAAATGTTGAAAATGTTTAGAACGACTAAATTTGAGCCATATAGCCGTAAATTAAATTACTTTATAGCTTCGATGGCTGTTATAGTCACAGCCGCTAGACATAACAAAAGCGATATTGATTGGAAAAGGAAAACAGTATGAATGGTCAGCTTTGGTTATATGTATCTTTAGCTGCAATAATCGGATTGTTGCTTGGATTGGGTTTGATGTGGTTAATTCTGCGCCGTGGAAAACAGCACCAGCACTATCAGGCCGTGAAAACCAGTTTTGATAACTATCGTCAGCAGGTAGACAAACATTTTATTGATACGGCTAATGCTATAGATGAAATGAATTGTAGTTATCAGAAAGTATTACAGCTATTAAATGCAGATGCGAAGCAATTAATGGAAAAAAAAGTCTTACAGGAGCAGCTGCGCAAACGTGCTGACAAGAGCATTACATTGGATTTCATGAGTAAAGGGGTGAATAAAAACTCTCCGGCTGATGCAGAATCATCCTTACCCTATACTGATATTACACAGGCAGCGGTTATACCGATTAATGGAATGCCGGACCAAGTGCCTGATCGCATCGGCCCCAATGTTGTTCACACGCATGAACAGCTGACTCAGCCCAAAAATTCCGTTCGGGACAATATAGCGACAACTAAAAACGAAGACTTACAGCAAAGCAAATCTTGAATACAAAATTATCATATTACTGAAAGCAGCTGGTTGTGACAGCTCATAAATACAACCTGCTGCTTTATTTCCTTAACAGATAAACTTAATATTTGTAGGTTTTTTCAGCCGTTGCTTAAGAAGTTTTGGTAGCAGAGGATGGAAGTACCAGTGTTGTTCATCCAGTCGAATGCAACCTGCCTGAGCTTCAATGATTACGTTGTTACCGGTAACAGCATCAATTTCAGTCAGCTGCAACTGGTGCCATTTGCCCCAGTCACAAACTGGTAATAACGGCGCATACTTTAAAACCAGCTTATTGTGTTTCTGGGTAGCAGCATCCTGTCGGCAATTACCATCACATAATCCTGCTGCCTGTTTAGGGCAGGGTTCATCTTGGGCAAGACTTTGTGGCGTTATATCCAGCACCGCCGGACACAAATCATACTGGCGAGCCCATTCTGCCAGTGCTCGCTTGGCTGCCCGTGGATGAACAAATAATCCAAACGGTGGTTGAGAAAGGATCCCTTCTCTGAGGTGAACAATCCGAGCCTGCAGCTGACCATGAAAGTTTGGAACAAAAGTAACTGTATACCATTTCGCTGGTGCACTTTTTGCATCCGTACAACTATATCCATGATGCAACAAATAATAGCCTTGCAGCCAAACTGCATGCAATGTACTTACTGAAGGAATAAAATCTACGCTTCTAGCTAGCGACCAATCTTTTAAAGTATTTTTATGCTGGAGTAGCGTGCACATATCAGTAAATGCACGTTCCACTAACCTTATTTTGGTGTTTTCCTGCTGATTTGGCTGCCATAGAATCAGACCTGCACAATCTGGTAAAGAATACAACTGCTGGCGTAATTCTGATTGAAGCCATGAAGGCAGAAAACCAGGTTTAATCAATGTTTGCCAGTGGGTCATCCAAACTGATATGGTTTTTTCTTTTAAGCTGTATTGTAAAAATTCAGCTAGAGCTATGACATCACCCATTGCCCGATGGCGTTTTGCAGCATCAATCTTAATTGCAAAGCGTTCAATAATGCTGTCTAGATTATGCTTAAAATATTGCGGATACAATTTGCGTGAAAAAGGCACAGTGTCCAGGGTAGGGGCAGCAAAGTTAATCTGGCAGTGGGCAAAGGCATGGCGCAAAAAAGTGTAATCAAAGCGGCTGTTGTGAGCGACCAGTAAGTGCCCTCTTAATAAGGGTAATAATTCTGGGGCAATATCAGTAAAAACTGGCTTATCCTGCACCATTTCATTACTGATGCCGGTTAACTGAGTAATGAATTCGCTAATAGGCAGCTGTGGATTAATTAGCCACTGATGCCGGCTGATACAACCTTCATGAAACCTCAAAATGGCTATTTCAGTAATCCGGTCATTTTCAAAGTGACCACCGGTGGTTTCCAGATCAACAATCGCAACTGGCAACGGCAGCGTGAACAAAACCGCTGCCAGCTCCGTAAATGCAGCGGCGTCATAATTGACAGCATGATTCATGACGCAAACAAATAACGCATAAAGAATAAGTATTTTATCTTAAAATGAATGCAAGTACAGCTAATAAACTATATAAAATGCATATTTAATCCTGTATTCAACACCCTTAAATCAAAGAATTCTTTTTCATCAAAACAATACATTGCCTATTATTAATTTTTTTTGAGCATCGCTAGTATTGACACTGGAGTCAATGTTGCCTATACTGCACATCTTTCACGCACCCGTAGCTCAGTTGGATAGAGTATCTGGCTACGAACCAGAGGGTCGGGCGTTCGAATCGCTCCGGGTGCACCAAATCCGCGCCCATCGTCTAGCGGTTAGGACATCGCCCTTTCACGGCGGTAACCGGGGTTCGATTCCCCGTGGGCGTGCCAGTTTAAAAGAAAAGCCAGTTCATTCGAGCTGGCTTTTCTTTTATCTTTCGTATTCAACTAAAGTCAATAACATGGATATAGTTAAAAGAGCATTGAAGCGAGATTAGGGTAATCCGGTCACCTGTATCTTTCCATTAATGTTTAGAGTTAATTGGGTTTCTCCAGCTGCAACGTCCTGAATTGGAGCAGAGTTACTAGCTTGGCTCATCATCATAGGGCTAGCATAAGAGTTATAATTTCGACCGCTCTGGCTGCTGCCTATACTCATATTCACTACTTTGTATCCATGTCCACCTAAATCATGAGTGATCTGTCGGGCTCGCTGCTGAAAAAGGGCAATGGCCTGCTGGGTCAATTTTGCTTCATTATTGTGCAGAGTAGCATCTGCAACCTGATAATCAATACCTTCAATCGCTGCCACTTTCTGTACTTCAGCAGCAAAACGATTTAGAGCAGATAAATTAGTACTTTTAATTTGTATCAGGGCAAAATCCTGCCAGCCATTGTCTATTCTCTTATCTTTTTGATAATCAAATCTAGGCTCAACCCTGCGGGTTAGCTGAGTGGTATTGAAATCCTCATGCCGGCGAGCAATGGCCAAAACCTGATTCAATTGATTAGTAACGTTACTGCTTACTTGTTGCCTGTTTATACCCTGCTGCTGAATTTTGAGTAGCAACACCATTTCATCGCGAGCTACAACTTGTTTCGCATCTGCGGTTAACTCAACGACACCATAATTCAGTCCTTCTGCCATGGAATTAAAACCACTAACAGACAGTATTATTGCGTACAAATAGGAAGAGTATCGAATATTCATTGTGTTAACTCTTGTTGTAATCAGATTGATGCAGATTAACAAAGCAGCAGAGTAAATACAATAATCAATTGATGAAAAGGAGAATAAGGAAATAAAAGATAGAATTTATTAGAGATGAGGGTGGCGAGCCAGACCCCCGGCACTGGTCGCTTTAAGCTGGGCTGCTTGCTTCCGCACCTGACCCGTTGTCCTAAATAACCATGCGAGGAGACCCGCCACAGCAGCGCATTATACCTATAGTTGGATTAATTCCCAAATTTTTTCACAATTTACTCATTTGCAAATAGAGTAGATGTTAAAACAATAAATATATCAAAGAATTAAATTCTCTCTAAATACGGATTTTCGTTTTTCGAGCGCCATAATTAGGTTGCAACAGGGCACATTGCGGATGATTATGCCGACTAAAGCGACGTGCTCGGCCAGGAATCTGCTGGCAAGTCACACTGACATCCTTATTGTCCAATCCTCTATTATTGTTTTCTGAATTAAATTTGCTATTGCGTTGATGCTGGTGTGGTGTGTGATTATTACTTTCCACTTTCACGGAGGATGTCTGTACAGCCTTATTTTCTGATGGGGTCTGTTCCCACCAACGTGGCTCAAAACCCTCAATCCGCTCTATTAAAAGGTCATTTCCGGTCAATTCCTTTATCGCACCGAATACTTTCTGTTCCTGCTCATCCATTAATGAAATGGCCACGCCTTCTGCGCCGGCACGTCCCGTACGTCCTATTCGGTGTACATAGTCTTCAGCATTCAGTGGCAGTTCATAATTAATTACAAAAGGCAGTTCGGCAATATCCAGTCCTCTAGCCGCCACATCAGTAGCCACCAGAACACGTAAACTGCCTTCCTTAAATTGAGCCAGTGTTTCCAGACGTGTTTGCTGCGATTTATCACCATGAATTGCCTGTGCAGTAATACCCCGTCGGTTTAATTCGCGATTGACCTGATCAACACTTTGCTTGGTGTTGCAGAATACAATTACCTGATTCATGTTCAGGTCGCATATCAGCCGTTGCAGAAGAGAACGTTTGCGTCCACTATCCAATGCAATGATATGTTGCTCCACATTGGCCGAAGTGGTATTTTGTGCTGTTACCTGAATTTTCTCAGGGTGATGCATGAAATCCTGTGCCAGCCGCTGAATTGCCGGTGCAAAAGTAGCTGAAAACAGTAGTGTTTGCCGTTGCGGTGGCAGCATCTGCATAATTTTGCGGATATCATCAATAAACCCCATATCCAGCATACGGTCTGCTTCGTCCAACACCACAATTTCCACCTTGTTCAGTTGAATATTTTTTTGCTGAACATGATCCAGCAGACGTCCTACTGTAGCAATGACAATTTCACAGCCCTGACGTAAATTCTGTTTCTGGATTTCCATATTCATACCACCAAACAAAACCGTCTGGCGTAAAGACAGATTTTTTAGATACCCCTGTACATTCTGGTCAATCTGATCTGCCAGTTCACGCGTAGGTGTCAGTACCAACATACGTACCGGATGCATCGCCGGAGAAGTACTGGTATTTCCATAACACTTTAGTCGCTCCAGACTCGGCAGCATAAATGCTGCGGTTTTTCCAGTACCGGTTTGTGCTGCCGCAAGTAAATCCGCACCAGCCAAAGCCTTTGGAATAGCGGCAGATTGGATAGGCGTAGGTTCCTGATAGCCCTGATCAGAAAGTGCAGAGACAATTTCCTGAGATAAGCCCAAATTGGCAAAAGCATTCATATAAGACAACCCCCAGCTGCTGCCAGCAATGACAAGCAACTGTAACGAATTCGATAGAACTAATTACTGAACAAATGTCAGCATTGTGAAAGACAACCTAACAACCGCTATCCGGCCATCATGTAAAAGTCATAGCAACAACAAAGTTACTAAAGTAAGACAATAGTGTATCATCTTTATCAACCTCTTATAAACTTGACTGACAACCGTCTGCAATCAATAAAAATTCGTAAAAAATTATTCTGAGGAAATAACTTCATAAGTGGAAAACAGGCAGCAGTCGGACATTTCCACTCACAGCAGACAATAACAAAACTGTAAAATTCAAATACATAGCATAACTAAACTTTTGCTAAACACCTGACCAGAACCTTATGCGATAATTGATTTATTTAATCAATTATAAACAGGCGAGCACAACATCATGTCAGATGAAAAAAGCAAAGCACTGGCTGCGGCCCTAGCCCAAATAGAAAGAAGTTTTGGTAAAGGTTCCATCATGAAAATGGATGGCAGCCATACTGATGAAAACCTTGAAGTCATTTCTACCGGTTCACTTGGACTAGATTTGGCTTTGGGCGTAGGTGGCCTACCCAGAGGTCGTATTGTAGAAATCTACGGTCCAGAATCATCCGGTAAAACCACACTCTGTCTAGAAGCCATTGCTCAATGTCAGAAAGGTGGAGGTACCTGCGCCTTTATCGATGCCGAAAATGCCTTTGACCCCATCTATGCACGTAAACTAGGTGTAAAAGTTGAAGAATTATTGGTTTCCCAACCGGATACCGGTGAACAGGCTCTGGAGATCTGTGACATGCTGGTACGCAGTGGTGGTGTAGATATGGTTGTCGTTGACTCCGTCGCTGCACTGGTACCTAAAGCTGAAATCGAAGGCGAAATGGGTGACAGCCATGTTGGTTTACAGGCTCGTCTGATGAGTCAGGCCTTACGCAAATTAACTGGTAACATTAAAAAAACCAACACACTGGTTATCTTTATCAACCAGATTCGCATGAAAATCGGCGTAATGTTTGGAAACCCTGAAACCACGACTGGCGGTAATGCACTTAAATTTTACTCATCCGTACGATTAGACATCCGCAAAATCGGCCAGATTAAAAAAGGGGATGACGTCATTGGTAACGAAACACGCGTGAAAGTGATTAAAAACAAAGTTGCTCCACCGTTTAAGCAAGCCGAATTTGATATTTTATATGGCGAAGGCGTAAGCTGGGAGGGAGAACTGATAGATATTGGTGTTAAACTGGGTATCGTTGAAAAAGCTGGTGCTTGGTACAGCTACAATGGCAGCAAAATTGGTCAGGGTAAAGATAATGTACGCCAGTGGCTTAAAGACAACCCAGAAATTGCCAATGAAATCAATCTTAAAATTCGCAACAAAGTCGGTATCACTGCGCAGAATACCGAAGGGCAACTGGACGAAACTGACGGTGAAGCACCAGTTGACGAGTAAACCAGCAAAAAAGCTGCCCATCAAACGGCAGCTTTTTTATTGACAAGTCTGATTTCACTCCAAATAACAGTATATTAAGTCATCTCTCCTACGTGCATGTCATAACAAAAAAGCCTGCGTAAAAAATGCTTTTCATTATGAATTACGCTATGATATGAATCAGTAAAAAACAATAGTTTAAAAGCATCATTATTCTGAGCAAGCATATCAATACACAGACCAAATAAATATCATGATTACCCTAGCTGAATACCAGCAACAGACTGCAGCCGGCTATACGCATATCCCTTTAGTGCAGGAAGTGTTAGCCGACATGGATACCCCCTTATCGCTCTATCTTAAATTAGCAAACAAACCATTCAGCTACCTGCTCGAATCTGTAGTAAACGGCGAGCGGTTTGGACGTTATTCTTTTATAGGTCTACCCTGTGATACCTATTTGAAAATATCTGGGCAAACCACCAATGTATATCAGCAAGCGCAGCTAGTTGAGACATATCAGGGTAATCCACTGCCTTTTATCAACCAATTTCAGTCCCGTTATAAAACACCTGCTATTCCGAATTTGCCTCGCTTTACCGGAGGACTAGTTGGCTATTTTGGTTACGAAACAATATACCATTTCGAGCAGATTGCTCACCGTCTAAAACAAGCAGATAAACCTAACCCCATAGGGACACCAGATATATTTTTATTACTTTCCTTAGAGCTGGCCGTAGTAGATAATCTATCCGGTAAAATCTACCTGATTGTTTATGCAGATACCAGCAAAAAAGACGGTTATCAACAGGCAAAGTCACGGCTTGAGGAACTCCGTACCGCTCTGCGTCAAAGCGTACAATTACCCCTTTCTCTTGGTAGCAAGCGTACAGAAGCTGTACCAGAAACCGGTGCTGAGCAGTACAAAAATTATGTTAAGCAAGTACGGGAATACATTCTTGATGGTGATTGCATGCAAGTCGTGCCTAGCCAGCGCCTAAGTATGCCTTTTCATGACAATCCACTCAGTCTCTATCGTGCTTTACGCACCTTAAATCCTTCACCTTATTTATTTTATTACCATTTTGACGATTTTCATGTGGTTGGTTCTTCACCGGAAATTCTGGTGCGGCGAGAACAGAACAACGTTATCGTACGTCCCATTGCCGGTACTCGGCCTCGTGGAAAAACACCGGAAGAAGATCAGGCGCTGGCACAGGAACTGAGCCACGACCCTAAAGAAGTAGCTGAGCATGTTATGCTAATTGATCTTGGTCGCAATGACGTCGGGCGCATCAGCAAAACAGGACAAGTAAAAGTGACCGATAAAATGGTTATTGAGCGTTATTCTCATGTCATGCACCTGGTTTCCAACGTTGAGGGTGTGTTACAGGATGGCATTTCCAATCTAGATGTACTCGCCGCAACTTTTCCAGCCGGAACACTATCAGGAGCACCCAAAGTGCGTGCTCTGGAAATTATCGAAGAGCTAGAACCAAATAAACGTGGTATCTATGGTGGCGCAGCCGGCTATCTAAGTTTTTCTGGTGACATGGATTTATGTATCGCCATCCGTACCGGAGTTATCAGAAATAACACTCTTTTTGTACAAAGCGGGGGCGGCATCGTATTTGACTCTGATGAAGAACTGGAATGGCAAGAAACTCAGAATAAAGCTAAAGCCGTAATCCGAGCAGCACATATGGTGCAGCAAGGGCTGGATAAATAACCAGTCTTCAGGCTTATACGGTAGATAAAAAACGATGGCTAAGCTGACATCACCAAAACACACCATCTTAGCCATCGTTAAACCAAATAAAATACAAAAACAAGCAAAGCATTGCATAAGCGGGGTCGATATTACAGAACCAACCCTTGAGCCATAACTTCGACTGAAATTCAACTCAAATAGGTTGTAAACGTACCTTAATATCTATCGGTGGCGCACAATAGGGCGCAGAAGTTACCAATAATAGCGCGCCAGCACGCATATAATCCGCCACATTCATTAACGTAATTCCTCCTGCTGCTGATAGCAAACACCTCGGTGCCAGCGATTGAGCTTGCTGCATTACCAAAGCAAATTGTTCCGGTGAAAACTTATCCAATTGCACAATATCAGGCTGTACATTTAAAGCAGCCACAGCCTCTTCAATATTATCTGCTTCAACAATAATCTTCTTTTCCGGCGCAGACCGCCGGAGTTTAGTCACCATAGCATCCCAGTTATCGGGTTCTGCATAAAAACGGCGATGATTGGCAAATAACAACACCGATTCAGCCGTACCTGCACGATGTAAAATCCCCCCACCATCAATCACCGCCACAATTGCCAGCGTCTTAGTGCCGGGAATACTTTTGCGCGTACAGGCAATCTGTACCAGTGGATTAATAGTCTGAGCCGTGGTCACCATCTGCGCCATATATTGCGCCACACCGCCACACCATTCCAGCACATTTTGTACCACTTTCCAGCCCAAATGCAGCTTTTCTGCTGCGCCGGAAGCCGTCACTAATACAGTACCTGCAGCCACATCTTCCCCATCTTTCACATGAGCCGCCACATCCAGAGCCAGCTTTTGCAACAACCTTACAGCCACAGCCACACCACTTACCCGACCGGCCATCTGCCGACAAAACGTCATCTGTCCTAAACGGTCACCCACACCCAAAGCCCGTGTCGTTAAATCACCATATGCAACATCGTCCACTAACAGCCTGTCCAGTTCAGCATCAGATAAATAGAACATTCTCTGTTCCCCCTTAAAATTAATAAACAGCCTACAAATAAAAACAGCTAATATCCAGAACAGCAGGAAATACAGCCTGCGGTATATTCACACTACCAAAATTTGCTGCCTTACTTTATTATTTTTAATATTTTTCTCAATTTTTTTAAAAGAGAATCAGAATATCTCATTCCAGTAACATGCTTACGCACAGGATAAATATCTTTTCGCGTAATACTCCTATTCTCAACAATTGATTGTACTTTCATAGGATGCAACTTATGAGAAATAATATGCTTTATGTTTTGTACAATTTGTTTACCACGTTCAAAACTACTCTCAAGCGGCAAAATCAAAAAACACATCCACAATTTTGTCATAATAAAAACAATACATAATAGACTACTGACAGAGCGCGACCATATCGTCAGTATTATCACTGTACCTTCGACCTAATTTAATTTGCAGGTAACTAGATGAAATAGTGCATATGCTTGAGCAAATGCAAAACACGCGTGCATAACCATCAGACGAATTGCTGGTGAAAAAGCATCAACTTATAAAAAGCCTAGTAAGGAATATACTTTAGCAGGCTTAATTTAACGGACAAAAATAGTAATTGCCGTTTCTAAAAGCCATAAACAGAAAAAAGAAAAGTCAAAGCACTACAACAGTCAAATCACAAAGGTATTGAGTTAAATGACTGAAAGAAGACCAATATCGGGGCGAAAGCGGTAAAAATAAATCTTATTAGAACAGTGGTTTGGTGTATTGGATAAAAATAAGCGGAGGAAGTAGTTGACAGGGTGGATGTAGG